>JBBRFJ010000076.1:0-14097 GCA_038224475.1 Burkholderiales bacterium
CGAATTTTGTTGCGTTTGCGGCTTTCTGGTTTGCCATCGACGGTAACGAGTCCCTGCACCACCAACGCGGAGCCTCCACCGCCGCTGGAGGCGAAGCCGGTTAGCTTTAGCAGATGGTTTAGCTCGATATATTCTTCGGTTAAATAATATTCAACGTCGTTCATTTATGTTCCTTTGATTTTTGCTCGGCGCGAAGCTATGAATGAGTTTGCGCTTCTTGTATTTATCGGGCTACTAAATGGTGCGGGATGAAAGCCCGTCCCCTAGGAGAGGGAGCCAAACGCACTGTAAATTGATGGCCGCACTAATAGCGACTAATCCCCCAGCACCTTCCCATCCACATAAAACCAGCGCCCCTCTTCGCGCACAAATATGCTGATCTCGTGCAAGCGTTCAGCACGCCCGCCACCAATTTTGAAACGCGCAACAAACTCTACCGTGGCTTTGTTGGGATCGTGAATATTGTTCGGGTCGTTTAAATTTTCTGTATTCGCCAAATGTGCAATGGCCATTTTTACTTCAAGCCCCAGCCACTTGGTCGGTACTTCATTTATCTCTTGCAGCGTCACCGGTCGTGTGCTGATGTGCCACGTCGCCAACAAATAATCTTCGCGCAGTTTTGTATAGGCGGCGTAGCGCGAACGCATCAACGCTTCTGCAGTCGGGGCAATTTCGTTAGCATCTATATATCGGCCACAACATTTTTCGTAAGCGATGGCGTTGCCGCAAATACAGCTATTTTTCAAACACCCAACTTAACCGAGTGTTCACGCGTGGTGTGGAAAACGAGCTTCGGCCAACGTTCTTCGGTCAATCGTAAATTCACGTTGTTCGGTGATAGGTAAGCTAGATTATTCGCCGCGTCGTACGACACGTTATGCGCGAGCGCATTTTCAAAATCGACCAGCAGACGTTTATCCTCGCCTTCTTTCACCGTCACCCAGCGCGCGCAGGTGGTGCTGGTGCCTTCGAATACGGCATCAACGCCGTATTCATTTTGCAGGCGGCTCGCGACGACTTCAAACTGCAGCACGCCGACCGCGCCCAAAATCAAATCGCCGCCACTCACTGGTTTAAACACTTGTACGGCACCTTCTTCGCCCAGTTGCTGCAAACCCTTGTGCAATTGTTTTACCTTCAGCGGGTTGCGAATCCGCACCGCGCGGAAAAAATCGGGCGCGAAATACGGGATGCCGGTGAATTGCAGCGGTTCGCCTTCGGAGAACGAATCGCCGATTTGCATATTGCCGTGGTTGGGCAGGCCGATGATGTCGCCCGCATAGGCGACCTCGACCTGCTCGCGGCTCGCGGCCATGAACGTGACAACGTTATTGACGCGGATTTCACGATTGATGCGCAGATGTTGGATCTTCATCCCGCGTTCGAACTTGCCTGAACACACACGCAGAAACGCGATACGGTCGCGGTGGGCGGGGTCCATATTCGCTTGGATTTTGAACACGAAGCCTGAGAACGCAGGTTCGGTGGATTCGACAGTTCGGTTCGTCGCGTCGCGGGAACGCGGTGCGGGCGCCCAATCAAGCAGCGCATTCAAAATTTCGCGCACGCCGAAATTATTAATCGCCGAGCCAAAAAATACCGGCGTCTGTGTCCCTGCTAAAAATGCATCGAGATCGTAGGGGTGCGACGCGCCCTTGACCAATTCCACCTGCATTTTCAGCTCCTCAATTTCCATCGGGAACATCTCGGCTAAGCGCGGATTATCGATGCCCTTGATGATTTCGAATTCGCCGGTATTGCGATCTTCGCCAGCTTCAAACAGCATGATCTCATCACGCAGCAAATGATAAACACCGCGAAACGTTTTGCCCATACCGATTGGCCAGGTCACCGGCGCGCACTGAATTTTCAATACCGACTCTACTTCGTCGAGCAGCTCAAGCGGATCTCGCGTCTCGCGATCCATTTTGTTCATGAAGGTGATGATCGGCGTCGCGCGCATTCGGCAGACATTGAGTAGCTTGATGGTTTGCGTTTCCACACCCTTCGCCGCATCGATCACCATCAGCGCGGAATCCACCGCCGTCAGCACCCGATACGTGTCTTCCGAAAAGTCTTGGTGACCGGGCGTATCGAGCAGGTTGACGACGTGATCACGATATTCAAACTGCATCACCGAACTCGCGACCGAAATACCGCGCTGCTTTTCAATCTCCATCCAATCGGATGTTGCATGGCGGGAACTCTTGCGGGCTTTTACTGTGCCCGCCTGCTGAATCGCGCCGGAAAATAGCAGCAATTTTTCAGTCAGCGTGGTTTTACCGGCGTCTGGATGCGAAATAATGCCGAATGTGCGGCGGCGGGCGGCTTCGGTTTTGATTTGTGCGGCCTCGCGTTGCAAGTCGCGTGCGGCGTCCAGCGCGGCCTCGGTCGGCGGTTCAGCAATATTGGTGGTTTCGGTAGACATGATGATGCGATTCAGATTCGTCAAAAGAACCGCGTAGTTTACGTGGCTTGCGCGTGCAAGTCGAATATGGCTTCTGCGATCCCTCTATACTTTGGGACGGAATGTCTTTTCAGTCTGAGATCACACGCGGGCGCGCAGCATCGCCGCTTGAATCTCTCTTTTCCGCCCCGTCGCTGGGGAAAGCAATTGCTCGGAACAATATTTACATTCGTCAAGGATCCAAAATTATGAATCTCAATGTTCGAAAAGCTGCCTTGGCTTTATTTATCGCTAGCGGATTGCTGGGCTGCAATCTGGCTGCCGAAGAAATTGGCTCAGTCGATACCAAATTCATCCTCATCGGCCCCGATCATAAAATTGTCGTCGAAGCCTTCGATGATCCATCCGTCAAGGGCGTTGCGTGCTACGTTTCGCGGGCACGAACCGGGGGGTTGAAAGGCGCAGTCGGCCTCGCGAAAGACCCTTCGCGATTCTCGGTGGCCTGCCGTCAGGTTGGGCCGATTAGCTTCGCGAAAAAATTACCGCAGCAGGAAGAGGTTTTCAAGGAAGGTGCCTCGTTCATTTTTAAGCACGTTCGCGTCGTGCGGATGATCGATGCCAAGCGCAACACGCTCACCTATCTCACTTATTCCGATCTGGTCATTGACGGATTCCCGGACAACGCGATCACGGCGGTCGCGATTCTCGATCAAAAAATTCCGCTCGAGTAACTGGTAATGATTGTGGATTACATCGGCGATACCCGAAACTGGCTGGAGCGCGCGGTCATTGGCCTAAACCTCTGCCCGTTTGCGAAAGCCGTGCATGTCAAAGGGCAAATTCGCATGGTGGTGAGCGAGGCTGACACGGTAGAGGCGCTCATTGAAAATTTGATGTTGGAACTTAATCATTTGGCCGAGTCCGATCAAAAATTGATCGACACAACCTTGCTCATTCATCCGCATGTCTTGAATGACTTTTTGGACTACAACGACTTTTTAGAAATTGCCGATGCATCGGTGGAAGAGCTTGGATTGGGCGGTGAAATTCAGATCGCGAGCTTTCATCCGCAGTATCAATTCGCGGGTACCGAGCCCGACGACATCACCAACTACACCAACCGGTCACCGTACCCCACGCTGCATTTGCTGCGTGAGGCGAGTGTAGAAAAGGCGGTGGCGGCGTTTCCCGATGCGGCGGATATTTTTGAGAAGAATAAGGAAACGCTGGAAAAATTGGGGCACCAAGGCTGGCAGGAGCTGGGACTGAAGTCAGCATGAACTACACCCTGTGAATGGCGACCGCGCATGAGCGCGCCAGCCTCCAGCCTGCCTACCAAATCGCGCACCGACGTCGTCGGCGCCGCATATGTGCTGATCGCCGCGATCGGCTTTTCAGCCAAGGCAATTTTCATCAAACTTGCGTATGCCAACGCGGCGGTCACCGGCATTGACGTCGCACCAATCACGCTGCTGTTCATGCGCATGGCGATCTCGTTGCCGTTTTTTCTAGGCATTTCGGTTTGGTCAGCACGCGGCGCGGCGCCACTGACGCGGCGCGATTGGGCTGCGCTGACCGTGGTCGGCCTGATGGGTTATTACGGCGCGAGTTTGTTTGATTTCTGGGGTTTGCAGTACATCAGCGCAGCGCTCGAGCGGCTGATTTTATTTTTGAATCCCACCATCGTGGTCTTGTTATCGGCGCTATTTCTAGGCTATCGCATCGTGAAGCGCGATGTGGCGGCACTGGTCTTAAGTTACGCCGGGATTGCGTTGGTGTTTGTGCATGATTTGGTCACAACGGAGAATTCGGTCGTGTTTGGCAGCGTGTTGGTGCTTATTTCCGCGTTGCTCTATGCGGGCTATTTGGTGGGTGGCGGGCAAATGGTGAGGCGCATCGGTGCGATACGGTTTGGCGCGTATGCCTCGGTGATATCGACCATTGCGATTCTGATTCATTTTACGATCGCGCATAGCATGACGGCACTCAGGCAGCCCGCGCAAATCTGGACGCTGGCCGCGTGGATGGCGATCGTCTCGACCGTGCTGCCGGTATTGATGATGGCCGAAGGTATGCGCCGCATCGGATCATCCAACGCCGCGATGATGAGCTCCATCGGTCCTGCTGCGACGATATTTTTGGGCTATTTATTTTTGAATGAGCCGGTGACGTGGTTGCAGATGGGCGGGGCTGGATTGGTGATGGCAGGGGTGTTGATGATTGGGCTGAAGAAGCGGGTGGACTAGGCTGTTGGCCGTAGGCAGCTGATTGATCGTCGTTTTCGCTCTCCCACGTAAACTCTCCCACGTAAACTCTCCCACGTAAATTCAGAGCGATCGGGAAACGTGTTGATCATGTATCCATGCCGGGGTTGCCCGGCAGCAACTTACTTTCTTTGCTTCGCCAAAGAAAGTAAGCCAAGAAAGGCGACCCGGGTTTGTCGTTTTGTCGCGATGCTGCTGCGACAAAATGCCTTGCGCTACTCGAAGCCATAAGCCGCGCGACAGGCCGCTGCGGAACTCGTCGGGTGAAGTGGATTTATGCGCTGGCGAGCAGCGTGGCACCCTCCTCAGACAGTCCTCGCGGGATGCCCTTGCCGCTTCTGCGTTGCTCAGCGACGCTCAACGGGAATTCGCGCACACCACGATGTTTTCTCATTGTTGGCAATTTGATTGTGCGATTCTGATTGTGCGATTCGCTCGCAAACCTCTCTTCGCGCTGTTTACCCGGCATATTTTGTATAATCGGTTTCGCCTTTTGCAACACCTCCCCCATCGCCACCCCAATCTGGAGTCATCACATGAAAAAACCAATGCGCGTTGCTATTACCGGTGCCGCTGGCCAAATCGGTTATAGCTTGCTGTTCCGTATCGCGTCAGGCGAAATGCTCGGTAAGGATCAGCCCGTGATTCTGCAACTGCTCGAAATCGCGGACGAAAAAGCGCAAAAGGCGTTGAAGGGCGTGATGATGGAGTTGGATGATTGCGCATTTCCTTTGCTGGCAGGCATGAGTGCGCATGCTGATGCGATGACCGCGTTTAAGGACGCCGACGTAGCCTTGTTGGTGGGTGCCCGTCCCCGCGGCCCCGGCATGGAGCGTAAGGATTTGTTAGAGGCCAATGGCGCGATATTTACCGTTCAGGGCGCGGCACTCGATGCGGTCGCGTCGCGCGACGTAAAAGTATTGGTGGTCGGCAATCCGGCCAATACCAACGCCTATATCGCCATGAAATCAGCACCGAGCCTGCCGCGTGAAAACTTCACCGCCATGCTACGCCTCGATCACAATCGCGCTCTATCGCAGCTCGCTACCAAGACCGGCAAGTCAGTAGATAGCATCGAGAAAATGATCGTCTGGGGCAACCATTCGCCGACAATGTATCCCGATTACCGTTTCGCCACTATTGGCGGCGCAGCAGCACCCGCCGTCGTGAACGACCAAGCGTGGTATCGCGATACCTTCATTTCCACCGTCGGTAAACGTGGCGCCGCGATTATCGAAGCGCGCGGCGTATCCTCCGCCGCATCCGCCGCCAATGCGGCAATTGACCACATCCGCGATTGGGTCCTCGGCACCAACGGCAAATGGGTCACGATGGGCATTCCGTCCGACGGCAGCTACGGTATTCCTGATGGCGTAATGTACGGCGTGCCGGTGACCTGTGCAAATGGTAAATACGAACGCATCAAAGGCCTCGAAATCGATGAATTCTCACGCGGGAAGATGGACAATACGCTGAAAGAATTGGAAGAAGAGCGCGCGGGTGTGGCGCATTTGTTGAAGTAATATTTTTTGCAAGAATCAAAAAGCCGCAGATTGAAGTCTGCGGCTTTTTTGTTGGGGCTTTTGTTGGCTTTGTGATCGCGGCTATGGTGATCTGTGACCGGACTAAGCGTAAATCCTAACCGTAATATTCCGTCTTCCCCGTGTATGCGGGTATCCAAATACGTTGTTACGTAGATAACTTGGATGCATCCGGATTCAAGCCCATACGCGGGCGGAAGCGCCTGATGTGGCGCGAAAATGAGGACGTCTTAGCCTCTGAAAAAAGTAAACCTCGTTTATAGGCGGGGTTTCTGAAGGCTTTATAGTTGGTAAATGCCGTGGATATTAGGGTTTGACTATTTTTGTTAAGTCTTTTGTTTTGTGCCGACCGCCGATGCGCCGCCTCATTGAGCGGAGTCGCGTGAACGAAGGGGCGAGGCTGAGCGCTGTGTTTGCGCTTACGCCGCACCGAGAATGGAGCGAATCATCGTCGCCCCGGACGGTGTGAATAGCCACCCAAGCACGCAGCAATTAAGAAAGACAGTCGCCCAAAATACGATCTGAAAAGATGCTTTCTTGGATTTGTGGCGAAGTAGTCGCTGAGCCGTCAAAGCTCCCGGCCAACCACCAATAAGGGCGAATAGATGCAAATTACTTTCTGGCGTCCGCCATCGATTGCGCTGAGCAGCGGATTTGTCGAAGGCGTAAAGAATGAAGGTGACGATACTGGCCACAAGATAAAGGGCAAGAACCGCCGTTGGTACTTTGCCAAAGAATACTGAGGCAACGACAAATACTAAAAAACCACAAGCGAATAGCGTAGGAATGCTGCTATTCACAGAGGATCTGGATGAAATTGCCTGCTCGCCAACAAACGCAACAGCCTCGGCCTGGGCGCGACCTTTTCCATCAATTCGAAGCTCATATGTGACGATCTCGTTGTCCGCTGGCCGTCGTTGCCGATTTACGAACGAGCTGATATGAAGAAAGACCTGCGCACCACCCCCATTTGGCGTGATGAACCCAAAACCTTTGTCATCCTTCCAAGTTGTAATTCGTCCTTGATAACGCATATGGCTTCGATTTTTCCTAGCTCAATCTGGACACAAGCTGTAGCCCGGCCGATCAAAGCGACTCCGGGGTGTGGTCCCATGAGTCACCTAATTTTCTCGTTAACCCTGGTGACACGGTGAATGTTAAGACACCAGCACTGGAGGACGTTTTTTGAAGGAGACACCCTAACAGGTGCGAGTATTGTTTTTTTTAAAAAAGCGAATGGATTGAAGCGTTTAATTTTTTGATAGAAGATATGAGGCGTCTTTAATTTGGTGGTTAATGAGTAATGGCGATAAATTCTAGCCCAGTAATTTTGAAAGGATCCAGTCGGATACTTCAGTGTAGAAGCACTTATTCGGGAGGAGGCTCGGTCATGAAATTCCAAGAGCGCAGACCCTCGCTTTTTGCCGCTGCAGACAGTTCCTTATCTGCAGTGACCAAAATCGTCGCGGACTCTTTCACCAAAACCGAGAAGTAGCCCTTTTTGACGCTAAGTATCTGAAACGCGTCGGATAAGTCGAGACCGTTCCGTTCGGAGATCGCCCTCGCTTCCGCAAACGTTAGCGGGTCGGTGAAGTCCAAATCTTCGACTTTCGGGGAGGATGCGCCGTACCAAGCGGTGAGCTGGAATGCGGCTTCCAGATACCGATCCAGCGCAATTTCACCTTTGTATTTCCACTTACCTTTAATGACGTTCATTGTCTCGTAGAAGCAGAACGGCGTTGTGTACTTTGTTGCGCGACTACGAAAGTATTCTCGCACGCGGGTAGAACCCGGTTCGTCACAATATACCTTCGCAAGCGCGGAGGCATCAAAGAAATCGGCTCGGTATGGAGTGCGAGTCATGATCGAAAACCAACTATGCTGAAGAAAGAGGGACTAAAAAGTAGCGAGTGGCACATCCCGCGAACCGGTTTTCGCTCCAGCTTCGTTGTTGTTGGAGGCCACGAAATTCTCAAGGGCCAAATTTTGCATAAAAATTCGTGAATTTTGCAATGTGTTTTCACGCGGCTTAAACGATCTAGGCGAGCTGCAAGACAAGACGCGAGTGTTGAGGTGAAACAAGTATCAACACGTTGCTCAGTTTGCTCTCACGCATTATTAGCCCCCCCGCATCGCGACATCATGGACCAAACCCGCCGAGCCATTTGGCCTTTCCAAATATTGCAAAGGCGAGCAACAAGCCGCCGAACGCGAGACATCCCTCCGCGTCTAGATTGCGTGACGGCTGAGATAGGTAAAGCCAAATGCTTGCGATTACAAAGAAAATGCCTACACTACCCACGATACGCCGTATCAACTTCGATTCGGCTACATCTCTTTCGCGGCGGCTCAATGGATGCCCGACTTAACACTGGCCGCAAAAACTGTCGGCCCAATAGCGTCAACGAGGCCCAGCACTGGACAGTACATTTTTGTAGACCCAGACGTGGCTTGGCTCGCAAAGGGGGTAATGACATGAACCAATATTCATAAAAATTCTTGCCACAGCATCATATTTTTTCAATTTAAATCCTAACCATGCTGCAAATATATCCGTTTTCCTCAAGTCCGACTAGCGCGAACATCGAGTAAATCCTCGATGCCAATTCAATGTTGATTTAGTCTTCACCAGGAATGAGCAACTCGCGAGCGATTTCAAAAATTAAAAATAATCCCTTATCGTCACTGATAAACATGTACCCCGCCATTCACCGCCATATTGGTTCCCGTGACGTAGCTCGCGCCGTCGCTGGCTAAAAATACTACAGCGTTGGCCACATCTTCCGGCGTGCCAGCGCGGCCTGCGGGGATCGCGGCCAGGGTTTGTTGGCGCAAATCTTCGCGGACGGCGGCGGTCATGTCGGTTTCGATAAAGCCGGGCGATACGGCATTTACCGTGACGCCTTTCTTGGCGACTTCGAGGGCGAGTGATTTGGTGAACCCCAAAATGCCGGCTTTGGCCGCGGCGTAATTGGTTTGGCCGAACGCGCCCTTGGTGGCGTTTACGCTGGAGATATTGACGATGCGACCAAATCCGCGATCACACATGCCGTCGATCACATGGCGGGTGACATTGAAAACACTGTTCAAATTGGTGTTGATGACGGCGTGCCATTGTTCGGGCGTCATCTTGCGCAGACTGACATCGCGGGTAATGCCGGCGCAATTGATGAGCACGTCTATCGGCCCGATTGTCGATTCAATATCGCCAACCATTTTGCCGCTGGCGGTGAAATCCGACACATCCGCGCATGCAACGCCGCACCCATCTTGATCAAAACCTGCCTGCTGCATTTTCGCTTGCCATGCCGCTTCCGAGCCGGGCACAAGGTAATTTGCGATAACGAAATAGCCCTGTTTGGCGAGCGCAATACAGATGGCGGTGCCGATGCCACCAACACCGCCGGTCACCAGCGCGATTTTGTTTTTCATGGGAATTTTTCAGAGTAAAGAAAGAAGAAAACATCGAGCCACTTACGCATTATTTGGCGACCGCTGCCGTTGAATGAAGCATTCCACTGAAGCCACAGAAATAATACGCAAAAAAAACCCCAAGAAGAAAACCTCTTGGGGTTGAATCCTTTACCAAATTCTAGCGAATAAGAATAAAGGAGGAGGAGACGTTAAGAAACTTGCTGCGAATGCGGGTGCTTATTTTCTCTTGGAAGAAGCAGTTGCTTTGGTCGCTGTGTCGGTTGCGGTCTTGTATGCGTTCTCAGCATATGACGTTGCTTGCTTGCTCGCCTTGGACATTGAATCCATTGCGGCGGTCGATGCAGCCAAACCTTGTTTCATGGCAGCGATGGCAACATCCGAACCGGCCGGTGCGGACTTAGCAACTTTGTCCAAGCTGTCGGCAACTGACTTCTGGAAGCCGGCGACGCGCTCTTCAACCAATGCTGAGAAGTTGGCTTGTGCGGCGCTGGAGATTTCATACAAATTCTTGGAGTAGCCTGTGAAAAACTCAAGGCCGGTTTCTGCTGATTTGGTGCTGACGGAGTTCATTTCCTGAACGTCTTTAACGCCTGCCAATGATTTTGCAACTTTAGAAGTTTGGTCGAGGCTCACTTTGGTGGCTTCGATATTGAGCGCCATCATGCGCTCTGCGCTGTCGATGGAGACCTTTGCGAATTGCATTGCGGCATCAACCGCGGTTTTAGAAAAGTCACCGAATTGTTCGGCTGTGTTGTTGATTGTTGTCATGATTATGTTTCCTTATTGGGTGGTTAAAAATGAATGCTGTTTGATAGTGTGGACTTCAAAACGATGACGCTTTACCGTTGTCTATCCCAGCATATCGCTACAGAACACCCACTCACTCAAAATATTGCCGAGGACTCTTTGAATCAAAAATGGTGCGCTGCACAAACCAAATAATAGAGATAGAGCCTCCTCAAGTCAAGCGTTTTTTGGTGCAGTGCAACATTTTTATTTTGCTAACCCGGAAATCTCGAAAAATGTTAATATAATCAATCATGTATTTATAGCGATCGGCACTAGCAGTGCTACAGGTAAGCAGGCAATTTCAGGCATTTGTGGTGCGCCGCACATTGATATTACTTGTGCTTGGCAGTTGGATATCTAAAACGTTATTGTGTAGCGCAACATGTGACAAGCGTATGACGAATGTGCATAAGCGCCACAAAATGCCCGCAAAAATTCAGCGAGCAATCCTTTTGGTTATGTTTTTCCGATGCCAGGAATATGGCGGTAAGCGGAAAGAAGCGTAGCCACTGTTATTGATGTATCCAGCCCTGTGTTTCGCTTAATGGATCTTTTTATGGAGCCCGTAATGCCCAGAATCATCAAAAAATATCCTAACCGCCGCCTTTACGATACGGAGACGAGTGCGTACATTACGCTCGCCGAAATTAAACAGTTTGTGCTGGAATATCAGGTCTTCGCAGTGCACGATGCGCGCACCAATGAGGACTTGACCCGCAGTATTTTGCTGCAAATTATTCTGGAAGAAGAGAGCGGCGGAGTGCCGATGTTTTCAGCCGACATGCTCGGCAATATCATTCGTTATTATGGACACTCCATGCAGGGCCTGATGGGCTCCTACCTTGAACGCAGCATCGGTGCGTTTCATGAAGCGCAGCGCAAATTTCAGGCGCAATCGCAAAACATTTATGGCGCGGTGCCCGCGTTTAAGCCGGATGCATGGACGAAAATTATGCAGTCGCCAGCAGGCGGAGCAAGTGGTGGAGCTGGCGTGGGTGGACTAGGTGGATTGGGCGGCATCGCCGGGGCCGGCGCTCTCCCGAATGTGATGGGTGATTATCTTGAAAAAAGTGCAACCAGCGTGATCGGTATGCAAGAAGAATTGCGCAAACAGGCCGTGCAAATGTTTTCCGCGTTTCCGTTCGTTTCGCCACTGGGAACGAAGACCGATGAAGCCGATTCTGCCGCGTCTCCCAACGCATCGCCGGCCGTGGAACCGGTCACAATGGCCAAAGCCGCTGCTGCTAAATCGACCGCCAAAGCAACACCAAAGCCCCGCGCTAAAAAAGCGAGTGGAAAATAAAATCAACTATTGCTCGTTCGCTAAACAGCGAAGCCATTAAACCGCATCGGTAAATTGTCATGACTCTTGTTGTTCGTCCCATCAAACTTTCCAAACCACGGGTGAAAGCACCGCGCGTCGGCTTCGTATCTCTCGGCTGCCCCAAGGCGCTCGTCGATAGCGAGCAGATCATCACGCAATTGCGCGCGGAAGGTTATGACATTGCACCTGATTACGCGGGTGCCGATTTAGTGGTGGTCAACACCTGCGGCTTTATCGATTCCGCTGTCGAAGAATCCCTCGATGCGATTGGCGAAGCGCTCGCGGAGAACGGCAAAGTCATCGTGACTGGCTGCCTCGGCGCGAAGTCGGGCGAGGGTGGTGAGAATTTAGTCAAGCTTGCGCATCCGCAAGTGCTCGCGGTGACCGGCCCGCACGCCAAGGAAGAAGTGATGCAGCATGTCCACGCGCATCTGCCGAAGCCGCATGAGCCGTTCATCGACTTAGTGCCTGCTGCCGGTATCAAACTTACACCAAAGCATTATGCGTATTTGAAAATCTCCGAAGGCTGTAATCATCGTTGCACCTTTTGCATCATCCCGAGTATGCGCGGCGATTTGGTGAGCCGTCCGGTTGGCAGCGTGATGCAAGAAGCCGAAAATCTGGTGAAATCCGGCGTCAAAGAATTGCTGGTGATTTCGCAAGATACCTCTGCCTATGGTGTCGATGTGAAATACCGCACCGGCTTCTGGCAGGGCCGACCGCTGAAAACGCGTATGACTGAATTATGCGAGGCGCTTGGCACGTTGGGCGTGTGGGTTCGTCTGCATTATGTGTATCCGTATCCGCATGTGGATGAGGTGATTCCGCTGATGGCGGAAGGTAAAATATTGCCCTATCTGGATGTGCCGTTTCAGCATGCAAGCCCGCGGATTTTGAAGCTGATGAAACGGCCCGCGAATGCCGAAAAAACACTCGATCGAATTCACGCGTGGCGAAAGATGTGCCCGGATATTACGTTGCGATCTACTTTCATCGCCGGTTTTCCGGGCGAGACTGAAGCGGAATTTGAAGAGTTGCTATCTTTCCTGCAAGAGGCGCAGTTGGATCGCGTCGGATGCTTTGCGTATTCGCCCGTTGAAGGCGCGGTGGCAAATGATTTACCCGATCCGGTGCCTGAAGAAATCCGCAATGATCGTCAGCGCCGCTTCATGGAAACACAAACCAAAATCAGCCAGGCAAAACTTAAAAATAAAATTGGCCGCGAAGTCGATGTGCTCGTCGATATGGTGAGCCGCGATGGTGTGGTCGGCCGATCAAGCGCTGATGCGCCGGAGATTGACGGACAAGTTCATGTGCATGCCGACAATAAAAACGCATTCAAAACCATCAAATCAGGCGACATTATTCGTGTCCGCGTGACCGATACGAATGAGCATGATTTGATTGCGGCGTTGGTGGCCTAAAAAATAAAAACCCTAGCAATGGCGGGCCTCATCGATCTAATATGCTTGGAGAAGCCCGTCTTTGCTAGGTTGTCATTTACATCGCTTTTGAATATTTACCATTACTGCCGAACTAATTTGCCTGCATCGACCTTAATTTTATCGCCCACTCTGTAGCTAGTCGCCGAGTTAAATGTAAAGGTGCGCGACTCGCCGGATTCAAGCTTTACGGCAACTTGATATTTCGTTTTTGCTTTCATGTTTTTCTCGGTTTGGTGGCCTGCATATGCGCCACCCGCCGCGCCCGCCACAGTCGCGACATCCTTGCCGCGACCGCCGCCAATCTGATGGCCCAGCACGCCGCCTAATACGCCACCTGCAATGGCACCCAGCCCCGTGCCTTCGCCTTTTACGTTAATGGTCCGGACGGTCGTGACGGTGCCGCAGTTATCGCATTTGGCGTAGGCAGTCGTGCCCGCCAGTATCGCGGAGGTGGCTAATAGTATTTTTGCAACTTGCATAGGTTTCATTTTGGTTCCCATATTAAATTCAACATAAACTAATGTAACACGGTGAATAGCGATATCGTCGGTGTTCATTTCACTGCTATCGCTTAATTGGCGTTCCCTCGCGGTGATCGGTTTTTCGGCGTCAAGAACTTGTCCGGCTGGTGCTGTTGAGAGGGGCGCTATTCAGCGTTTTTCGCTGCGGGTTGTGACCACTGCTTTCTCATGTCCGCAATGCGCCACATTGCAACCCGGCAACCCAATACGTTTGACACTACAAACACTTTAACCACACAAAACAAGAAATCACGTAATGCAAAAAGAAACCAAAGAACGTCCCCTGCGCGCAGTTGTTGCCGCCGTACATCTGTCGAGCGTCAGCGATGTTGAGTTTGAGTCGTCGCTTAACGAACTACGCGAACTGGCGA
>JBBRFJ010000077.1:0-13334 GCA_038224475.1 Burkholderiales bacterium
AGGACTAATGGACGTGGCAGGCGAGCGCGTCAACCCTGCGGCCATCAAGCGCACTGCGCTATTCACCATCGAAGGCGAGCTGGATGATATTTCAGGCAGCGGACAAACCCAGGCCGCGCATACGTTATGCAGCGGAATACCCGCGGCGCGACAGCAACACTACACGACGCCCCAAGTGGGTCACTATGGGATTTTCAGCGGTCGCAAATATCGCGAATTAATCTACCCGAAAATTAGAGAATTTATCGCCAAATTTGATAAATAGGCGGATGTGTTAAAAGTAATTTAAGCAAATTGAAAAAAACATTTGCTAACTATGTTTGAAGATTGCCCCGCCTGAGCGCATGTTCGGTGGGGTTTATTTTTTGTCGATGCTTATATTGAGGGTCATAAAATGCTGACCTCCTCCGTCGCCCCGTCCAGGCCCGCCACACCATTCCGGCAACCTAATTTTGCATCTGTGGTAGTTTGGAAGAAGCAAAATTCACATCTGCAAGTCAAATCACGAGGAACTCACTATGTCTTCTGACAAACCCGCATCCGGCATGGCTTCGTCATTTCCTAATTACTTTGAGCTTTTCCAGAACATCGCCAGCCCGTTTATGGCGAACAGTGCCAATAATCCCGTATCGAATGCTGCAGCGATGATGATGGCGACGCTTGATCCAAAAGAAATCGAGCGCAAAACCCGCGAACTCGAAACAGTATTAATGTGGCTTAAGGCCCAGGTCGGCGTGGTGGAAATGTCTATAAAAACACTTGAATACCAGAAAGATTTTTTAACAAAAATGGCCGCTAATCCCTTGCCAATGTCGATGCCAGGGTCTATGGCTCCCCCAAGCGCGCGGAATGCGGATGCTGACGTGAAGCTTAGCGAGGAAGCGCAAGAAAAAATTCAACCCCCAGACCTTGTTCAACTTGCCAAAACAGCGGCGGCCATGAATCCGGCTTTATGGGCCTGGAATTTATTGCAACAACCTGTGAGCGGAGAGGGCGAGAAAAGTGCGGGTCTGAAAACTGCGAGTGGAAAGACGGGATCGCGGACACCCAACACTGGAAAAAAAACTGCCAATACGAATGTGCGTTCAAAATCGGTGTTGAAAAAGGCAAGTGGCACCAAACGAAGCCAATCTTAGGGTCGTTTCATAATAAATTCCTTGGGGCTGTTACCGATTGCCCCTGCCTGTTCAGCATGATCGGCAGCGTCACCAAATCGTCGACATAAATTGCTGCGCCGCAGCAGTCTTATTGACAACTCTTTTGTATAAAATGTGACGCATTGACAAGCGACGGCGGGCGGTTCACCATCCATTGTCATTCGATTGCCGAAGGATATGTGGCCTAAGGCACGCCTTCATGCAAGCGCCCAAGCCTATCGTGGCAGATTTAAAAACCGGTCAAAACGATGTCACTTCTGCACGCACCTGTCGCCAATTTCCTCCACGCTGCGTTGCTGCCAGAGCCTGGTGTGACCAACGAAACTTCGCTGTTGAGTACGCTGGTCTATCAAAGCAGACCCGTTAAAAAATTTACCGAGACAGAGCTAGAAAATTTGCTTGATCATGCTCGCGCTCGCAATCGCGAAAACTTGATCACCGGTCTGCTGGTTTATGACCACGGCTGTTTTTTCCAATGGCTTGAAGGTCCGGCAGATGCGGTAGCGAAAATATGGAAATCTATTCAGGCTGATCCGCGCCACGGCGACGTCGAGATACTGGGTGAAAAATCGATTGCAAGACGCTTGTTTTCGGACTGGGATATGCGCCTCGCTTGGGCCGAAGATCCCGCTCACGCCGTCATCACTGCATCTGTTGAAGTACCGAGCGCCATGCTTGATCGGCTGAGGTTGAATCCCGGCCAAGACAACCCCGCTTGGAATGAATTTGCCGCGCTTGACGGGCCGGGGAAGAATGATGTCATGTCTGCAGATGGTGCGTCTTCAAGTTCAGCCGGTACTGAGATGGTAGCGATAAAAACTGAACCGTCATATGACCTGATCGGTGAAGTCGTTGCCAGCGAATTAATTCCGCGTTTGCTAATGGCACATCGCGCGAACATATCTGATGGATTCGAAGGCGCTCATGGTGCCGCGGCAAGCCACACATCACATGCACAAATAAACGATAGCAGCGATGTCATTGAGGAATTCACGCAACGCGTGCTGAGCACTGACGCGACTGCGGCAGGCGACTATCTGGATTTGCTGCATGAAAAAGGGCTTTGCATCGAGTCGATTTTTTTGCATGTCCTACAGCCGGTCGCGCGGCGTTTGGGCGACCTTTGTAATCAGGATGTTTGCCATGATGTTGAAGTCACGGTGGGCATGTGGCGTTTGCAGTCACTGGTGCGTGATTTGAGCGCCGCGTTTCAGGCTGAAGCGGCACCCGTTGCCTCCACCCGATCCGTGCTGGTGGCCACCCAGCCGGGTGAGCCGCATATGCTCGGAATGCGGCTTGATGCGGAGTTTTTCTGGCGTGCGGGCTGGGATGTTGTATGTGAATTCCCCGCCACTGACGGCGAGTTGGAGAGCTTGGTAAAAGAGCAATGGTTTGATGTGCTGGATCTTTCGCTCAGCAGTGCATTCCAGCGCGACCACCGCCTCGCTGCCATGACCTCGACAATCCAAGTCGCTCGAAGTGCATCGTTCAATCCCAACCTTAGGGTAATTGTTTGCGGGAGGGTATTTTTAGAGCATCCCGAATACAGCCTGCTGGTCGGCGCGGACGCCGGTTGTTCAACCGCCGCGAAAGTCGTCTCGCGCGCTGAATCTAAGTTGGCGTCGCTGGATTCACCGGCATTGACGTCGGCGCGCGATGCGGTTAAACAAGTTGCTCGTCACGTAGCCTCGCTGACTTTCAGATCGCCCTCCTAATGGCTTCGACGCATTGTATTTTCGCTTTAATGCAAAGATTCTGAAAGTAAACCCCAGCATTGGCTTGGCGTTGCAGGCAAAAAGTCTTGCTTAAGGCCGCCGGTGCTAGAGTTTCAAAATTTATTTGAAAAACTTCGGTACCTTCGATTACGTTATTGTTGGCGCAGGCACGGCAGGTTGCGTGCTTGCAAATCGGCTTAGCGCAGACCCTAAAATGCGGGTTCTGCTGCTCGAGGCCGGCGGTAAAGACGATTACATCTGGATCCATATTCCAGTGGGTTATCTATATTGCATAGGCAATCCGCGCACCGACTGGTGCTACAAAACCGAGCCCGAGCCGGGCCTCAACGGGCGCTCAATTCTTTACGCGCGCGGTCGCACACTGGGTGGTTGTTCGTCGATAAACGCGATGATTTACATGCGTGGCCAAGCACGTGATTACGATGAATGGGAAGCGCTGGGCAATCCGGGTTGGGGCTGGAGAAATGTGCTGCCTGTTTTCAAGGCAAGTGAAGAGCACTATGCGGGTAATTCAGAAATCCATGGTGGCGATGGCGAATGGCGCGTCGAAGAGCAGCGATTGCAATGGGAAATTCTGGATAAATGGCGCGATGCCGCTGAGCAAACCGGTATCCCCAAAGTGGCAGATTTCAATAGCGGTGATAATTTTGGCTCCTCGCGGTTTCAGGTGAATCAGAGAACCGGCGTGCGCTGGAACGCGTCGAAGGCGTTTCTTCGCCCTGCCATGCAGCGACCTAACCTAGTCGTGCTGACCGGCGCATTTTCGACCAAGGTTCGAGTTGAATCTGCTCTTCGGCAGGGAGCAGACACGGAAGCGAATAAGCGCACGATGGGCAAACGTGCGACGGGTGTCGAGTTTGATCATAAAGGCGAGAAATATTTTGTGGAAGCCGCGCGAGAAACCATTCTTTCCGGCGGCGCAATAAATTCACCCCAGCTTTTGCAGCTTTCCGGCATTGGCAATCCCACGCACATCAATCCGTTGGGCATCACCCCGACGCATACCCTGATGGGGGTTGGCGAAAATTTGCAGGATCATTTGCAGCTGCGACTCGCGTTTAAAGTGCACGGCGTTCGCACCCTCAACGAATCGGCTAATTCGTGGCTGGGCAAAGCGCACATGGCGTGGCAATACGCAATGTTCCGGCGCGGACCGCTATCCATGGCACCATCACAACTGGGCGCGTTTGCGAAATCCGATCCATCACAAAAGAGCGCCAACATTCAATTCCATATCCAGCCCCTGTCGCTCGATAAGTTTGGTGATCCACCCCATAAATTTCCCGCGTTCACCGCCAGCGTGTGCAACTTGCGGCCCGAAAGCCGCGGACACGTGCGTTTGAAAAGCGCCGATGCTCACCATCACCCGGCTATCACCTTGAATTATTTATCCGCCGAGGCTGATCGCAAGGTCGCGGTGAATGCAATCAAATTAACCCGCAAAATTGCCGCAGCTGCCGCGCTGGCTAAATATCAACCACAAGAATTCATGCCGGGACCTGCCTTTAATAGCGACGAAGAATTAGCGCGCGCCGCGGGCAATATCGGCACCACCATTTTCCATCCGGTCGGCACGTGCAAAATGGGGACGGCAAATGATGGAATGGCGGTGGTTGATAGCAGATTGCGGGTTCACGGCGTAGCCGGTCTGCGAGTCGTGGATGCATCGATCATGCCAACAATTACATCGGGCAATACCAATTCACCGACGATCATGATTGCCGAGCGCGCCAGCGCAATGATCATCGAAGACCAACTGCGCGAACCGGCAGAGATGCTGCGAGTGCATCGCTGAGATTTTTGGGTTGTCTGCTGTGCTGAGTAAATTTCTGCGCCATAAATCGCGATATACGGCGGGACCGCAAAAATGAAAACGCGGTGCCTGATGCTTTTTGTCGCATGAACATAAGGTTTCGTCACATGTCAGCTGACCACAAACCGTGAACGCAGGATATTCATCTCACGATTGTTAAGTCAAATATGTTTCCGCACCTTTTGACGGAAATACGTCTGAAATTTTCGTTAAGTACCCTAAGTTCTGCGTTACTATTCGCGATCGCAATTATCTTTATCTGACCAAGCATTACAGGCAGCCGTTTGCGGCCTGCACATCTTCGTCAAGAAAACTTAATGGAGCATTGGTATGCAACAAATATTGAAACAATTGTGGGTCGCAATAGCGTTCCTCTTCTTCACCGCGAGTGCTGCTTTTGCACAATCAATTTCTCCTGCCGTGAACTACACCGACATATGGTGGGCCGGCGCTGCGGAGTCGGGATGGGGCATTCAAATTACGCAACGCAATGATGAAATTGTGGCCACCTGGTACACCTACGACGAGCAGGGCGCACCGTTGTTTATCTTGCTCTCCGGTTGCGATGTTCAACGTTTTAATGGCTCGCTCTGCCGGGGCAATCTCTATCGGTTCACCGGCACGCCGTACAACGTGCCGTTTGTAAAAGCGGATATTGCCCCACCAATTGGGATTGCGACGCTGACGTTCATGAGCGCCAACACCGCGACGTTCGCCTACCAAATTGGCGACACCTCAATTACAAAATCGATCAGCCGATTTGGTTTTGGCTCGCGACTTGCCGATTTCCCGCGCGATTCAACCGATCTTTATTATCAAGCGGATGCGTCCGGCTGGGGTTTCTCGCTCGCGCAGAATGGGGGCAGTGTTTTTGGCGTGATCTATCACTATGACGTTGATCGCAAGCCAATTTTTTTAACGTTTAATGAACAAATTACAAACGGCGTCGCGACCGGCAACTTGCTGCGCACGCGCTCCAACGGCAGCAATTATCTGACTCAAAATTGGCGCGCAGCAGATATTCCCGCCCCCGCCGTGGTTGGAAGCGCAACCGCTACGTTTACCGTTGGTGGTGGACTCACCCTTGATTTCACGATCAATGGTTTCAATCAAAAACGTCTGATGACGCGCCTGCCATTCGGCAGCGGTTTGCCGGTAGCTTCCACTAAAGAGGCACAGTGCGCGATCCCCAGAGCGGATCCAAAATATGGCGATAGACCCGGTAGTCTCGATACCGAGAAAACATGGGTGCGTTCGTACATTGATGAAACCTATCTTTGGTACAACGAAGTGCCGAATGTATCGGCGGCGTCCTTCTCGACGCCACTCAATTATTTTGATGCGTTGAAAACATCGGTGCTGACCCCGACTGGCCGCCTGAAAGACGAATTTCATTTCTACCAAGATACCGCGAGCTACGAGGCAAGTTCACAGTCCGGTGTGCAGGGTGGATATGGCGCAGTGTTTGCATTTTTGCAAAATACGCCGCCGCGAAATTTGGTTGTTGCCTACTTGGGCGCGGGTTCGCCCGCCGCGAACGCGGGCCTACAGCGCGGCACCAGAATCCTCAGCGTCGATGGAATTGATCTCGTGAACGACGGCACGGCGGGCGGGGTCGCCATTATTAACGCCGGTCTCTTTCAGACGAAACCAGGCGAGACACATACCTTTAGTGTGTTGGACGCAGGTGCTGCTGCGCCGCGTACCGTAACAATGGTGTCAGCGAATGTTGCGATTGCGCCGGTGCAGAACGTGAAGTCGATTTCGACGCCCAGCGGGAATGTTGGCTACATGCAATTCAACTCCTTCAATTTCCCTTCTGAAGGTCAGCTGATCAGCGCTTTTACGCAGTTGCGTGCAGCCGGCGTTTCGGACTTGGTCATGGATCTGCGTTATAACGGCGGCGGCTTGGTTTATATTTCAAGCCAGCTCGCTTATATGATCGCCGGTGCGGCACGCACCAATAACAAAATCTATGAAAAGCTAACGTACAGCGATAAACGGGTGGCGGATAACGCAGATCAGTCAAACCTCACACCGTTCTATAACATATCAAGCGGCGCCGCTAACACCGGCACCTCACCCAATACGGCGCTTCCCACACTCAACTTGGGGCGTGTGTATGTGCTCACCAGCTTTGGTACGGCGTCCGCCAGCGAGGGCGTCATTAATGGCTTGCAGGGTATCGGCGTGCAGGTGATCCGTATCGGCACCACCACCCGCGGCAAGCCTTACGGTTTTGTGCCGACCGAGAATTGCAGCACCACTTATTTCTCGATTGAGTTCAAGGGGACTAACAACGTCGGTTTTGGTGATTATGCCGACGGCTTCGCACCGACCTGCACTATCGCGGACGACTTCACCAAGCAACTCGGCGATCCTACCGAGGCCAGACTCGAGGCGGCATTGAGTTACCGTCAAACAGGCGTGTGCCTTCCACAAAAATCCACAAAGCGGGGCGCACTGTCAGCCGATGGCAATAACCCAGAACCGATCATCGTCAGACCTGCGTGGATGGAGAATAAACTTTTGCTGCCGAAAAAATTACAGGGCATATTCAAATAATTAGCACCCGCAGCCCAAATATTTGGCACGATAAATTCTTCTGGTCGGTAAGCGTTGCTTGCCGGCCAGTTTTGTTTAGGCAATCTAAACTTGACATGCATCGGGTGCCATCATTTCGCGCGCAATGAACGAAATTCCCCCACCAGCAATTTAAAAACAACGCGACTTAAAGCCTCCGCGATGCAGTTTAAAATCAAGACCATGCCGACAGTATTTCAATCAATCAAATCGCGCTTCGAGTGGTGCAGTTAAACGCGCATAAAAATGGGCCAAGGTTCAGCGATAACCTACTAGCGTGGTTTTTCGTGATTGTCTGGGGCTCAGGCTTTATCGCCACCAAAGCGGGGCTTCAGTACGCCGCGCCATTTACATTTTTATCGTTACGTTTCGCCGTCGGGATTGCGTTTTTGCTCCCAATCGTGGTCGTTTTGAAACCCCGCTGGCCGAACACCCGTGCAGAATGGTTTCACCTTCTCGTCGCTGGGCTGATGATGTACGCGCTTAATTTAGCCGGTAGTCATTACGCCCAGTACCTTGGCATGTCTGCAGGCGTTGCGGCTATTATTCTGGCCGCGCAACCGCTGCTGACGGCAATCATTTCGGCGGTGTGGCTGGGCGAGCGACCGTCCCGGCGGCAATGGATCGGCGTGGCCGTGGGTCTTGCCGGTGTCGCGATGGTGGTGTGGCACAAAATCAATATTGCCGCCGTGGGCCTGGCGAGTCTGGTTGCGGTCGCGATTGCTTTGTTGGCACTGACCGTGGGTACGCTGTACCAGCGTCGATTTTGTGCGAATGCCGATTTGCGATCAAGCGCGTTGATTCAGTTTGTAGCCTGCTTTCTCGTGGTGGCTCCATTGAGTTACGTGGTCGAGGGGGCGGTCGTGAAATGGTCGTGGACGCTGCTGGCAGCGATTTTATTTTTAGTTATTTTTGCGTCAATTCTCGCGGTCAATGCGTTGCACACTCTAATGCGACGAGGCGAAGCGACCCGCGTATCGGGCATGCTCTATCTACCCCCGGTCGTGGCGGTAGCGCTGGAGTGGCCGTTGTTTGGCGTGGTGCCTACCGCCATTTCGCTGATTGGTATCCTCGTGACCTGCGTGGGCGTGGCGCTCGCCGTCAAGCGTTAATGACGACACATTTCCCGCGAATCGCGTGAAGGCGTCGCAGCCTGCCAATCGCGGCAAAAGCCTGAAAGATGCGAGAATAGTCTGTGCGTCCGCTCCCCCTCATTATCATCCTGCTCGTGCTTGACCATATCGCGTTTAACGGCAGCCGCATTGCGGTTTCGTTGAATGCGATCTCATTGAACGCCACGGCGTTCACGGTAGGCTCACTGATGGCAGTTTATGCGTTGCTGCCTGCCATTCTTTCGGTCAGTGCGGGTCGCTGGATAGATCGAATCGGCATCAATAAACCGATGCTGGTGGGGTCGGTCGGCGTTGGTTTGGGCGTCGTGACGCCGTTTGTTGTTCCGGGGCTGATATCGCTTTATGTCACGGCGGTGCTCACGGGCGTGTCGTTTATGTTGATCAATGTTTCTGCTTATCACGCCGTCGGTGAAATGAGCTCGCCCGAAGATCGGCCGGTGAATTTCAGCTATGTGGCGCTGGGATTTTCGACCTCGTCTTTTATTGCGCCAATGATGTCTGGCATCGCGATTGACCAGCTCGGGTTTCGAGCGACTTTTCTGATTTTGGCGTTGTTTACGGTAATGCCGATGATTGCACTCTCTGCAAATCTTCTACCGCCCGGCAAAACGCGTGAGGCCCATACCCTGGCCCCCGCAGGTGCCGTGTTCGATTTATTGCGCGATCCCAATTTGCGCCACTTGTTTATTGCCATGGCGGTGCTGACGGTAGCCTGGGATGTATACAGCTTTGCAATTCCGATTTATGGCTCAAAAATCGGGCTGTCAGCTTCAGAGATCGGTATCGTCATGGGTGCGTTCGCGGCCGCAACGTTTGCTGTGCGTCTGGCGATGCCGTTTATTGTAAACCGCGTTAGGCCATGGACGATGCTTGCTGCGGCGCTGCTGACGGCCGCGGTCAGTTATTGCGCACTACCGTTTACGCAAAGCGTTGGCGTGATGATGGCGCTGATGTTTTTGCTGGGGTTGGGTCTGGGCGCGCCACAGCCGATGATTTTGTCGTTATTGCATGAATCGGCTCCGGTCGGGCGTGCGGGCGAAGCGCTAGGTTTAAGGACAACGATGATCAACACCAGCCAAACTGTGATGCCACTGATTTTTGGTGCGGTGGGCGCGGCGCTAGGCATCGCGCCGCTATTTTGGGCGATGGCGACTGCCTTGTTGGCGTGTAGCGTTTTTGCGAATCGTTTGCGCAAATAACCAGTTTTTTGCAATCGAGTTTAGTCAATATTGCCGGGCAAACTAATTGGCATGGCCCAGTTGAAAGCTGGCATGGTCGCTTTGTTAAACCGTGAATCCGCTAAAACCGCATTGAAAAAGCCAGAAACGCCCGCATAATCGTTACTCAAACGCCTAAAAAAATCCGCGGCCCATTGTATTTTGTGAATCATCCGTGCATCACTAAAACGTTGCAGAAGCGTTAAAAGTATTTAAGAAGGGTTGGGCATTAATAATTAGCAATAGAGCGCGACAAATCGCGATCGATACTGTCAAAAAACTTTTGGGGTTTAATTATTTTCGGGGGAGCAGATGAAACGTATTTTCTTGTTTTTAGCCACCAATTTGGCGGTTATGATCGTTATTGGCGTACTCACCAGCGCGCTTGGAGTTAACCGATTTTTGACTCAAAATGGCTTAAATTTGCCGATGTTGCTAGCGTTTTCGGCGGTCGTGGGTTTTGCGGGATCGATTTTTTCGCTGCTTATTTCAAAATGGATGGCGAAATTCAGTACGGGTGCACAAGTCATCGAAACGCCCGCCAATGAGACCGAGCGCTGGCTGGTTGCGACCGTGCAGCGACTTGCTACCAAAGGCAACATCGGCATGCCCGAAGTTGCGATTTACGAGGGCGAGCCCAATGCATTTGCCACCGGTGCATTCAAAAACTCATCTTTGGTAGCCGTCTCTACGGGTCTGCTATCTTCCATGACCAAAGAAGAAGTGGAAGCGGTACTGGCCCATGAAGTCGCCCATATTGTGAACGGCGATATGGTCACGCTCACGCTTATCCAAGGGGTGGTGAATACCTTCGTAGTTTTCTTTGCGAAAATCGTTGGCTACTTCGTCGACAGAGTGTTGCTCAAAAATGATCGCGATGGCCCCGGCATCGGTTATTACGTGGCAGACATTGCCGCGCAAATTGTGTTCGGGGTGCTAGCCTCGATTATTGTCGCGTGGTTCTCCCGCAAACGTGAGTTCCGCGCAGATGCCGGTTCCGCTGCTTTGATGGGCTCTCCGCAGCCGATGATCAAAGCACTGGCTAGACTCGGCGGAATGGCACCGGGCGAATTGCCAAAATCAATGGCCGCTTCTGGCATTTCTGATAAACCCGGCTTCATGGAGTTGTTCTCGACGCATCCACCGATGGAGCAACGTATTGCGGCCTTGCAGCAGAGGGGTCAAAGTTAGATTTAATCGGTTTCACGATAAAAAAGGCCGCATCATTAATGCGGCCTTTTTTATTCGTAGATTGCAGTCGATTGTCCTTGGCGCGATCGTGTGGCTCAGCAGGTCGCTTCGCTATTCAGATTCCCGCTTAAATACGGATTTAATAGAGCCCAATAGACCACTCTTTTTCTCTTCGCGCGGTTCTGGCACGGCAGTTTTAAGCGGAGTGGCCACGTACAGCGGCACCTTTACATTGCTCTTGCCGAATTGCCCCGTAACAGCGGGATTAAACGTGGAGCGGCGGTTATAGCTGCTAAATGTGGATTCTTTGCCGATGAGAAGAGTGGCTAATGCTTCGAGTGCCACATCCGTCAAGCTATCGGGTTCCAGCGTATAAACCGTGGGACCAAAATCTTCCACGTTTTTCAGTTTGAAACGTATCGTGCCGCTCTCATAATCACCGACGACGTCGACGCCACAAATGACCTCGCAGTTGATGGTAAAGGTCTCGCTGACTGTCACGCGGCGATCATTCTTCAGCGGATCAGACGTAAAGCGCATGTTGTTTTGCCACAGCAAATCGCGAAAGCGCTCAATGTGCTCAGCATCTCGCTTAACAATCAATTGTTCGGGCTTGCAGCGCTTAAAATTAATCGCCAGATTTTCAAAATGCTCGCTGCCGTCGCGGTGCGAGGTCCGGAATTCGATCCGGTAGTCCACCTGCGACAGGCCACCGATTTTGCCCACGGTTTGCAAATCGTATTCACTCGCGCAAGGTGGTTTGACTACGTTCAACTGCTTGAACAAATCATTCAAATAATAAAATGTTTTGCGCAAGGCACGATCAACAGCCGCAGCGTTCGCCTTAAGCGACTGCGTCTGAACCGCTTGTTCGTTCTTTAACGTGTCAGCTTCTTTTTTTAAATCATCAAGCAGACCCATGGGTTCTCCAGAAATTCAATGTTCGTGTTGCTATTATGATTTTGCAAGCGCGCCAACCAAACCGACAACGGTTAATGTGTATGTTATCGCAGCGGGCTCCGAAAGTCAGCCCTAATAGGTTTTTCAGAAGCTGCAGTTGCGTCGATATGTGTATTGAGACGCCAGCGTCATAATGTTGGTTATTTGGTATCAGTTAGTACGACCGAAGGCAATTTTATTGCGCTTTGTCAACTTTGCGTGACGGTCGATGTTGCCCACATTATTCAAAATAGTTGCCGTGATTTAGAAAAACGAGGAAGTGCAAATGAAACGAAGCTCTGCAAATGAACGCGATTCTCGCGCTTGATCAAGGCACTACCAGTTCGCGCGCGCTGGTGTTTGACCACCGGGCACACATTGTCGCGGCTGCGCAACGCGAATTTAGCCAGCACTTTCCCGAGCCAGGCTGGGTGGAGCATGACCCGGAAGAAATTTGGGCGACCCAATTTGCGGTAGCTCGACAAGCGCTCGCCAGCATTGCCGATGTGCGGATTGAGGCAATAGGGATTACCAATCAGCGTGAAACGACTGTTCTGTGGGATCGCACCACTCATCGCGCAGTCGCGGCGGCTATTGTATGGCAGGACCGGCGTACGGCGGGTTTTTGCGATGAATTGAAAGCGGCGGGTCATGAAAAAATGATTCGTGAAAAAACCGGATTAGTGATTGATGCCTATTTTTCAGGTACCAAATTAAAGTGGCTGTTAGACAACGTCCCAAATGCGCGTGTACGGGCAGAGCGGGGTGAACTGGCGTTTGGAACAATTGATAGCTGGCTCATTTATCGTCTAACCGGAGGCAAAGTCCATGCCACCGACGTGTCAAACGCATCGCGAACGCTACTCTTCAATATCCACGCGCTCAATTGGGACGACGAGCTCCTGACATTGATGGACATACCGCCCGGCGTGCTGCCGCAGATCGTCAGCTCCAGCGCAGTTATCGGGCACACTTCCTGCGACGGCCTACCCAAAGGTATTCCGATTGCGGGTGTGGCGGGTGATCAGCAGGCGGCATTGTTTGGCCAGGCTTGCCATCAGCCGGGGATGGCGAAAAACACTTACGGCACCGGTTGTTTCCTGCTGATGAATACGGGCGAGACGCCGGTGGTTTCGCGTAATCGGCTGCTGACAACGGTGGCATGGCGGATTGGTCATAAAACTCATTACGCGCTTGAAGGCAGCGTGTTCATGGCCGGTGCTGCGGTGCAATGGCTGCGTGATGGCCTCGGGATTCTTGAAAAATCCGCTGATGTAGAGGCGCTGGCGACCTCAGTGGCAGACTCGGGCGGCGTGTATGTTGTGCCCGCATTCGTCGGCTTGGGCGCGCCCTATTGGGATGCCAGCGCGCGAGCCGCAATCCTCGGTCTCACCCGAGGCAGCACCCGCGCGCATATTGCCCGGGCGACGCTGGAAGCGATTGCGTTTCAAAGTGCCGAGCTAGCTCACGCGATGCGTAATGATGCTGCGATCGATGTGACCGAAATGAGAGTGGACGGTGGCGCGGCGGTGAATGATCTGCTGATGCAATTTCAGGCGGATTTA
>JBBRFJ010000078.1:0-13059 GCA_038224475.1 Burkholderiales bacterium
GACGGCGGCAGAAATTTCTGCATTTATCGGCGGCATCGCGCGCAATGATGTGGCTGAACAGGTCAGTGAGGGCCAAATTGCCGCGTTTGCAATGGCCGTCTATTTTCAGGGCATGAGCGCCGATGAAGGGGTGGCGTTGACGTGCGCGATGCGTGATTCGGGCCGCGTATTGAACTGGAAAAATTTCAATTTAAATGGCCCGGTCGTGGACAAACATTCGACCGGCGGCGTGGGTGACGTGGTTTCGCTGATGCTCGGGCCGATGGTGGCGGCATGCGGCGGATTTGTGCCGATGATCTCGGGGCGCGGCCTTGGTCATACGGGCGGAACCCTCGATAAGCTGGATGCGATTCCCGGCTATCAAACCAATATCAGCAACGAGAAATTTCAAACCACGGTGCACGATGTCGGCGTCGCCATCATCGGACAGACCGCTGATTTGGCACCCGCGGACAAACGCATGTACGCAACGCGGGATGTGACCGCGACCGTGGAATCGATTCCATTGATTACGGCGTCGATACTGTCTAAAAAATTGGCCGCGGGACTCGATGCGCTGGTGATGGATGTAAAAGCGGGCAGCGGCGCATTCATGCCGACCCTGCTTAAATCAAACGAACTGGCAAGAAATATCGAGCGGGTGGGCAACGGCGCAGGCTTGAAAACATCCGCGCTGATTACCGATATGAATGAGCCGCTGGCACCGTGCGCAGGCAACGCGATTGAAGTGCAATGTGCAGTCGATTATTTGACCGGCAAATCGCGACCGCCGCGTTTGCATCAAGTGACCATGGCGTTAGCCACTGAGCTGCTGGTTTTGTCCGGGTTGGCCCGCGATGCATCGGCTGGAGAGCAAGCATTGGCGCGGTGCTTGGACGATGGCCGCGCGGCGGAAGTATTTGCAAAAATGGTCCGTGCGCTCGGCGGGCCGCCCGATTTTATTGAGAGGGCTGGTCATTATTTATTGCCCGCACCGGTACGCGTTTCAGTTGTTGCGCCTGAGGATGGCATTATTTCTGAAATCAACACCCGTGCGCTGGGATTGGCGGTGGTGAGCTTGGGTGGAGGTCGTCGGCGCGCAAGTGATGTGATTGATTTTGCGGTGGGGCTGAGTGATATTGCGGCGCTGGGTGCGGCGGTGCTAAGGGGCGAAACTATTGCAACAGTTCATGCGCGGAATGAGTCAGCCGCCAAGGCAGCAGCGGAATTGGTTCAATGCGCGTTCACCATTTCGACGACGGTGCCGGTTCCGCATGCAGTCGTATCGAGATTGTCACCTTGAATGACGCATCGTTTTGAGGATTGCGCATAGGTAATCTACGCGGCGGCCGGCATCGCGCGTCATCAAAGCGAAACCAAACCTCGGCTAGAATGTTGCAATCTTGTTACTGCGTTGGCAAGGTAAGTAGCGGTAACAGTGAAAATATATAAAGGCACAAATTTCCAACTGCATGAATGCACAAATGCACAAATGCAATAGCCGCTAAGTTTTGAGTTCCACTTCGAGGAGAACATCATGTTGAAAAAAATCATGCTCGGCGCATTGTTAACGACGGCTGCGCTGTCGGCGCAGGCCCAAACCGAGGTTCAGTTCTGGCACTCGATGGCCGGTGCGCTTGGCGAGCGCGTAAATGACCTCGCGACGAAATTCAACGCGACACAAAAAGACTACAAAGTGGTGCCGGTCTATAAAGGCCAATATGCGGAATCGATGACCGCCGCCATCGCCGCTTATCGATCCGGAAACGCGCCGCATATTTTGCAGGTTTTTGAAGTTGGCACCGCGACGATGATGGCCGCAAAGGGCGCGATTGTGCCGGTGGCAAAGCTGATGAAAGACGCCGATGAGCCATTTGATAAAAAAGCCTATTTGCCGGCGGTTGGCGGCTACTATTCGGACAGCAAGGGCGACATGCTTTCGTTCCCGTTCAACAGCTCCACCATTGTTTATTACATTAATAAAAATGCCTTCAAGAAAGCGGGACTCGATCCTAACAAGGCACCGAAAACATGGAAGGAAGTGAACGCAGCGGCGGATAAATTAAAAGCTGCGGGCGAAGCCTGCCCCTACACCACCGGCTGGCCATCATGGATGAATATTGAAAATTTCAGCGCATGGCATAACGTGCCGATGGGGAGCAAAGAGAATGGCATGGCGGGCACTGATACTCAATTTCAGTTCAATACGCCGCTGCATGTGCGGCAATTGACGATGCTTGCCGAGATGTCGAAAAAAGGTACGTTTATTTATGCGGGTCGCACCAATCAGGCGGAAGCGAAGTTTTACACAGGCGAATGCGCGATGCTGACCTCCAGCACAGGCGCGCAGGCAAATATCCGCAAGAACGCCAAATTTGATTGGTCTGTCAATTTCATTCCTTATCACGATGATGTTGCCGGCGCACCGCAAAATTCCATCATCGGCGGCGCATCGTTATGGGTGATGGGCGGCAAAACCAACAACGCCTACAAAGGCGTGGCCAAGTTTTTTGCCTATTTGTCAAAACCTGAGGTGCAAATGGAATGGCACACCACCACCGGCTATGTGCCGATCACAATGGCCGCCTATGAAATGACCCGTAAATCAGGTTTTTATGACAAAAATCCTGGTGCCGATATTGCGGTGAAACAACTCACCAATAAACCACCGACCGCCAATTCCAAAGGCATACGCTTCGGTAATTTTGTGCAAGGTCGTGAGGTTATCGAAGAAGAAATGGAAGCCGTATTCTCAGGGAAGAAAGAACCGAAAGCGGCGCTGGATGATGCGGTGCGTCGCGGAAATGAGATTTTGAGAAAGTTTGAGGCGGCGAATAAGGGGAGCTAGATTTTATTTACTGGGCTTACTCCAAACGGACGTTGAAATTCTTACCCCGGTTCTTAACCGCAACTTCTTTTGGGCAGAAAGTGCAAGACATGGGTGAGCTTAATGAAATGCTGCTGACAGTTTGCGAAAAATATTCTCCAGCGATCTGCTGCGAAAAAGAGGTCTATAAAATCTTAATGACCTACAAAAATAAGCGTGCAGAAGTAATTTGGCCAAGCAAACTGAGGGAAGTCTTTTTCGACTTTTGGGACAGCGAGGAACGAATATTTTCTGACTCGGTTGAGTTTTACAGCAAGGACGAGCCAATAACTAATATGCCCATTTATATTGGCAATGTGCTGACTAATTTCTTCGAACATCAAACGCGCCTACAACAAAGCGGCGGATGGCTAAAAATTGAAGAGCTGCTGTTCGAAAAAGACGGTAGGTGGCAAACTGTTTTTTGATTGCACCTAGCGGATTCGTCGGCCGTTGATCGCTCACATTTGGCACTATTTAACTGCTTTTTATTTCTTAAAAATTTCGCATCCCGTCAATGGAAAAACGCGTCGTCTTCCGTAGTAAGTGGCTGCCGTACCTGCTGGTTGCGCCGCAGATCATCATCACGGTGGTGTTCTTTTTTTGGCCAGCGTTTCAGGCCGTGTATCAATCCACACTCCTGCAAGACGCATTCGGTCTCAACACCCAATTTGTCGGCCTCGACAATTTCAAAGCGCTCTTCGCCGATGAAAATTATCTAGTCTCGTTTCGCACCACCGCAATTTTCAGTGTGTTGGTCGCAAGCTTGGGCCTGTCGTTTTCGTTGTTGCTGGCGGTGGCGGCGGATCGGATTGTGCGCGGCGCGTTTGCGTACAAGACATTGTTGATCTGGCCATACGCGGTTGCCCCCGCGATTGCGGGTGCGCTCTGGGGATTCCTGTTTGCGCCCTCGATTGGTATCTTGGGTTACGTGTTGAAGCAATGGAATATTCCGTGGAATTTTTTGCTGAACGACAATCACGCGATGATTTTGGTGGTGATCGCGGCGGTCTGGAAGCAGGTGAGTTACAACTTTTTATTTTTCTTAGCTGGTCTGCAATCCATTCCGCGCTCGCTGATGGAGGCTGCGGCTATTGATGGTGCCAGCCCCGCGCGCCGCTTCTGGACGATTGTATTTCCGCTGTTGTCACCGACCACGTTTTTTCTGCTGGTCGTAAATATTGTTTACGCGTTTTTTGATACCTTCGGTGTGATCGATGCGACCACGCAGGGCGGCCCCGCGCAGGCCACGCAGATTCTGGTTTACAAGGTTTATGCGGATGGGTTCAAGGGCGGGGACCTTGGCGGCTCGTCGGCGCAGTCGGTGATTTTGATGATTGTCGTGATTGCCTTATCGGTGATTCAATTCCGTTACGTTGAACGCAAGGTGCAATATTGATGGTTAAAAAATCTTGGTAGAAAATCGGCCATGGATGACCGCGTTTTATTACGTCGTATTAACCCTCGGCGTGCTGGTTGTCGCGTTCCCGCTATACATTACGTTTATCGCGTCCACACTGACGATGGAGCAGGTGTTGCAAGCGCCGATGCCGCTTTTGCCAGGCGACCAGCTCATCAACAACTACACGCGCGTGTTGACGGCAGGCTCGACCCGCGCATCGGCTGCGCCGGTAGGTCAAATGATGTTGAATTCATTTGTGATGGCGATGGTGATTGCGGTCGGCAAAATTTCGATTTCGATTATTTCCGCATTCGCGATTATTTATTTCCGCTTCCCGCTGAAGAATTTTTTCTTCTGGATGATTTTCATCACGCTAATGTTGCCGGTGGAAGTGCGCATTTTGCCGACCTACAAAGTGGTTTCTGATTTGGGCATGCTGAATTCATACGTGGGGCTTACGCTGCCGCTGATAGCATCCGCCACAGCGACATTTTTATTCCGACAATTCTTTATGACTATCCCGGACGAGCTGGCCGAAGCTGCGCGCATTGATGGTGCCGGGCCGATGCGGTTCTTTTTCGATGTGGTGTTGCCGCTGTCCAAAACCAGTATCGCTGCGCTGTTCGTCATCCAGTTTATTTACGGGTGGAATCAATATTTGTGGCCTCTTCTCGTGACCACTGATGAATCGATGTACACCACGGTGATCGGCATCAAAAGGATGATTGCGGGAGGCGATTCGGCGACGGAATGGAATTTGGTGATGGCCACCGCGATTTTGGCGATGTTGCCACCGGCGTTGGTGGTGATATTGATGCAGAGGTGGTTTGTTAAGGGGTTAGTGGAGACGGAGAAATGACAACTTTGCCCCAACAAGCTACTGCGCGTCCGAGCTGGGGCGTTGCGCGCTCTTGCCGTACAAAAGGTACTGTCTGCGAGCGCGCGCCTTCCAGCTCGGGCGCTCGCTACGCTTGTTGGTACAGCGCCTTCTATGCGTAAAAACGTCAACGACGAAAATTTCGCCCGGTATTGGTCGCGTTGGGACGATATTGTTATGTGGAGCACGCTTTTCGCTGGCGTCATTTTTCTAGTTGTGGGGTTTGTACTACCGTTCGTGCGGGACAGAATTGGAATGCCCAGATCAACGGGCATGTTTTCTTGGCTTAGCGCGATCGCTCATCTTCGCTACGCCGTATGGTTGGAAGCGGTAATTTTAGTTTTGGTTGGATACGCAGCAATCCGTGCTTTCCTTTCATTGAGACGAAAGCGCGACTTGTCTATTGAGACATTGAAACCCTAGGTTAGACGGGTATTCCAGCGTAGTTATGGCCCAAGGTGCACGTCAATCAACGAGTTTGCGAAATTGGAAGAGTATCTGAGGATTTTTTTGTCCCAATCGAACGCTACAAAAAAATGGCCAACATCACCCTAAAAAACGTTAAAAAATCCTACGGCAATAACGCTGTTGTACATGGTGTGGATGCCGACATCGCGGATGGTGAATTCATTGTGATCGTCGGACCATCTGGCTGCGGGAAGTCCACTTTATTGCGAATGATTGCGGGCCTTGAGGAGATCACCGAGGGCGAGATTTCTATCGGTGGCCGCATGGTCAATAATCTGGAGCCGAAAGACCGCGATATCGCGATGGTGTTTCAGAATTACGCCTTGTATCCGCATATGACGGTGTACAACAACATGGCTTACGGCTTGCGGATTCGCAAGCTATCGGATGCGGATATTGAGACCCGTGTACAAAAAGCGGCGAAGATTCTGGAGCTGGGGAATTTACTGCAGCGCAAGCCGCGCGAATTGTCGGGTGGGCAGCGACAGCGGGTCGCGATGGGACGGGCGATTGTGCGCGAGCCGGCGGCGTTTTTGTTCGACGAGCCATTGTCGAATCTGGATGCGAAGCTGCGCGTGCAGATGCGGCTGGAAATTCAAAAGCTGTCGCGCGAATTAAAAACCACCAGTATTTTCGTGACCCATGATCAGGTCGAGGCGATGACCCTGGCCCATCGGATGATCGTGATGAACGCAGGGCGCGTTGAACAGATTGGTGCACCGATGGAGGTTTACGATAACCCAGCGAGCGTGTTTGTGGCGGGATTTATTGGCTCGCCCGCAATGAATTTTATGCCGGGGAAAATTATCGAAGCAGGCATTGATCTGGGCGACGATATTCAATTGCCGTTGCCACCAGCGCAGCGCGAAAAATTCACCATCGGGCAGGCGGTCACGCTCGGTGTGCGTCCCGAGCATTTCACCGTCAGCACCTTGGAATCAGCGTCCGGGCAAGCTGAACTACCATTGCGTGTGGAAAGCGCAGAAGCACTTGGCGCGGATTCACTACTCCATGCGCGGATCGCAAGTCATCCGGTGGTGGTTCGGGTCGATGGCCACGCGCGCCAATCTAGTGGCGATGCCCTCAGCGTTGTCGCGTCGCCAGGGAAGATTTATTTCTTTGACACCGCAAGCGGAAAGCGGCTTTAATCAAATAAGAAACACTAGTATTGGCGGCTATTTCGAGAATAAAAATCGTGAAGAAGGCCGTATTTGCTAGGGTTTCAATTTTTTCATGACCAGAAACGGCTGAATTCGCGCTACAAGGACATAACGAAACGCCAATTAGGAGGTGAGGGATGATTTTCAAGTTCGTACGAACGACAGCTTCACCGACAGCGTAAACAAAAGCAGCTGCATATTTCTATGCAGCTGCTTTTCATTTGCTCATTCCAAATTGATAGGAACGAGAGTAACTTGGGGTCGGCTGACGGTAGGTGGGGCGCACACCGACTTCCACTTGCAACGTTGAGCCAGGATCGTAATTCATCCGGGTGTTGTACTCGCGGCCCTGATAGCGGTAGCGCACATCGTAACCACTTATCTCATCGCGATAATCGGCAACGGTTTGGCAACGCTGCACATCGCGGGTCACGGGAACGCGTTCTACTTCGACATATTCACGCGGCGATGAAATACGGCGATAGCCATTGTTTTCGGCGTCATTACCAATCAAGCCACCGATGATGGCACCTGCTGCAGTGCCGCGATCACGTCCACCGCTGCTATTGCCAAATTGGTGCCCAATCGCGCCACCAAGAACTGCGCCTAAAACCGTTCCCGGGCCAATCCCACGGTTGTTGTCGCGGTAATTGTCGCGATAGCGATATTGGTCGTCATACACAACGCGGCTGCTGCGACGTTCATCATAGGCGGTCACTTGTTCGTTATAGCACTCGCGACGCGGCACAGAGACACGTTCGTAAACAGGGGTGGATGAGATAACTTGGGCATTGTCATATTGCACATTTGCGCCATATTGATTGGCGCTTGCGGCGAACGATACACCGACTGACAATAGTCCCACAGCTGACATGGCGGTAAAAACACCTAAACGACGCTTATTCATATTGCCTCCTGGTTAGTGACCTGCAATCGCTAAACGCTGCGCATTTTCGTCCGGTTGACGTCTAACCGCTGAAAATTTTGCTGCGTGATGTACCCAATTTGTAACCTAAAGTAATGAACGTTTATTCGGGGTAATGAAGGTACGAGCCTGCAGACAGGTTGGATTCGGCCTAAAATTAAGGAAATAATTTTTTGACCCGCTTCGCCAACAGGAGATCAGCCATGTCAGCCGTACTCGAACCATCTGTAACCACGTCTACTGCAACCCAAACCGTCAAGCTATTGATCAACGGAAAGTTGATCGAGTCTAAAACCAAGGTCTGGAAAGATGTGGTTAATCCCGCCACGCAAGAGGTATTAGCGCGTGTCCCGTTTGCGACTGCAGACGAAATTAACCTTGCCATTTCCACCGCGGCCGATGCGTTTAAAACGTGGAAGAACACGCCAATCGGCGCGCGCGCCCGCATCATGCTGAAACTGCAGGAGCTGATTCGTCGCGACATGAAAAAGCTCGCCGCCTGCTTAACCGCCGAGCAAGGCAAAACCCTGCCGGATGCCGAGGGTGACGTGTTCCGCGGCCTCGAAGTCGTGGAACACGCCTGCTCAATTGGCACATTGTCGCTGGGCGAAATTGCTGAGAACGTCGCCAACGGAATCGACACCTATTTTATTCGCCAGCCGATCGGCGTATGTGCTGGCATTTCCCCATTTAACTTCCCGGCGATGATTCCGCTATGGATGTTTCCGATGGCGATCGTGACCGGCAATACTTTCGTATTAAAGCCATCTGAACAAGATCCGATGACCACCATGCTGCTCGCTGAATTGGCGATGGAAGCGGGTGTGCCTGCTGGTGTTTTAAACGTGCTTCATGGCGGCAAAGAGGTCGTGGACGCGCTATGCACGCATCCGACAATTCAAGCCGTATCTTTTGTCGGATCCTGTCATGTGGGCGAGCATGTTTATAAGCTCGCGAGCAATCATGGCAAGCGCGCGCAGTGCATGATGGGTGCTAAAAATCATGCGGTGGTAATGCCTGACGCTAATAAAGAACACTCGCTAAACGCGCTCGTAGGGGCGGGGTTTGGCGCCGCGGGTCAGCGTTGTATGGCGACGTCAGTGGTGGTGGTGGTGGGTGAGGCAAACAAGTGGATACCCGATATTGTTGCCAAGGCCAAAACGCTCAAGGTCAATGCAGGTATCGTTCCCGGAACCGATGTGGGACCGGTGATTTCTAAGGCCGCCAGATCGCGCATTGAGGGCTTCATCGCGCAAGGCGTTGCCGAAGGGGCAAAGCTGGAGTTGGATGGTCGCAATCCTGTTATCGCGGGATACGAGAAAGGTAACTTTATCGCGCCAACTATTTTCTCGGACGTAAAGCCGGGCATGCGAATTTATGACGAAGAAATTTTTGGGCCGGTGCTGGTTATCGTGAACGTGGACACGCTCGATGAGGCCATCGCGCTGGTTAACGCTAATCCCTACGGCAACGGCACTGGCATCTTCACCCAGTCAGGCGCTGTGGCACGTAAATTTCAAAACGAAATCGATGTCGGCCAAGTCGGCATTAACGTGCCGGTTCCGGTGCCCGTCCCGTATTTCAGCTTCACCGGTTCACGCGGCTCCAAGCTGGGCGATTTAGGTCCTTATGGCAAGCAGGTTATCCAGTTTTATACGCAGACGAAAACCGTTACCGAGCGGTGGTTTGATGATTCGTCGGTAAATACGGGTGTGAATACAACGATCTCGTTGAAGTAGTTTTTGCTGTGGAGTCCATTAGTTCCGCGGTCACTGGCATTGGGCTTCTATGGGGTACCGTAATTGGTTTTCTATATTTCTTCTCTCGCGATTTTCGTGCCCGGAAGAAAAAGCAATGGCGGCTTGATGGGCGAATTAGAGGCATGACAGGTTGGGCTGAATGGCTATTTAGTATTGTTGTTGTCCTGATTATTTTAGTGGCGATCATTGCCGCATATGTCGGCTTTTACCAACGCACTTAATGATGCTGAGGAAAGAATGAAAATTGGCTTCATTGGCTTAGGCCACATGGGCGGCCCGATGGCGCGAAATTTGTTGAAACATGGCCATACGCTCAAAGTGTTTGACATGGTGCCCGATGCGATTAAAAAGCTCACCGACTTGGGTGCAGAGCATGCTACGTCGGCAGGCAAATGTGCAGAAGGGGTCGATGTCGTCGTCACGATGTTGCCTTCGTCACCGCATGTGAGGAGCGTTTATCTCGGTGGCGTGCTCGACAGTGCCGCCGCAGGTACGCTCTTGATTGACTCGTCCACAATCGATCCACACACCGCGCGCGATGTGGCGTTTGACGCCAAAGCAAAAGGGTTTTGCATGATAGATGCGCCGGTTTCCGGTGGCACCGGCGGTGCGGAGGCCGGCACGCTAACTTTCATGGTCGGCGGAGATGTAGCGGACTTTGAAAAAGCCAAAACGATACTGGAATGCATGGGCAAAAATATTGTTCACTGCGGCGGCGCGGGCAATGGTCAGGTCGCGAAAATTTGCAACAACATGATGCTGGCAATCGAAATGATTGCGACCGCCGAGGGCATGTCGCTCGCCGCGACCCTCGGCATGGATCCGAAAATATTTGCGGGGATTGCGAATACCTCAAGCGGACGCTGCTGGAGTTCGGATAGCTATAACCCTTATCCAGGCGTGCTGGAAAATTCGCCGGCCTCGCGCGGCTACACCGGCGGTTTTGGCGTCGATCTAATGCTCAAAGATCTAACGCTAGTCACCGAAGCCGCGAAAGCCGCGAAGCATCCCGTCATGCTGGGCGCGGCAGCCCAGCAGCTGTATCAAATGCACTCGGCAAACGGCAACGGCGGTCTGGATTTTTCGAGCATCATAAAACTATACAAAAAAGACTCGAAATGATTAAGTACATTATTGAGAATCACACCTGCATCATTACCATCGACAATCCACCCGCGAATACGTGGACGCCGGAGTCATTGCGGGCATTAAAAACGCTAACGCATGAGTTGGAAGCCAATCGCACTATTTATGCGGCGGTGATTACCGGTGCCGGTGAAAAGTTTTTCTCGGCTGGCGCGGATTTAAAACGATTCAAAATTGAGAGCGCGGCCGATAAATCAAACGCGCGCGCTTTTATTGGTGCGTTTGGCGAAGCGTTTGAAGCGTGGATGAATGCACGCTTTGTGACTATCGCCGCAGTAAATGGCTACGCAATGGGCGGTGGCATGGAATGCGCATTGTCGTGCGACATGCGTATCGCCGAATCACATGCGCAAATGGCGCTTCCAGAAGCGGGCGTTGGTCTTTTGCCAGGCGGCTGCGGCACACAAAACCTGCCCGCTCTGATCGGCGAAGGCTGGGCAAAGCGCATCATTCTTACCGGCGAACGCGTGAATGCCGACACTGCGTTACGGATTGGCTTGGTCGAAGAAGTCGTTGAAAAAGGCATGTCGCTCGATGCCGCAAAAGCCATGGCAGAACGCGTGGCAGGCCTCTCACCCAAGTCAGTCGAATTCTGCAAATCACTGATTCATAACGCGCGAAATGGTATCCCAAGGCGCGCGGGCTTGGCACTGGAGCGCGAACGATTTATGGATCTTTTTGATTTCGAAGATCAGAGTGAAGGTGTGAGTGCTTTTTTGGAAAAGCGTAAACCGAATTGGAAAAATGGCTAACAACGGCGATCACCAAGCTCGGCAGCGATGCGAAAATATCGCCTATACCTTCAGTACCAGCTTGCCAAAATTTTCACCTTTGAAGAGCATCATCAGCGTCTCTGGAAAAGTGTCGATGCCCTCGACCACATGCTCTTTCGAGACTATTTTCTTCTCCGCCAGCCAGCCGCCCATTTCGATCGCGGCTTCTTTGTATTTTGGCGCGTAGTCGAAAACCACAATGCCTTCCATACGTGCACGGTTCACCAGTAGTGATAGATAATTTGCCGGGCCTTTCACGGCCTCGGTATTGTTGTATTGAGAAATCGCGCCACAGATGACAATGCGCGCATGCACATTGATCCGCGTTAACACCGCATCGAGGATATCTCCGCCGACATTGTCGAAATAGATGTCAACGCCGCTCGGACAATTTACTTTGAGCGCTTTTTTGACGTCTTCGGCTTTGTAGTCAATGCAGGCGTCGAAACCTAATGTATTCACGACGTAATTGCATTTATCTTTGCCGCCGGCGATGCCTACCACCCGGCAACCTTTTATTTTTGCAATTTGCCCCACGGTTGAACCGACGGCTCCCGCGGCACCGGACACGACCAGCGTTTCGCCTGACTTCGGCTGACCAACATCCATCAGGCCCCAATAGGCGGTCATTCCGGGCAGGCCTAAGACATTCAAATAGGTGGTGAGCGGTGCAAGGGAAGGGTCGACCTTCGTAAAGCCTTTGCCATTCGTGATGCAATAAGTCTGCACGTTAACCATTCCCGAGACATAGTCGCCCGCGGCGAACTGTGGATGCTTCGATTCCACGACTTGTGCGACACCGCCGGCTCGCATCACAGCATTGAGTTCGACCGGCGCAATATAAGATTTTGCGTCGTTCATCCAGCCGCGCATCGCCGGATCCAATGACAGATACTCCACTTTTAAGAGCATCTCGCCGTCTTGAATTGATGGAAGTAGCTCATCGGTGAACGTAAAGTCGCTGCGTTTCGGCACGCCTACCGGGCGGGCGACAAGGCTAACGGTGTGATTTGTAATGGCACTTTTAGTTGCTTGCATGGGAATCTCCGGGATACGTTATTAATTTTATTTGTCCGGTTATGTAAAAACTTCCGGTCAGGCGTAACCGGTCGGGGATAGCATAGGGCCGCTTGACCCTATATGTCGAATGCGAAGGAACCGGGAACCAAGCGCGATGTAGTGGAGAAGCGGGCGCAAATCAGGCTGCCGTCGCCTTGCCCATAAAACAAACCGGCTGCACGGGGGCCGTGCAGCCGGTTAGCTGATTACTGCATGAAGCGAAAACCGCTTGAAACAATGCGGCTTACTTCAAATGTGCGGAGACCAGTTTTGTCATTTCGAACATTGAAACAACTTTTTTACCGCCAAATACTGCCTTGAGCTTCTCGTCCGCGTTAATCATGCGCTTGTTAACCGGGTCTTGAAGTTTGTTCTTTTTGATGTATTCCCAAAGCTTCTTGGTGACTTCCGTGCGTGGCATTGGAGTTGTGCCGATGACCGCGCCCAGCATAGCGCTAACGGTCATAGGCTTCATGAACGCGGCGTTAGGGGTGCGCTTTACGGCTGGCTTTTTTGCCGCTGCGGGCTTCTTCGCGGCGGGTTTCTTTGCAGCAGGTTTCTTTGCCGCAGGCGCTTTAGCCGCAGGTGCTTTCGCAGCTGGTTTTTTTGCAACGGGTTTCTTGGCCGCTGCGGGCTTCTTAGCG
>JBBRFJ010000079.1:0-13000 GCA_038224475.1 Burkholderiales bacterium
ATGGTGATTGTTTCGGCAAGTGGAATGGCCACCGGCGGGCGCGTACTGCACCATATCCGTGCGTTCGGCCCTGATAAACGCAACACGATTTTATTCGCCGGTTTTCAAGCGGCAGGAACACGTGGCGCGAAGTTGGTTGAAGGCGCGACTCAAATTAAAATGTTCGGCGAATACGTGCCGATACGCGCAACCGTGGCAAACCTCGACGGGCTTTCCTCGCATGCTGATTATTCAGAGATTGTGGATTGGCTGCGCAACGTTAAAACCGCACCCACGCAAATTTACGTCACCCACGGCGAGCCCTCGGCGTCCGATGCGATGCGCATTCATCTTGAGGAAGATCTGGGTTGGCGCGCGCGCGTGCCGGAATATCAGGAGACAGTAGAGCTTTGGTAGTTGTGATTTGTTTTTTTTGACCACGATTTGATCTAAATCAAAGTCGATTGATGTAACATCGCCAAGATGGAGGTATTAATATGCGCAACCCAATCTAAGCGGACCATGACAATACCGACCATCAACAGCCACATGGATGAGTCATTCACAGCACTGGCGGTCAACTCGGACTTGATCCGCAAGTATGACCGTCCGGGCCCGCGTTATACGTCTTATCCCACGGCTGATCGATTTGTCGAGGCCTATGGCGCGGAGCAGCATTTGCGCACCCTGGAAAACAGGCACATTAACGGCGGGAATGTGCTGCTTTCTTTGTATGTACATTTGCCGTTTTGCAACACGATTTGTTTTTACTGCGGCTGTAATAAGGTGGTCACGAAAGATCACGGCCGCAGCGCCGAATATTTGCGTTATATCGAACGCGAAGTGGAGCTCGTTTCCAATCACTTGACCGGTTCGCGTCGGGTTGATCAGCTGCATTTGGGGGGCGGCACGCCGACGTTTCTATCGTCCGATGAACTGTGTGCGTTGATGGCGCTATTGGCTAAGGGCTTTGATCTGGGCTTGGGCAAAGCTGATCGGGAGTTTTCCATCGAAATTGACCCGCGTACGGTCGATACCCAAAAAATTGAAACCCTCGCCAGGCTGGGTTTTAACCGCATGAGTGTTGGCGTGCAAGATTTTGATGAACTGGTGCAGCGCGCCGTCAACCGAATTCAATCTGAGGCCGAAACGGCTGCCGCCATTAATACGGCGCGTGCGAATGGCTTTACATCGATCAATATCGACCTCATCTACGGGCTGCCAAAACAAAACTTAGAGGGCTTTGGCCACACGCTGGATCGGGTGGTCGCGATGAAGCCGGATCGCATCGCGCTCTATAGCTACGCGCATTTGCCGACATTGTTTAAACCACAACGCCGCATTGCCGATGCTGATCTGCCAACGGCCGAGGTGCGCTTGCAAATACTCACGCTTGCCATTCAAAAATTGGGTGATGCCGGCTATGTATATATCGGCATGGATCATTTTGCGTTACCGCATGACGAGCTGGCGATTGCGGCAGGGCAGGCGCAACTGCATAGAAATTTTCAGGGCTATTCCACGCGACCAGATTGTGATTTGCTGGCATTTGGTGTTTCAGCGATCAGCAATGTCGGCAACACGTATAGTCAAAACGCAAAAGTGCTGGACCAATATTACGATTCGCTCGATCGGGGCGAATTACCGATATTGCGCGGCGTTAAGCTTGATGACGATGACCTGCTGCGCCGCGATCTGATTCAAACGCTGATGTGCGATTTCGAACTGTCACTGGCGAGTTTTGAAACTTCACATGCGATTAATTTTCGTCAGTATTTTGCTGAAGAATGGAGCATGTTGCAGCAGTTTGAGCAAGAAGAATTGATCGAAATCGACGACGACCGGATTCGTTTCACGCCCAACGGCAGGCTATTGGTGCGAGTGGTGGCGATGGTGTTTGACCGTTACTTGAAACTTGGCATGGTGCGCGAGCGCTACTCGAAATTAATTTGAACTGGCGCGATGCAGAACGGGTACTGACGTGGATACATCACTGATCCTGACGGCGATGTTGGCGGCGTTCGTGACCGGTCTGGCGAGCAGCCTGCATTGTTTGGGCATGTGCGGTGGGGCCATGTCGGCGCTGATGTTGACCGCAAAGCCGAGGGCTTCACCGATGAAGCTTGCAACATTTTCAGTGTCAGCACTCACGGCCACGATGAATGCGCCTTCGCGTGTGCCGTCTGAATCTGCTGTTGCGTCGGTGACCGTGCAAAACTTACCACTCGTTTTCGCGTTCAACTTTGGCCGCATATTAAGTTATAGCGTGGCGGGTGCTGCGATTGGTGCCATCGGCAGGGTCGGCGATACGACGGGCACGTGGCTCATGCGTGACGCGATGCCGATGCGGTTAACAATTTTTATTGTCGCCAATATTGTCATGTTGCTGACGGGCTTATACATTGCAGGTTGGACGCGCGGCTTGGAACCACTAGAACGCGCCGGCGTAAAACTATGGCGCAAGATTTCGCCTCTCACCAACAAATTTATGCCGGTCAAAAATGTCGGCCAAGCGGCTTTGCTGGGGGCGCTATGGGGGTGGATTCCGTGCGGCTTGGTGTACGCAATGTTGGTGGCGGCGCTGGCCAGCGGAAGTGCCGTAAACGGGGCCGCCAACATGCTGGCTTTCGGTCTTGGCACGCTGCCCGCGATGACGGCCGCGGGTTTGTTGAGCGCACAAATGAAAGCGCGGTTGCGCGATAAACGCCTGCGAATATTAGCGGGCGCTGCGGTGATTGCAATGGCATTGATCGGCTTGAATCGCGCGCCAGCACTGGCCGGGCTCGGTCAGTACGCCACGCTCACCGGGATGTGCCATTCCATGTTGAGTAGTGCGGCGAAGAGTGCGCCATGAGGTCGTTCGATCTGCCCCTGCCTTCGTTTTCACCGCCTGCGCTGTTTTCACATCACTCGAACACGTCGATGGCGTGCTTTCAATGCGGTTTGCCGGTTCCGTCAGAAACTCACTTGAGCGTCAAATTCAAGGGCGACGACCAGGCAGTGTGTTGCGTGGGTTGCGAAGCGGTGGCCACCACGATCATTGATTCAGGGCTGTCCAATTTCTACGTCGAGCGCAGTGGACCATCCGCGCTTCCAGCATTGATTGTTCCGCCAGACGCGGTGAACGGCGCCAACTATGATCTGCCCAGAATTCAATCGCAATACGTTTCAACCGCGACCGATTCCAAACATTCTGCGTCGCTCTATATTGATGGCGTTACCTGCAACGCCTGTTTGTGGCTGGCGGAGGCAACGCTTCGACAAATTCACGGTGTGGTGGGCGCTGAGATTAACTACATATCGCATCGTGCTGAACTGTCCTGGCAGGGGAACGATGTCAATTTGGCGATGATTGTGGATGCAATCGCCAGAGTGGGATTGTGTGCCACCCCGGTGGCGACAGGTGAGCGCCAGGCCGTGCGCGCCAAGGACCGCCGAGAATCTCTTAAGCATTTGGGTGTGGCATTGTTGGCGATGATGCAGGTGATGATGTTTACCGTGCCGCTCTATTTCACCGATTTCGATGATATTTCAGCGGAAGCACGACGCCTGATGCAGTGGGCAAGCCTGGCGTTAACGCTTCCGGTGGTATTTTATGCGGCGCAACCGTTCTGGGTGGGCGCGCTGCGCGATTGGCGCACCCGTCACATCAGCATGGATTCACCGGTGGCGCTGGCGATTGCGACTACGTTTATCACCAGCTTATTGGCGATGATGACCGGCCGCGGCGCGCTGTATTTTGATTCGATCAGCATGTTTGTTTTTTTATTGCTCATGGCGCGGTATTTGGAAGCGAGCATTCGTGACCGCGCATTGACCAGAATCGAGCGGCTGTCGAACGCGATGCCGGCGGTTGCGTGGCAATTGGCACACTACCCTGCCAGCCGCGTGTCGTCCCAAATGGCCAGCGCAGCATTGGCGCAAGGCGATGCGATTTTGATCCCCACCGGGCAAACGATTCCGGCTGATTGCATTTTGCTGCAAGGGTTGGCCGAGGTGGATGAATCTATCGTTACCGGCGAATCGCGACCCGTAATACACGCGGTCGGTTCAACACTGATCGGCGGCACGATCAATTTGGGTTCACCGCTGATCGCGCGGGTCGAGTGCGTGGGTGCGGCGAGTGTGCTGGCCACCGTGGCGCGGATGGCGGAACGCTCCCTCGGTGAACGGCCGCAGCTTTCGGTATTGACTGATCGGGTTGCGCGTTTCTTGATGCCATTACTGATTGGCTTGGCAGCCGCTGCGGGGATTATTTGGTTGTTCATTGACATGACACAAAGCTTTAATGTCGCGGTGGCCGTCATTGTCGTGACCTGCCCTTGTGCCGTTGCACTTGCAGCGCCGCTCGCGTACGCCAGTGCCACTTTAAAAACCGCCAAGGCCGGGCTACTCATTTCACGCGGCCATGTGCTGGAAATGTTGCCGCAAATTACCGATGTGGTGTTTGATAAAACCGGTACGTTGACCACCGGCAAATTATTCATCAGGCAGATTGATACTTGCACCGCAATGTCGCGTAATGATGCTATCGCGATCGCGGCAGCGCTTGAAGTGGGTGCAACGCACCCGATTGCAGAATCGATTAATTTATTAGATCGTGGCGAAGCCGCTGCTGTGGTAGCGACGAACTTGCGCGTGGTTCCGGGCGGTGGCGTTGAAGGAGAAATAGATGGTTCGCGGTACCGATTCGGCCATCAAAAATTTGCCTGCTCAGCTTCAGCCGCCAGTGCAGCATTAACTTCAGCAGCTGATGATGACGCTTTTGTACTCAGCTGCGATGGGCAATGGCTTGCGACTTTCCAAACGGACGACGCCTTAAAACCAGATGCGCTCGCGACGGTGAGTGCGCTGCGGCGCGCGGGTCTGACCGTGCATCTGTTATCAGGCGATCGTATTGGTCGGGCCCTGTCTGTTGCAGGTGAACTCGGCATCGATGTCGCCCACACGCTGGCTGCGCAAACCCCCGCAGGAAAGCTGGCGTACATCACGCAACTTCGATCTGAAGGCCGCAAAGTGGCCATGATCGGTGATGGCGTTAACGATGCGCCCGTGCTGGGCGCTGCCGATGTTTCGATTGCGATGGCGGCCGGTGCTGATTTGCCAAGGCTGACGGCAGACGCGGTATTAATGTCGCTGAAATTGAGTTTGATTATTTCGGCGCTCACCCTTGCGCGCCAGACCCGAAAAATTATTGCCGAAAATTTTGCCTGGGCGATTTTGTATAACGCGATTGCGATTCCTTTGGCGATGGCGAATTTGATCAATCCCGCGTGGGCCGCAATCGGCATGGGCGTGAGCGGATTGATTGTCGTGCTGAACTCGATGCGCCTGTTGAGAAGCCGATTGTAATGATGGAATCCCTGTGGCTGCTGATTCCGCTTAGCGTGGTGCTTGCGTTTGTGATTGGCGCCTGTTTTTGGTGGGCGGCGGGTTCGGGCCAGTTTGACGATCTTACCGGGCCCGGCGAACGCATCTTGCAGGATAACGACAGCGTTCCGGACGAGTTTATAAATAAAAACCAGGAAACCAGACCGGGGTTGATAAATATCAAATTGCCGAAACCGCCAGATGCGATCATCGATCAAGGCAAGTCAATAGCGTCCGAGAGTTTGACTCAAAAAAGTTTATAAAAAGGATTCGACCATGCAGGCGGAAATCGCGCAAACCTTCAACCGCTCAGTTGGCCAGACAGTCGACCAGACAGCGGGCGAGACCTATAACTACAAAGTGGTTCGTCAATTTGCCATCATGACCATTGTGTGGGGTATTGTTGGCATGCTGGTGGGTGTCATCATTGCCGCCGAGCTGATTTGGCCTGACATGACGCTTGGCATCCCGTGGTTGTCATTTGGCAGGCTACGCCCGCTACACACCAACGCGGTCATTTTTGCGTTTGGTGGTTGTGCATTAATGGGCACCTCTTACTATGTGGTGCAGCGTACTTGCCAGGCCCGCTTGCTATCGGATCGGCTTGCCGCGTTCCACTTTTGGGGCTGGCAATTGGTGATTGTGCTGGCAGCAATCTCGTTACCGCTGGGCTACACCCAAGGCAAGGAATATGCAGAGTTAGAGTGGCCGATTGATGTGCTGATCACCGTTGTGTGGGTGACGTACGCAATTGTTTTCTTCGGCACGATCATGCGCCGCAAGACCGCCCATATTTACGTGGCCAATTGGTTTTATGGTGCATTCATTGTCACCGTGGCGTTGCTGCATATTGTGAACAGCGCCGCGGTACCCGCCAGTTTTTGGAAATCTTACTCAGCATATGCCGGTGTGCAAGATGCGATGATTCAATGGTGGTACGGCCACAATGCGGTGGGCTTCTTTTTGACCGCCGGCTTTCTCGGCATGATGTATTACTTTGTGCCCAAACAAGCCGAGCGGCCCGTGTACTCGTATCGCCTCTCGGTGGTGCACTTCTGGGCTCTGATCTTTACTTATATGTGGGCAGGCCCGCACCATCTGCATTACACCGCGTTGCCCGATTGGGCGCAATCGTTGGGGATGTTGTTCTCGCTGATTCTATTGGCGCCGAGCTGGGGTGGCATGATTAACGGGATGATGACGCTATCAGGTGCATGGCATAAATTGCGTGACGACCCGATACTGAAATTCCTGATTGTTTCGCTATCGTTTTACGGCATGTCCACGTTTGAAGGACCGATGCTGGCGATCAAAACCATTAACGGCCTCGCGCACTATACCGATTGGATTATTGGCCACGTGCATTCCGGTGCGCTCGGTTGGGTGGCATTCATTACCTTTGGCTCGATGTACTACTTGATCCCGCGCTTGTTTGGCTTAAAACAAATGTACAGCGTGCGTTTAATTTCGATGCACTTTTGGATCGCGACCATCGGCGTGGTGTTGTATATCGCCGCATTGTGGATATCTGGGGTGATGCAAGGTCTCATGTGGCGCGCGGTCAACGCCGACGGCACCCTCACTTACAGTTTTGTTGAGGGCGTAAAAGCGAGCTATCCATACTGGACCATTCGTTTAGTCGGCGGGTCATTATTCTTTATCGGTATGCTCATCATGACCTATAACGTGATTCGTACCGTAATGATGGGCCACGCGTACGACGCGCCTATTCCTGCGACGTTGCCTTCGCATCCCGATTTGAAAATTGGCGGGCTACAACCCGCGCACGGAGATTAGGCAATGAAATTCACCCATGAAACGATTGAAAAAAATATTGGCTGGATGATTGTGCTGATTATTTTGGTGGTCAGCATTGGCGGCTTGGTTGAAATTGTGCCGTTGTTTTTTCAACGCTCAACCACCGAGCCCGTGAGCGGATTGAAGCCCTATACCCCGCTGCAATTGGCAGGACGCGATATTTATGTTCGCGAGGGTTGCTACAACTGCCATTCGCAAATGATCCGCCCGTTGCGAGCCGAGACTGAACGCTACGGTCACTACTCTGTTGCCGGTGAGTTCGTGTACGACCATCCATTCCAATGGGGAAGTAAGCGTACCGGACCGGACTTGCACCGTGTTGGAGGTAAATACAGCGACGAGTGGCATCGCCTGCATTTGCGCCAGCCGCGTGATTTGGTGCCTGAATCCAATATGCCCGCCTACTCATGGCTACAGAAACAAACGCTGGATCCGGAAGAATCGGCACCTCGCATGCGGGCGCTCAGGAGTGTCGGCGTGCCGTATACGGATGAAGAAATTAAAGGTGCCGTAGCAGACGTTACCGGCAAAACGGATGAGGATGCCTTGATTGCGTATTTGCAAGTCTTGGGCACATCCTTGAAAACAACACGTTAGGAGCAACCAGTGGACTTAAGCGACCTGCGCACCATCGTCACGATTGTTTCGTTTATAGCGTTCATCGGCGTGGTTTTTTGGGCCTATGGCAAAAAGCAAAAAGCGCGCTTTGATGATGCCGCCAATCTACCGTTTGTTGACGACGATGAGGGTGTTTCTGCAACTGAATTGAAGGCGAAACAAGGCGGCCATCATGAGTGACTTCAACAGCAATTTTTGGTCGTGGTTTATCGCCGCTGTGTCGATCATATCGATCATCGGTTGCGGCGTGCTGCTGTGGACGCAAACGATGAAGCGCCCATCCAAAGGCGAGCAGGTAAAGCTGCATGGCAATGTGTGGGACGAAGACTTGGTCGAGTACAACAATCCCATGCCAAATTGGTGGCGCTGGCTCTTCTACATCACCATTATTTTTTCGCTGATCTATCTGGCGTTTTATCCGGGCCTCGGCAATTTCGCCGGCAAGTTCGGTTGGACATCAAGCAGCCAGTATGACGACGAAGTTAAGAAGGCCGATGCGGAATTCGGACCCATATTTGCGAAATATGCACAGGTAGATATTCCCACTTTGGCCAAGGATGCGGCGGCCAATGAGATCGGCCAACGATTGTTTCTCAACAACTGCGCTCAATGTCACGGCTCAGATGCCGGCGGCAGCAAGGGTTTCCCTAACTTGCGTGACGCTGACTGGTTGTACGGTGGCGATCCGGCCAGCATTGAAACAACACTAAAACTGGGTCGCAACGGTATGATGCCGCCTTTGGGTGATGCCATTGGTGGCGAGGCGGGCATTAAAGAGGTCATGAATTATGTCCGCTCGCTGTCGGGTTTGAAACATGACGCGGCATTGGCCGCGAACGGTAAATTAAAGTTTACCGTCTGTGCTGCGTGTCATGGCCCGGAAGGCAAGGGGATGCAGGCGCTCGGTTCGCCAAACCTGACCGATAAAATTTGGCTCTACGGCAGCAGCGAAGAAACGATTTCGGAAACAATTCGCCTCGGTCGCAACAACAAAATGCCGGCTCAACTTGAGCGCTTGGGTGAAGCCAAAGTGCATTTGCTCGCGGCTTATGTGTATAGCTTGGGCGGGGGTTTGCCTGATCCTCTGCCCGCTACTCCTACGCCTACTGCTTCTGTTCCTGCGCCTGCTGCCGCTGCCTCTGCCTCTGACGCAACCGCCGTTGCGAATGCGGTAAAGCCCTGATGAGTATCCCGTCATGTTCATGAACCCAACGTGAATAAGGTTATCCCGATTATCGCGGCTGGCGATACAGACGAAGCACTTTACGAGATTCGGAAAAAAATCTATCCGCGTGCAGTGTCGGGTTGGTTTGCGCGCTGGCGATGGGTAATTGTCTTTATCACCCAACTGGTTTACTACGGCACACCATGGCTTGTTTGGAATGATCGTCAGGCGGTGTTGTTTGATTTAACGGCCCGTAAATTTTATATTTTTGGCTTGGTGTTTTGGCCGCAAGATTTTATCTATCTCACCGTATTGTTGTTGATTTCTGCGTTTTCCTTATTTTTGTTTACCGCTGTCGCCGGACGGCTTTGGTGCGGCTACGCGTGCCCGCAAACGGTTTACACCGAAATATTTTTATGGATTGAGCGCAAGATCGAAGGCGACTTCATTGCTCAGCAGAAACTAGACAAAGGACCAATGTCAGCGCGCCGTTTGAGGCTAAAAGCGCTCAAACACACCGTCTGGATTGGACTTTCACTTTGGACCGGTTTTACGCTCGTCGGCTATTTCGCACCAATTCGCGAGTTGGTGTTTTCAGTCGCTCACTGGACAATTGGCCCGTGGGAAACATTCTGGATATTTTTTTACGGCTTCGCCACTTATGGCAACGCGGGTTGGTTGCGTGAGCAGGTTTGCAAATATATGTGTCCCTACGCACGATTCCAGGGCGCGATGTTTGACCGCGATACGCTAGTCGTTACCTATGACGAAAAACGCGGCGAGGCACGCGGTGCCCGAAGTAAAAAAGCGGATTACAAATCGGAAGGTTTGGGCGATTGCATTGATTGCCATATTTGTGTGCAGGTGTGCCCCACCGGCATTGATATTCGCGACGGCCAGCAGTACGAATGCATTGGCTGCACGGCATGTATCGACGCTTGTGACCAAGTGATGGACAAGATGAGTTACCCGCGCGGGCTAATTCGTTATGCCACGAAAAATTCAATTGATCAACAATTTGGCTGGCGCGAGATGTTAAAGCGTGTATTGAGACCGCGCGTTATTCTCTACACAGTACTACTTTGGGCAATCATCATTGCGACCGGGATTACGCTTTGGTATCGCGTGCCGGTAAAAGTAGATGTGATTCGTGATCGAGGCGCGATGTCGCGCGAAGTGGAGGGCGGCCTGATCGAAAACGTCTATCGCCTGCATTTGCTCAACACACAAGAGAAGCTGCAGCGCTTTGTGGTTCACGTCTCCGGCATTGAAGGGCTACAGATCGTCGGGTTGAATCAACCGCAAGAAATTGCGTCTGCGGCTTCCAAAACCATTGCGCTTAATGTTCGGGTTGATCCGGAACATGTGCCAAAAGGCAATACGCGAATTGAGTTTCAAGTGGTGGCGGTTGATGCAGACGGCCGCGAAGCACCCGGTACGTTTTCAATTCACGAGAAAGCAACATTCTTTAATCGATGATTTCGCCAATCGTTAACCAGAGTTCAAACATGTCTTCGAATGAAATGCATAAGCCAAGAATGCCCAAGCCATGGTATCGAGAGCCATGGCCATGGTTACTTATGTCAGGTCCTGCGATCGTGGTGGTGGCTGGCATCATCACCACCGTGCTGGCGGTACGAACCCAAGATGGTTTGGTGGCAGACGATTACTACAAGCAGGGCATGAGCGTGAACAAGGATATATCGCGCGATCTCACCGCGAAAAAAGCGGATATCCAAGCCGAAGTTTTAATTGATCCGGCCGCGCAGGGGGTGGTACTGAATGTTCGGCATATTCCTGCAAACATTGAAACGCTGAATCTAATTTTTGCACGCGCAACGGTGAGCGGCAAAGATCGGCGCGTGACGTTGCAGCGCTCGGGCGAAAGCACTTTTGTCGGCGCGCTAATGCCGCTGGAAACAGGCAAATGGTATGCAACCCTTGATGATGATTCGCACGCCTGGCGGTTGGTCAGCAGCGTAAATATCCAAGGCTTGGCAAGCGCGCACATTAAATTGGGCGGCGCTTTACTTGTTCCGGCGGATGGTTAAATTTATGATCGGTAGGTCGCTCAGCCAAATGGGGGCATCATGCTAAAACGACTGATGTGGATTTTATGGCCGTCTTTCATTGCCGCGGGCATTGGCGTCGGCATCATCTTTACCCTGGTTGATCCAATCGAACTCGTGGTGCTCGGTGATCATCTTCACGTTTCACCCACCACCATTTACTCAATCGGTTTTTTTGTGCTGTGGGCAATTGCGGCAATGGCGAGCGCAATGAGTTGCCTGTTGGCAGCGAAACCCGGGCAGGAAAAATAGACGATATTTCTGTCGTTGTGCGCCACCAAGTCTATCGCAGGCGAGTTTTTTCCTAGCTTTAGTGAGCGGGCTGTACAGATGGTGGGGGGCTTAATAAGGCATTCTCAGCGCATGGAAAGCGCTGCCTCAGTGCCAATAAGCTTTGCGTGAAAAACTACAATGGCGCGTGGAGTTGAATCTCAGTTTGAATATCCGTCAAGCCGCGCACGCCCGGAAATTACTTCCCCGGTAGCGCCTGTAAATAAGCTGCTACCGCCTGCATATTGTCGGCGGTAAGATCGTGTGCGATTTGCTTCATGATCGCACCTTCGGGCCGTTCATCGGTGCGCTGAAACACCACCAATTGTTTGACGAGGTAGTCAGCGTGTTGGCTGGCTAAACGAGGAAATGCGGCATTGCCTTGACCTTGGTCGCCGTGGCAAGACGTGCAAGCGGGAATGTTTTTTGCCGAAACACCGTTCTCAAAAAGTTGCTTGCCCTCGCTGAGAACCGATGGCGCACCAGCTGCGCCTGGTGTTGGAATTTGTGAGGCAAAGTAGGTTGCCAGACCGTTGATTTGCTCATTGCTTAAATGTTTGCTCAGTCCCCACATGTACTCGAACCCGGCCGGGTCGATCCGGTTGTGACTCTTGAAGCCGCTAAGCTGGGCAACGGTATAGGCCTCGCGCTGTCCCGCCAAGTTTGGAAAATTCGGTGAGGTTGCGTTGCCATCTACGCCATGGCAGTTAGAGCACACTTGCAGCGCGATCGTCTTCGCAGAAACCGCGGGGTCGCCAAGCGACCGCGAACGCTCGATGGTTGAGCATCCGGCAATAATTGCGACGAGTGCCATTCCAACTATCGAACGGGTTGTGATCACTGTCGCCGTATTAAACGTGCTTTTTTTCGTTGCCACGTTCATTTTCATTTTCGCTCTCACTGTCGTTCTCATTTGCGGTTTCATTGTGTCTCTCCAAAGATCCAACATGAACCAATATTTTCGGATCGCATTTTTACTTTGCGCCCAGGGTGTACTTATTGCATATAAGGGCTGTTCGTCTTAATACGCACCCCAAACATAAAGGAAGACGGTGTTGTTATCCTTTGCATTGCGGCCAAAGCCATCGTAATTGCTGGAGGCACCGTTGAATTTATTGAACATCGTATATTGCAATCCAATGCGCGCGTACTGTACTGGCGCCCAGAATATTTCTGTCGTCCAACCGCGCGTTGCCGGGCTGCCAGCCAGATTGCCGACAATCGCTTCTGAGCCATCGACCAAGGCTCCTGGGTTGGTCGGGTCGAGTGCTGAAGTTTGAAGCGCGGCATTTGAACTCCCTTTCACATCGAAGTACGAAAGTGTGGTGCCGTACTTTGCACGATAGACATATGATGCTTTTGCTCTAAACATTCTCAGCGTGTCAGATGCATTTGTGAGAGGCAATCCTATTGCGCCTTCTGGGTCTAGCGGATGGGCCTGATTCCCCACAGAGTCGGCATAGGTCACGCGCTCGCGAATATAGCTCGCCGTGGCAGTGAAGGTGTGCGGGTCCAAAATATATTGATACTGGCCGTCAACGCCAACGTCCCGATAGTTATTGGTAGAACCTACGGGATCAAGCGCATCAGGATAAATCTTCGCGTTCAATCCCAACACGCCGATCATGCCGCTATGCGGTCCCCAATCGTGGCTGAGTGCGAGCCGCCAATACGGATTGGCACCTTTCAGAATTTGTTGATCGCCACGCGT
>JBBRFJ010000080.1:0-12881 GCA_038224475.1 Burkholderiales bacterium
AAAAAGACTGCGCCCGATTGGCAGGCCGTGCTCAAACACCCCGGCGCCCATTTGCACCTGTATGGCAAGCGCGAGGCCCGCGCAGGCCGCAAGATGGGCCATGTGACGGTGTGTGATGCCGATTTAGCGGTGGCGTTAGAAGTTGCTATGCAGATCAAAGCTGAATTGCACACTGCTTGATTTTTTTGTGAGCTGATTTCACGGTTGTTTTTGTTTCGTCAAATCCAAACGCCAGCCCCATCACATCTAACGAAGGCAAACAGGGTGCAACAATTGCAGCTTGGCAACTCTCATCGGGAGCAAATTATGCTGAACAAACCTAACGCTAGCGCCTTTTCAAACATTTTTTTGACCTGCATCTGCGCTGCATTTCTATTCGCCACCAGCAGCAGCGCCCAAGCCTGGGACTGGAACTGGGGCTGGGGCAAAAGTATTTCGGGCTCCGGCACCATCAAGTCAGAAACACGCAACGTGACCGGCTTTACAAAGATTGCATTGTCCTTGCCCGCCAGCGTGCAAATCCGTCAGGGCAATATAGAAAGCGTAGTGATTGAAACCGATGACAATATTTTGCCGCTGGTCGAAACGATTGTCGAAGATGGCCAACTCAAAATCCGCCCGCTCGAAAAAAATTCCAGTTTCAGAACCAAAACACTGAATGTCACCATCAACGCGAAGACGGTCGATAGTATTGCGGCGGCTGGTTCAGGCAATGTGCGTGCAGATGGTCTAAAAGCCGACACGCTTAAAATCAGCATTGCGGGCTCGGGCGAAGTGCAAATCAAAGCAGTTGATGCCGCGACTCTAAAAGTCTCGATTGCTGGCAGCGGCGATTTGACCTTGGGCGGAAAAGCCAACGCACTTGAGGCCTCGATCGCAGGCTCGGGTGAAGTGAAGGCCGGGAAGCTGGAAACACAAAGTGCAAAGATCAGCGTGGCAGGATCGGGTAATGCGATCGTCTGGGCCAAAGAGTCACTGAAACTGAGCGTGGCAGGCTCGGGCGACGTGCAATATTACGGCGATGCCCAGGTGAGCAAATCGATTGCAGGCTCAGGCAGCGTGACCCGATTAGGGGCAGCACCGGCGCCGTAAATCAAACCGTGCCTGGCGATTCACCGCAGCGCGTATTGAATTCTCAGTTTAAATATTAATGTCTAGCAAAGACGGGGGTTTCAAGCCAGTTAGTGCCTGAAACGCCCGCGGATGTTAGGGTTTACTGTTCACGTTTCCATGCGACCTCTTAATCAGCCACTCGCCGTTTTACCGGCTAGGCCGCTAAAAAATCGCCCGACTTTCCGCCGCGCTTCTCGATCAAATGAATGCCCGAAATGGTCATGCCCCGGTCAATGGCTTTTACCATATCGTAAATCGTTAGCAGCCCTGCCGACACCGCTGTTAGCGCCTCCATCTCGACCCCGGTGCGGCCGATAGTTTCGACCGTGGCGCGACACTCGATGCTTGCTGCTGTCTCGTCGAGAATGAACTCAACCGCCACTTTGGTAATGATTAGCGGGTGCGCCAGCGGGATCAAATCGGGCGCGCGCTTCGCACCCTGAATCGCTGCAATGCGCGCAATCCCCAGCACATCACCCTTTTTGGCTCCGCCACTTATGATCAGTTCAAATGTTGCGGGCAACATGCGTATATGTCCCGCCGCGGCCGCAATGCGCTGGGTCTCGGGTTTGGTACCCACATCCACCATATGGGCTTGCCCGGATTCGTTAAAGTGATTAAGTAATGGCATGGAACTTAGCTTGGTTTGTATTGGATTCCAGTTTTTTTCATGTCGGGTGCAACAAATCTTTTATCAACCGTGATTTAAGATGAATCAGTCATTTTGACTGCGCCAGGTTGCGGCGCGGCCCAGTTGGTACAATCTGCCGAGCGCAGCACGACTGTTAGCCTGCGATTGAACGGAATCCGCGCGGCGTCGTCGAATGTGTCTATTGTTCAAAATCTTAATATAAAGTTTGCATGCAAAGTTCGTCAAAAAGGTTGGGTGCTGAAATGCTGAGCAGTGTGAATCCTGTCAAACGTATGCTTTGCGGGATTCTTGCCAGCGTCCACATTTTAGCCCTAGTGCTTCCGGTTTCGATGGGTGCAAATGCACAAGGCTTGCCCGACTTGGGCGACTCTTCCGACGCGGTCATTTCAGCTAAGCAGGAACGCACCATCGGTAAGCGGATTATGCTGGAGATACGCGGTGACCGCGCGTTTGTTGAAGATGCAGAGTTGTCGGATTACATTTCATCCCTTGGCAACAAAATGATCGCCGCCAGTCGCGGCAGCACTAACGATAATCGCCGCGATTTTGAATTTTTTCTGCTTAATGACGAATCGATAAACGCTTTTGCGTTGCTGGGCGGATTCGTTGCGATCCATTCTGGTTTGGTACTCACCACCACCAACGAGTCCGAACTGGCGGGCGTGATGGGCCATGAAATTGCGCATATTCTGCAGCGCCATCAATCGCGAGGCGCGGACGAGCAACGCAAAAACGCGCCGCTTCAATTGGCCATGCTGGCGGGAGCCATTATTGCCGCACGCTCCAACTCTTCGTCATCTAGCCAAGCCACAGAAGCAATTGTTGCGAGCTCGGCGGCGCTGTCGTATCAGAATCAGCTTAACTACACCCGCGATTTTGAGCGTGAAGCAGATCGAATTGGCATTCAAGTCATGTCACGCGCGAGCTTTGATCCGCAAGGCATGCCGGGGTTTTTTGAGCGAATGTTGCGCGCCAATCGTCATAACGACGGTAAAACGCCAGGCTATCTTCGTACGCACCCGTTAACGACCGAGCGTATTGCCGAAATGCAGGATCGTGTCGCCTCGATGCGCACCGCGAATAAGCAGAGCAGCGCAGCGTTCAGCAATGTCGAAGGCAGCGGCTCGGTGCCGGACAGCGTCGAATACAAGCTGGCGCGTGCGAAGTTGCGGGTGATGAGTATGAGTCCTTTTGAGGCGGTGAACTACTTCAAAACCGAAATTTCAGCCAGCACCATTTTGCGGAACCGCGCCGACGCATATGGGCTCACGCTAGCACTCACGCTTTCCCGCCAATTCCCGGCGGCTGAAAAAGAGCTTGCAGGCATACGCAATTGGGGCGGATCAGGTGGGATATTAGGCCATCCGTGGATTGAGAATTTAGCGGCGCAGATCAAAAGCGGCCAAGGCAAATTTGATGAAGCTTTGGCGATCTATAAAACGGCGATGAAAAATTTCCCCGGCCAGCGGGCGCTGATGTACGGCTACATCGAAACGTTATACGAATCCGGTCAAGTAGATGCCGCATTGGCTGCGGCAAATGAGCAACTCAAAACGATCAGCGACGATCCGCGCTATTACGAGTTGGCTGCCAAAGGGTATGAGCGTAAAAAGAAACATCTTGCGGAACATCGGGCGATTGGTGAAGCCTACTTTCGCCGCGATAATTTGATTGGTGCGATCCAGCAATTCGAAATCGCGGCCAAAGCAAAAGACGGCGATTTTTATGAATCATCGGCCGTCGAATCGAGGCTGAAAGAATTAAAAATTGCGTTTCGGTCACGGCCATTGTTACCCGGTGAGAAGCGCGATCAAGAATTAGACAAAGAACTCGACAAAGAATTGGGTAAAGAGCCTTCATCCTTCTCCGCGCCAAAATCAGTCGGGCCAAAATTCCCGACGTTTAGGGCCACAGCGACAAGCCCTTCGGCGCTATTACCACCGTCTCGTGATGTTGTTCCGCGTTAAGCTTCAAATGGCGCTACGGCCTACCGTTGCGTCAGCCTTCGTGTCGCTCTGCGTCTTAATGTTGAACCCCGCCGCGAATCCTGCCATAGCAGCGACGCCCACTATCGCAAATGGTCGAGCCATCTTTTTAAACGAGCGCAAAGGTAATTGCGTCGCCTGCCATAAGGTGCCTAATGACGCCGCGATAAAGAGTACCTCGATTATCGGCGCGCCTCTTGAGGCGATTAAATCGCGTTATCCTGACCGCACAAAGTTACGCGACGTGATTTGGGATTTGAGCAAGACGAATCCGAACACAATCATGCCGCCGTATGGCAAACATCGCATCTTAAGTAGCGACGAAATTGACGCTTTGGTGGCTTATCTTGAATCGATTTAGCGCGGCGTTTCTTGTGTTCGTGAGTGCAAGCTTAACCGCGCTTAGCGTTCTCGCCCAAGTCGGGACAGTCGCCAATCTGACCCCTGAGCAGGACCGGTCCGCGTTGATTCTAGCGCTGCAAAAGAGACTGCCTGGTACACGCCCCGAAGATTGGGTGGTCGGCAGCGCCGCCTACGAACCCGGCGTCTCCGCGATTCCGCTATCAGCCGATAACGCCACTAATACTGCTGACATTCTGGCAATTGGCAAAAAGCACTGGGAGCGCAAGTTCAAGGATGGCAAAACGTTTTCGAATTGTTTTCCCAATGGCGGCAAGCGCATCGCCGCAAGCTACCCGCAATTTGAAACCTCGACCAAGCAAGTGGTCACCTTGGAAAGCGCGCTAAATCGCTGTCTGCAGCTTCATGGCGAACCCGTTATCGCCCCGGCCAACGCAGCGGAAATGGGGCCGCTCTCCGCCTATGCGCGCAGCCTTGCAGAAAATCAACCGCTCAATATTCGCGTCCTCGGCCAAAATGCACGCGCGCGATTTGATTCCGGACGGCGAATCTTCAACGCGCGAATCGGACAACAAAATTTCGCATGCGCATCGTGCCACGTACAGCATGCGGGTGGCGTGTATGGTGTAAGTTCGGGCTCAGGTTCGAGTGGTGCAGGGAGCGTTGGCGTTGGCGGCGGCGGTTTGGCTCCTGCTATTGGCTTGGCTGTTTCCTGGCCACGCCTGCAACCTGGAGGCATCACCCGCAGTCTGCAATCTCAGTTCCAACGCTGCTTCCAACGCAGCGGGGCCGAGCCGTTCATGGAGGGTTCCGACGAATTTAATGATCTGGAATATTATTTGACCTATATTTCAAACGGCTTACCGTTACGATCGTTAGCGACCGCGCGATAACACTTCGCATCGGAACTTTCATTACGCTGCCTGCAGTGATTGTTGAAGCTTTAGCTAAACCGTTGGCAAAAGCAAAATGTGTACAAATTGTCGCCGTGCTGATTCGGCACCAAACAAGCCAACTTTCGTCGGGGATTCGGGCGTTTCATCGCATCACCCCGTGCCTGAGTCCAATACACCTTTAAGATTAGACTTGGGACGTATTCGCGACCCAACACTTTTGCATCCGTCAATGCACTCATCGAAGTACCCGTCAACACACAATCTCTCCCAATAAAAATATGAATTTCATCAAGCGAGTTTTCAAATTTCTACTTCGCGCCAAGGTGCTGGTGCCACTCATTTTGCTGGGCGTTGTGATTGCCGGTGCCGCCTATTTTCAGAAAAAAGCGGAGTCGAATAAAGGCGAACGATACCGAACTGTACTGGTGGATCGTGGTCCCGTGATTCAGCGTATCAGCGCGAATGGGACATTGAACCCGGTCACGGTGGTCAATGTCGGAACCCAGGTTTCCGGCACGGTGGTGAAGCTGTACACCGATTTCAACCAACCCGTTAAAGCCAATCAGATTTTGCTGGAACTCGACCCTGCGCTGATTAAAGCCAACATCGCGCAACTTGAAGCCGCCATGCGCTCCACCGAAGCCACCATGCGGCTCGCGGAAAGTACCTTGAAACGCAACACCGAATTGGTGGCGAAGGGCTTCATTACGCCGCAAGCGCTGGAGCAGAATTTGAAGGAGCTCGATGTCGCCAAGGCACAAGTGGCGCAGGCAAAATCGCAACTAGATCGCGAAAAAACCAATCTGAGCTACACCATTATTCGCTCACCGATCGATGGCATTATCATCGACCGGAAAATCGATATCGGCCAAACCGTCGCGGCCAGTTTTTCGACGCCCACACTGTTCCAGATTGCCAAAGATCTGGAAGCCATGCAGATCGACACCAGTGTCGCTGAAGCAGATGTGGGTAGTGTCAAACAAGGCATGGATGTGCGCTTTACGGTCGATGCTTACCCTGATCGAGACTTCAACGGCAAAATTCGCCTAGTGCGATTGAACCCGACAATTCAGCAGAATGTGGTGACATACAACGTGATTGTTGATGTGACGAACGAAGGAAATTTACTCAAACCAGGCATGACTGCTCAGGTCAGTTTCGTGGCGAATCAACGCTTGGATGTGCTGCGCATTCCCAATACAGCGCTGCGATTTCGCCCGGTAAAGGACGAAAAAGCAGAAAAGAAAGACAGGGACGCCAAGAAAGACGACAAGAAAGTAACGGAAACCTTAAAAACGGACGCGGCAAAGGCAGAAGCTGCTGCTCTGGGCGACCGCATAAAGCGACCTCCATCACGGGTTTACAAAGTGGATGCTAAAGGCGAATTGGCCACAGTCGAGGTTCGCACCGGCGTGGCGAGTAATCAATACACCGAAGTTATTTCGGGCGAGATTAAGTCAGGTGACGAGTTGGTGATCCGTGATTTGCAGGACAAGAACGCGAAAAAATGATGAGTGCTGTCATGTCGCCCGAGACCAGTGCACCCTATCCCAAACTAGCCGAGAAAAACGCGCGCGGGCCGCTGATTGCGCTTACCGACATTCGCAAAAGCTACTTCAACGGGGATCTGGAAACGCCTGTATTGCACGGCGTGAATGTAACGATCAAGCACGGCGAGTTCGTGGCAATCATGGGGCAATCCGGCTCAGGTAAATCAACGCTGATGAATATCCTCGGATGCCTTGATACGCCGACCACAGGAAGCTATATCCTCGATGGCCGCGAGGTTGAAAAACTCAGTGATAACGAGCTCGCGCAGGTACGGAATGAAACAATTGGTTTTGTTTTTCAGGGCTTTAATTTATTGAAGCGGATGCCGCTTGTGGATAACGTTGCGCTGCCACTGCTCTACGCCGGCGTGAGTATGGCCGAGGCCCGAAAGCGCGCGGCGTTGAAGCTTACACAGACGGGATTGGGTGATTTTCTGAAACGCTTGCCCAATCAAATTTCTGGCGGCCAGCAGCAACGCGTCGCGATTTCACGAGCGCTGGTGTGCGAGCCTGCGCTGATACTCGCCGACGAGCCCACTGGTAATCTCGACACCACCACCAGCGTAGAAATCATGAATTTATTCACGCGCCTGAACGAAGAGCAAGGCATGAGTATTCTGATCGTCACCCATGAACCCGATGTGGCTAAATATGCAAAGCGATTGGTCCGACTTAAAGATGGCTATGTGACCTATGATGGGCCAATGGCTGATGCACATTTATAAATAAAAACGCGAGGATTGACGGGTGTTCCGAGGCATAAATGGCTGGTACGACCCTCTGCTGCTAGTGTTCATGAATTAGAGACAGGATAAGGTAAATGAATTTTTGGCAAGTGTGCCTAGAAGCGTTCAGGGCAATGAGCATGAATCGGCTGCGTGCGGGACTGACGATGCTTGGCATTATTATCGGCGTGGGCGCGGTCGTCTTGATGCTCGCTATTGGCGAATCAGTGCGCGAAGATATTAATCGACGCATTGATACGATGGGCAGCAATGTGATGGTAATCCTGCCTGGCTCATCGACGTCCAATGGCGTTCGCGCAGGGCGCGGAGCAGCACAAACCCTGACGCTGAGCGATTCCGCAGCACTTGCGCAACTGCCGGTTTTTTCAAAAGTTGCGCCGATTGTGCAGCAGCCATTTCAGGTCGCAAGCGGCGCAAACAACTGGAACGCGACGGTTTATGGCGTTGGCCAAGAATACTTTGACATCAAAGATTGGTCCACCGACAAAGGCAGTCTATTCGGCGATGTAGAAATGCGTTCGGTGTCGAGAGTCGCGGTGGTGGGCAGCACGGTCGCCGCAAATTTATTTGGCGAGTCGGATCCGATCGGCCAAACCATTCGAATTCGCAGCCGCCCGTTTGAAATCATCGGCGTGCTGGCGACCAAGGGCAGCGACTTGGGCGGCGGTGATCAGGACGATGCAATCTTCATTCCGTTATCGACAGCGCGCCAACAACTCATCCGCAGCTGGACGCCGGGCAGTATTCAATACATTCTGGCGCAGGCCGCAAGCGCGGAACAGGTTCAAGACGCGGTTTACGACTCGACCGAGCTGCTGCGCACCCGCCATCGCATTCGCGAAGAGCAAGAAGATGATTTCACGGTGAGAGACCTGGCGTCCATCGCCGAGGCCGCACAAGGCATTGCCACTGCCCTCACCTTGCTGCTCGGTGCGATTGGCTCAATTTCGCTTCTGGTCGGCGGTATTGGCATCATGAACATCATGCTAGTCTCGGTCACCGAACGCACGCGAGAGATCGGTATCCGCATGGCGCTGGGGGCAAAGCGGCGCGATGTGCTGCTGCAATTTTTAACGGAGGCAATTGTGATTTGCGTCTGTGGCGGCGCTATTGGCGTGCTGATTGCCTATTTGGGCAGCGTTGCGATTAGCAAATTTTCCCCCATGGAAGTGGGCATTTCTACCTCCGGCATCATTATCGCGTTCAGTTTTTCTGCACTGATCGGCATATTTTTCGGCTTCTATCCAGCGAAGCGAGCGGCAGGGTTGAAACCGGTGGAAGCGTTGCGCTACGAGTAGCGCGACAAACGAAACAGCATCACAACGCGGGCTGGCAGAGACTATCGCAGCAATCCCGACACTCTTTACGTCATTACGCGCTGCCGATGAAGTTGCTACCAAATAGATTGCCCGCGAGTTCACAGCGGAAATCGGTTAATCTCTTACCTCAAGAGCCTCACGCAGTTAGACATTTTAAGAGGCTCTCATTTTTGAAAGGATTGCCAATTGGCCAAGCCAAATTACGATTTTGCAAAGCGTCAAAGAGAGCTCGCGAAAAAAGCAAAAAAAGAAGAAAAACTTCGCAAGAAGTCTGAAGGCGGAGCCGACACTGACGCCAATGCGGATGGCCCTGATGCCGACGGCGATAGCGTTGAGCCTGCAGCCGACGCTAAACCTGATGTATAGATTTAGCGCGTTCGTTCAGGGCTAGTTCATGAAAAATACCCTCAACAGCTTGTGCCTTTACTGTGGCTCAAGCCCGGGCGAAAAACCTGAATATCAAGACGCTGCAGCCATGTTTGGAAGCACGCTGGCGGCCACGGGCATAGACCTCGTCTATGGCGGTGGCAGCGTTGGTCTGATGGGTATCGCGGCAGACGCGTGCCTCACCGCGGGAGGACGCGTGATTGGTGTAATTCCGCGTTTGCTGATGGAAAAGGAAGTGGGTCACAAGAACCTGACCAAAATGCATGTAGTGGAAAACATGCATGAACGCAAAGCGCTGATGACATCACTTTCAGACGGTTTTGTTGCCTTGCCCGGCGGATATGGCACATTAGATGAACTATTTGAAGCGCTGACATGGCTGCAGCTTGGCTATCATGGTAAGCCCGTCGGCTTACTCAATGTGGCAGGTTTTTTCGATCATCTGGTCACGTTTTTAGGTCATGCTCGCGATGAACGATTTCTGCGCGGCTTGCACCATGACGCACTTTCCGTAGATGGCGATCTACATCAGCTTATCGATAAAATGCGGCATGCTGAAGCACCTGATACGACAAAATGGCTTGATCGATACCAAATAGCCGCTGCTGTTTAGCCGATGCAGCTGCTTGCATGACGAGTTCAGCGATTAAGATCTGACTTATATCGTATGTGTGGGACGATCAGATTTGGCTACCGGTGCCAAAATCCCTTCAATTTTTTTCTTGAGCTCTTTGCCGACATCGTTGTCTGGCAATTGAATACCCACACCCTGCGGCCGACTACCGGTGGTGTGCTGGGGATTAAGCCACGCGACTTTGCCGGTCAGCGGAATCTTAATCGGCTCCTCAAGAAACGATAAGACCACTAGAATTTCGTCACCTAACTGATGTGGTTTGTTGGTTTGCATAAACAAACCGCCGCCTCGAAGCAGCGGCATCCACGACGCATAAAGGGCACTCTTGCCTTTCAGATTGAGCGAGATAACGTCTGGACGTCGGATAGGGATTACGTTGGGGGGCGGGCTGGACATATTTTGTACGCTATGTTCTCAAAATGGGAGGACTTAATCGTTGTCGCTGAACAACCTCGATGCTATTTTATCGCGTGTTGATACGATATTAGCAATTGTTCGAGCAAAAGTCTTGCGTTTAACGGATGAGCAATACTACGGCGCGCTTGCCTCAGCGAGGCCTCGTAGCGCAACAGCTTGGGCAATTCAACCCGCGCCGCGAGTCTGGAAATCTCGCTTTTATGGTCAACGTGATGATTGACCTCGCCCGCCAGCCGGGCCAAGACTAAATCAGCCACCCAAGTTTGTAGCCAAGTAATGATATTGATCAGTTCGCCTTTTTCAAATGTTTGCGCGGCTGCGACATAGTCTGCGTTCGCATCAGCGAGCGCGGCAAGGAACGTCTGGCGCTCGATTTGATAGGTTCGATCCGTAAATGCAATTGCATCAAGCGGTGCGCCACCCGCCATCGCCAGCGCCGCTTCAGGCTTTAGAATGCCTTGGCCGTTCAGCCATTTTAAAGATTCATCAGTGGTCGGTCCGGCCAGTAGAATTCGCTGGCAACGACTGCGAATCGTGGCTAACAGGCGCGCCATCTGATCTGTCACCAGCAAAATTACAGTGCGAGGCGGAGGCTCCTCCAGCGTTTTCAGCAATGCATTTGCGGCGGATAGATTCATTGTCTCCGCAGGATAGATAACCAGCACCCGAAAGCCATCACGGTGTGTGGAAAGCGTCATAAAGTGCGCCAGCTCACGGACCTGATCAATTTTGATTTCCTTACTTTTCTTCTTTTCTTTGGCGCTTTCTTTTGTGCCGTCTTTCCTGTCCGCGCCCTCTACAACGTCAACGGTATCGGACTCATCTTCAGATAAGTTTTCAGGCACGAGCTCGCGATAGTCCGGGTGATTGCCTTCGCGATACCAGCCACAGGCATTACAGGTGCCGCACGCGACGCCAGCTTCGGGAGATTCGCACAGCAGTGATTGTGCAATCGCGTGCGCAAATTCAACTTTGCCAATTCCCTGCTTGCCGTGAATCAGCAGCGCATGCGGGAGGCTGGCTCGGCGGGAAAGAATGTCATCAAGCGGGGCACGATGCCACGGCAGTAGCTCAATCATGGCCGATCACCATCAAGCGTTGCCAACAAGATCTTTAGTGTTGCGCGAATTTCATCCATCGAACCGGCCGAGTCGATGACTTTGATTCGCGCCGGAAACTCAGCCGCACGCTTCAGATAAGCGGCTTTGACGCGGCCAAAAAATTCGTGTTGTTCGCGCTCAAATTTATCAGGGTTCGGTGTGTTTCTATCGAGGCGCCCGCGAGCAATGGCGAGAGGCGCATCGAACAGAAAAGTAATATCCGGTTGCAGATGTCGATGCACCCAACCTTCTAAAATAGCCGCGCGACTTTCAGGCAGGCCGCGCCCGCCGCATTGATAGGCATATGTTGAGTCGGTAAAACGATCTGAAATCACCCACGCGCCACGCGCGAGTGCGGGCTCTATCAGTTTGGCCAAGTGCTCGCGCCGCGCCGCAAACACGAGTAGGGCCTCGGTCTCGGGGTGCATAGGCTCATTCAGTACAATGCCGCGAAGCGCCTCGCCAAGCGGCGTCCCGCCAGGCTCACGCGTGGTGATTATTTCAATTTTGCGGGCGCTAATTTGATCTGCAATAAACGACAGATGCGAGGATTTTCCTGCGCCGTCGATCCCTTCAAGCGTGATGAATTTCCCGCGCATCATCGGCCGAGTTGATATTTGGCAACCGCACGATTATGTTCCTCGAGTGAGGCTGAAAAATAATGCGTGCCATCGCCCTTGCCGACAAAATAAAGTTTCTGCGAGGCCGCTGGCTTGACTGCGGCCATCAGCGAGCCCCATCCTGGCATGGCAATCGGCGTCGGCGGCAGTCCATCGCGGGTGTAGGTGTTGTAAGGCGTATCGGTGGTCAAATCGCGCTTGCGAATGTTCCCGTCATAGCTTTCACCCAGCCCGTAGATCACGGTGGGGTCGGTTTGCAATCGCATTGGAACACGCAAACGGTTAATAAAAACCGCGCCGATCAGGGGCCGCTCCTCAGCTTTACCAGTTTCTTTTTCAATGATTGACGCCATCTTCAGCGCATCGTAGGACGTTTTATACGGCAGGTTTTCATCCCGCATCGCCCATGCTTCATCCAGCTTTTTCTTCATTGCCTGATAGCTCGTCTTGAGCAGTTCGACATCGGTCGATCCAGTCGAAAACCTGTAAGTATCCGGAAAAAATAATCCCTCGGGATAGGATTCGGTGGCACCAATACGCTTGAGCACCTCCGTATTCGACAAGCCTTTGAGCATAACTTTCACACCATCAGTTTTTTCTAGGCGCGCGCGCATTTCGGCGAACGTTGATCCTTCGATGAACGTGACAGAAACAGGGATGACATCGCCATCGTTCAGCTTTTGCAGTAATTCGAGCGGGGTAACGGCAGCATCCAACCGGTAACTTCCGGCCTGGATGCCCGTGGCCTGGTTGGTGAGTCGGCCCAGCAGCCAAAGCGATTGTGCCTCCGGTAGAAGGCCCTGTTCGGTTAGCTGCTTTGAAAGCGCTTTCAGTGAAGCGCCAGACTTGACCGTAAAATCAAAGGTTGAGGCGGTTATGCCCGCCTTTGGCGACGACATAGCAGGCAGCGGCAAACTGTTATGCGCAAAATAATATAGCCATGCAGCGGCCACAGCGATAAATGCAAACCCCAACGACAGCAATAGCGTGAATACGCGCTTCATCGCAACAGACTAACGATAGCGAAAAATGTGCGGTCCGCAAAAAACGGTATCTCCTAGCGACCTGTCGGGCTTAAAGATTCGACGCGCCGCACATCGAT
>JBBRFJ010000081.1:0-12484 GCA_038224475.1 Burkholderiales bacterium
CATCACGTCTTCGAGCCACAAATAGGGGTCTTCTTGGGCAAGTGCAGCAGTTGAAATTAGCGACATGGCAGCAGTTCCTAACAAAAATCGACGAAACATGATGATTCTCCGAAAAAATAAAACCGCACTTGTGGCGCAGTTCTAGGGGGTCAAACTAACAAACGAATTTAACAACTTATGCGGGTGCCTTATCCAGCTCAAACGCGGTATGCAAAGCCCTTACGGCCAGCTCCATATATTTTTCATCAACAACCACTGACGTTTTAATTTCAGAGGTGGAAATCATTTGAATGTTCACATTCTCATGCGCCAGCGTTTCGAACATTTTTGCCGCGATCCCCACATGCGAGCGCATGCCGATGCCAACCAGCGAAATTTTGGCAATTTTATTGTCGCCGGCGACACTACGGGCGTTGATCGCGGGCTTAACGAAATCGTTTAATATGGCGAGCGCCTTGTTGTAATCATTGCGATGCACGGTGAATGAAAAATCGGTGAGCCCCTCAAAAGAGGTGTTTTGAATGATCACATCGATATCGATATTGGCTGCTGCAATCGGCCCCAAAATTGAGAATGCAATACCGGGACGATCCGGCACGCCGGCGACAGTGAGCTTGGCTTCATCGCGATTGAATGCGATGCCGGAGATGATGGCTTGTTCCATATTTTCGTCTTCCTCATACGTGATCAGTGTGCCGCGATCTTGCGAATCAAATTCAGTAAACGATGACAGCACGCGCAGCTTGACTTTGTATTTGCCAGCGAATTCCACCGAGCGAATTTGCAAAACCTTGGAGCCCTGACTTGCCAGTTCAAACATTTCTTCGAAGGTAATTTGCTCCAGCTTGCGCGCCTCGGGCACCACCCGCGGGTCGGTCGTATAAACGCCATCCACATCGGTAAAAATCTGGCACTCATCCGCCTTAAGCGCCGCCGCCATGGCCACGCCGGTTGTGTCCGAGCCGCCGCGGCCCAAGGTGGTGATATTGCCGTGCTCATCAATACCTTGAAAGCCTGCGACCACGACCACGTGCCCCTCGGCTAAATCTTTACGAATATTCGCGTCGTCGATCGACAAAATGCGCGCCTTGGTAAACGCGCTATCAGTCAATACTTTTACCTGCCAACCTGTATAGCTTTTCGCCTTGATACCGAGATTCTGAATCGCCAGTGCGAGCAGCCCGACGGATACCTGCTCACCGGTCGCCGCAATCACATCCAGCTCGCGGCCATCCGGCTCGGCGTTAAGCTGCTTCGCCAGTCCGAGCAGCCGGTTCGTCTCGCCCGACATGGCGGACGGCACCACAATTAACTGATGTCCCTGCGAATGATAATGAGCGATGCGCTTGGCGACTTCGCGAATCCGTTCCGGCGAACCCATCGATGTGCCGCCGTATTTCTGAACAATTAAGGCCATGTTGGGAGTGAGACTTTCTACCGCGAAATCGTTGATTTTAACGTTTCCGCGCACTTATGGCGAGTCCTCCGCAGAACATGTGCCGCGCGGCGGCGCGGCGGCGCGGTGACGGCGACCCATCAATCGTGAGTGCACGAGATGCTATAGTCGCGTCCGTCGTGAGTTAGGCGTAATCTGTCTGGCCTATCTTGTAACTTCTCGCAACTTCTTGCGAATATTTAAATTCTGAAAATAATGACCTCATCAAAAGCCAATCCCATCTCCGTCACGCGCCGCCTCGAGTTCGATGCCGGCCATCGACTGCCGAATCACAAAAGCCAATGCCGCAATCTTCACGGCCACCGCTATGCGATTGAAATCACGTTGACCGCCAATCTGATTCACGAAGAAGGCGCGACCGACGACGGCATGGTGATGGATTTCGGCGACATCAAATCCATCGCAAACGAGAAGCTCGTCAATATCTGGGATCACGCATTTTTGGTGTGGCGCGGCGATACCGTGATGGTCGACTTCCTGGCGGCAATCTCAGGACATAAAACGGTGATTCTCGATGAAGTACCGACGGCGGAAAATCTGGTCAAGGCCGCGTTCGAAATATTGGAACATGCGTATCGAGATCGCTTTGGTCATGAACTGACGCTCACCCAAGTGCGTTTGTACGAGACACCGAATTGCTGGGCGGATGCGGTGGCGGCGTAGCGAAAATCGTTTATCGACCAAAGCGACGCCTTGCAGCGTTGACAGAAGTACTTGCCGTTTCGAGGCTCGCTTCGCGCCGATTTCAATCTTCAGTCGGAATATCAATTGTTGAAGCTTCGTCTGTCCGCAGAATTTGCGCATGACAAGTCGGCACATACCGCGGCCAAGAGCCCATTTATTCAGTCTGTTATCGCGACAGCTTTAGAGCGAGCTGGTGCTAACTCGAAACTCTAATTTACACGGGCACGTCCAAGCACTTTATGCTGGCTATCCACGCCATTAGGGGAGTTTCATTTTCGGCTCGGCAACCGGAATCGCCTCACCAAAACAAGCACCATCGCGCATGACGCCAAGCCGATTCCGCCGAGCAATATCGTGAATGCGGTATTCGGCATTGCGGGTGGCGTGACGCGATGCGCGGCGATCACACAGGCGTGTATGCCGCCAAAAAACAGCACCACTGCACTGCCCATCGCGATTCCCCAATGAGTGATGTATTGCATGGTTTGATCGCGATTTTTTGGCGAAAGCCACCACTCTTTGTTGGGAAGATTGATCGCCGACTCGGGCAATATCCGCACCAGCCAAAATACGAACCCGTGCATCGCGGCAAGAAACAACACCGTGCCGATCATGAGGTTGCGATAGTTTTCGCGCGACATTTTCCCACTCGCGTTACCAGCACTGTCGAATTTCGAGGCAACGATGGCTGGCAGTGACTCGCTGGAAACAAAAATGTATATGCAAACACCGAGCGTCAGGCTCGCGAACAAAAACCAAAATAGTCGCGCTGGCATGTTTACTCCTTTCGCCTCGATTTCTGTGGCGGCGTGTTGTCCTCTTCGCGGCCGCCGTCGCTGACGCGAACACCGCGCTTGGCCACCGCATCGCGCAACAGATATTCGACCTGGCTATTCACGCTGCGCAATTCGCTAGCGGCGAGTTTCTCTAGCGCGGCCCACAGCTGCGGGTCGATTCTGAGCAGGAATGATTTTTTTTCAGCAGCCAAAACGAGAATATCGAAGGTTACAAAACTCGATCACGGGCACGACACCCCATCCCGACTTTTGTCGGGATGAGATGGGCAGCAAGGCTAGTTTGAATTCCATATTAGTTGATTAGTTGTAGAGCGTGCCCGTATTCACAATCGGTTGCACATTGCTTTCGGCGCACAGCACCACCAGCAAATTACTCACCATCGCGGCTTTGCGCTCGTCGTCAAGATGGACGATATTTTTATCACTCAAACCCTTGAGCGCCATTTCCACCATGGTGACGGCGCCGTGAACAATCTTGGCACGCGCGTCGATCACGGCTTCGGCTTGTTGGCGGCGCAACATGGCGCTGGCAATTTCGGGCGCGTAGGCGAGGTGCGTGAGCTTGGCCTCTTCAACCGAAATACCGGCTTTGTCGAACCGATCCTGCAGTTCGCGGGCAAGCGCCTTGGCCACAATATCAGCGCCGCCGCGCAGTGTAATGCCGTTTTTAATATCGCTGTCATCGCCACCGTTGTCGTAGCTGTAAGCTGAGGCGAGATGACGAATGGCGGCTTCGGATTGAATACGAACATAAAGCTCGTAATCATCGATTTCAAACACGGCTCGCGCGGTGTCGCGTACACGCCAAACAATGGCGGCACCGATCTCGATCGGGTTACCGTTTTTATCGTTAACCTTGAGTTTGTCGCTGTTCAAATTTCGTGAACGCAGCGAGATTTTTTTTCGCGTATAAAACGGAAAACACCAGCGCAATCCGCTTGATCGATCTGTGCCGCGATAATTGCCAAATAGCGTGATGATGCCGCCCTCATTTGGCTGCAGCATGTATAGGCCCAGGATCGCAAACGCACCAGCAACGACGGATGCAGCCGCAATGGCAATTGAGAAAAATGACGGCCCTGCATCGCCCAACGTAAAAAACCGGTAGCCGCCGTAGCCGATCAACAACAGCCCAACCAGCAGCAACACATAGCCATTGAAACTCGAAAATTCTTCTTCTGTAAAACTCGCACTTGTTTTCATCAACGCCTCCTTGGGCTGTCAAATGGCTGTAGCAACGATTGAGAATCTTTATCAGCCAATATTTAAATGATATCACTTTGTTATCTTTTTGCAATAGCATCAATGATCAACGCAAATAGCGCTCCGACGTTTCCCCTTGCCTGCAAGTGCGCGCCATGTACAATCGGCGAGTCGGACTCACTGAGCAATTTGGAAGTTTTGAGACCGCTGCATTTCGGCCAATCGTCAGCTAATTCCCGGCCAATTTATTCGGCAATTTCATGTAAACCATAGGAGATCAAATGCGCAAAGGATTATTTTTTATCGCAGCGGCAATATCAGCAATGCTGGTCAGCGGCGTTTCTGCACAAGCCAAGCCCGAAAAATCAATTGAATATCGGCAAGGTGTTTACCGGGTAATTGGCTGGAACTTTGGCATGATGGGCGCGATGGTCAAGGGCGAAGTTCCCTACGACAAAGAGGTCTTCGCCAAGCGCGCGGCCAACGTGGCGACAATGGCGCCCATGGTGTTGGAAGGCTTCGGCCCCGGCACGGACAAAGGCGCCAAAACCGAAGCCAAGCCGGAAATCTGGACCAAGATGGATGACTTCAAATCTAAGCTGAGCAAGATGAATGACGAGGCGACCAAGCTTGCCGCGATTTCTAAAACGGGAAGCTTTGACGACATCAAAAAACAGTTCGGCGCGACTGGGGCGACCTGTAAAGCTTGTCATGACGAATACAAGATGAAGTAATTTTTGCTTTCGTTTTTTGCTTTAATTTTTCGTAGCGAAGTAAAAACGCCGCCCGCGTTGAATCACGGGCGGCGTTTTTAAGTGTTCACCAAGTGTGCTTATCAGCCTAGTCGTATGAGGTTGATCTGCGTTTAAAAGAACACCCTTGTTACCAGCGCGTACGTTAGCCCGCCGACCACGCCGACTAAAGACCATGGCAACCAAGCAGGACGCGGAGTTTCAGCCATTTCTGCCTCAGGATACCCGCCGATGCTAGGGTCTAGTTCTTTTTTCCCGGTGAGCATGGCTTCGATAAGCTGCTCTTTTTTGAATACCGCATAAAACACAATCGCGGCCAAATGTAAGCCGACCAGGACGAGAATCAGGTCCGAATTTAAATGGTGAAGCTTTGTCATTTGATCGCTAAACGCTTTGGACACCAAGCTCGCGTATGGCCCTTCGAGCAAGATGTCGTCATTTGAAAAAAGCCCCGTCAAGGTCTGGAAAGCTACCGCTGCGAGTAGCGCCACTACGCTCAATCCGCCCATCGGGTTATGACCAAGATAATGCTGTCCGTCGTTTTTAAATAGATTTCTTGCATAGGCGAGGACCGTTGCTGGCGCGTAGACAAAATTCTTGAATCGCGCATGGTGGCTGCCGACGAATCCCCACACCACGCGAAATGCGATCAGGCCGATGACAAAAAAGCCGATCCTTTTGTGCCATTCCATGGCGTTGCCGCCGATCTGCGCGGTGATAAATAAAAACAAAATCGAGGTGGCCAGCGACCAGTGGAACAAGCGAACGGGAATGTCCCACACCGAGATAGCTTTCATCGCAAGTGCCTAGTTTGCGATTTCAAGACGCAGCAATCTGCTGTCGGCCGCGTTGGTCAAAATGTAAATGAAGCCATCCGGCCCCTCCCGCACATCACGGATGCGCCCGAGTTTGTTCTCAAACAATCGCTCCTCTTTGACGACTTTATCGCCATCCAGCGTGAGCCTCACCAGCGATTGTTTTGCCAGCGCGCCAACAAATAAATTGTCCTTCCATTTCGGCATTGCCTTGCCCGAATAAAACGCCATGCCTGACGGCGCAATCGATGGCACCCATTTGTACAACGGTGGCGCCATGCCGGCTTTTTCAAATCCTTCGCCGATTTTGGTACCGATCCCATAATTCACGCCGTACGTAATCACCGGCCAGCCGTAATTGGTACCTGACGTAATAATATTGATCTCATCGCCGCCCTGCGGGCCATGCTCATGCATCCAGACTTGACCGGTCTGCGGGTGCAAAGCGGCACCTTGGATATTACGGTTGCCCAGGGAGTAAATTTCGGCACGAGCATTGGGGGTTTTTACAAACGGATTGTCCGGCGGAATGCGGCCATCATCGAATAGCCGGATCGTCTTGCCGGCAAGATCATCCATTTTCTGCGCACGCTCATCGTAGCCTTTGCTCGGATCATCGCCGCGATCGCCAAAGCCGACGAACATATAACCCGCCCGATCAAACACAATGCGCGAACCAAAATGCTGCTCGCGCTTAGATTTCGGCAGCTGCTTGAACAGCAGCTGCACATCTGTCATGCGCGGCGCGGCTTTGGTACCGCCCAATTTGCCGCGTGCGACTTCGGTGCCGTGGAGGCCGTTTTCTTCACCATTGAACGTCCAGTATATCCAGCCGGTTTCAGCGTATTTAGGATGCAGCACCACGTCTAACAAGCCACCCTGCCCGTGCTCAGTTACCTTCGGCAATCCTTCAATCGGCACATCAAGCAATTTGCCGTTTTCGATCAGCCGCATGGTGCCGCGCTTCTCGGTGACGATCATTCGACCATCGGGCAGGAAGGCCAGGCCCCACGGTGTTGCGAGGCCGCTCACGACGGTGGTGGTGCGAACTTTATAAAGCTCGGTATTAAATATTTCCGGTGTCGACTGCGCACAAGCCACCAGCGAAACCAACAACAATACAAGCGACGCAAAAAATCGATTCATGAATACTCCAGAAAAAGTTCGTTCAACATGTAGCCTAAGTGCTGAAGCGCGGGCAACACCTCGCGTCAGCGCCAAGTTTAAATCACTGCACGCGGGCAGCCGCAATTAAACTCGAATCAGCAGTTCATATTAAAATGTTCGCCGTCGTATACCTTTTTCAATCCGTCGCTTATGGCAAAAAGTCCGACGCCGGCATTCACCAGGGAGAGACGCATGAAACAAGTCGCAAATTGGGCCGCTTTTTCGCTGGCCGCCATATTCATATCGGGGTGCGCAAACGTCATCCAACCTGCGGAACAAATCGGGCCCAACAACCCGGCGGCGCTCGCCGCGATCCGCGCGGCGTACCTCAAAGCCGGTGAGCAAAAATATTTTAGGGCGCGCATGACCATCGAAAGCGCGGCAAAAGTTTCAGAAAGCACCGTCGAATTTGCAGCTCCGGCCAGCATGCATATGGTCATGAAAACAGACAATATGGAACAGATCGTGATCAACGGCACGCACTACCTGAAAGCCGATGGCAAGTGGACGCGCCTGCCGATTTCTTCCGGCAATTTGATTGAGCAGATGCGCAAGGATCCGGCCACGATTGCGGCATTTGAAAAAACGATCAGCGGCGCACAGATCATCGGGCCGGACGCAGTAAACAACAAGCCCGCCACGGTCTACCGCTACTACCAGGCAGCAACCTTGGGCGGCGGCCTGGCATCTAGCGCCGGGTGGGTGAAATTCTGGGTGGGCGCAAACGGATTGCCGTTAAAACTTGAATGCGATGCGGTCGGACGCGTGCTGGGTTTCAGCAGTCAAAGCAAATCAACGATTTATTACACGGACTACGGCGTTTCAGTGCGTATCGTGGCACCGATCTAGCGCCCGGCAGTTTAAGCAACATTCATTTCAGCGAACGCGAGATACCAAGCCTGACTAGCCGTTTTTGTTTGCGTCGATCATGCGCTTGCAGTCGCCAGTGCCCGAGTTTTCAGCCGCGCAAAATTCAGCGCGACGATCAACACACCCACCCCGCCTGCAACGATCATGGCACGCGTGCTAATCACGGCCGTCACTAATCCCGCCATCGCCAAGCCGGCCGATTGGCCGATGAAATAGCAGGCCGCAAAGGCAGAAACCGCCGCCCCGCGCCGTTCGGGGGCCATTTGCGTCGCATTCGTTTGCAGTGTGTTGTGAAGCATATAAAAGCCGAGGCCGGTCGCAAAACTCGCCGGGATGGTCCACCACCATTGCGAGGCGAAGCCGAATAAGAGCATCGACGTAAACATGGCAAAGCCACCCCACCGCGCCAGACCCGCTTCGCCGAGGCGCTTAACGAAGGTGCTTGATCCGCTCGCGAATAAAAAGCCGCCGCAGCCAAACAGCATCACCACAGTGCCTGCCGCGGACAGGGAAAGTCCATGGGTTCCATGCAGATGCGAGGCAAAAAACGCGAATGGGCCGAACACAAAAGCGCCCTCCAGAAACACCGTCACAATCACCACGCGCGCCCACGGCAGTCGAGACACCTCGGCAAATTCGTACACCATTCGTTGCAGCGCATGACCGCTGGACGCATTGACCTGCAATGCACGGATGGGTAGTCGTCGCTGGATTGAAAATAATAAGACGCTCACGGTCAAAAACCCCACCGCCACCATCACAAACGGTACGCGCCAGCCTAAATAGTCTGCCGCCAGCCCGCCCAGCAATTGCCCTGCTGACACCCCTAGTATTTGGCCGATTAGGAAACGGGCGAGTACGGGCTGGCGCTTTTCATACGGCACTACATCGCCAATCCAAGCCATTGATAGTGGGATGACGGCGGCCGCCATCGAGCCAGCGATGAGCCGCGCGGCAAGCAGCATGTTGAAGCCCGCCGATAGCGCACAAAGCAGTGATGCGACCGAACATGCGACCGTCGCCCATGCAATCACCCGATATTTGCCAAACCGGTCGCCAAGCGGGCCAAAGAATAGCTGGTTAAGCCCATAGCCAACGGTAAACATGGTGACTACCAAGGAGGCAGTTCCCAATGAAACCGAGAAGTCAGTCGCCAATCGCGGCAGTAGCGGATCGCACACGCGCTGCGAAACCCCGCTGCCGAAGGCCGCGAATGAAAGCGCGATAAATGCAATCGCCGGAATTTCAGTGCGAGTGGGGGTATGAACAGAGGGTGGTGCCATAACGAATTATGTTGGTATTCGATCAGCGGCGATATAAAATTTTGCGGCTGATTAAAGTCAATGACGGGAATAAAGTGCTTGCTGGTTTTCGATGCGCCTTCGCGGAAATATAAAAACCGTGTCGGCGGCTTAGAGCTTGAAGGTTATTCATATCAAAAAACGCCGGCGGCGGCTTTCGACTATTGCCGAACGATCCGGCTATTTTTTTGTGTTGAGTCGCATCTCGACTTCCCAACTTGATTGCGCGGTCTCGCCACATTGGTGATGTTTTGAAAGCAAGCAACGCAGCAAAAGAGTGTGCCCCGGCTGAAATACACTCGCCAGCTCAGTGGCCAATCGCGCAATCACCTGCAGCGCCAGGTGAACGATGGCACTCAAAAAACGGCTGTGATCCAGAATTAGGGATTGAAGGCGTTGATCTAAATTGCTCTTAAGCCGCTATGCGATATGAAGAATCCCCGATGCCTGCCGTCAAGCCGCTCGATATTTACCCCGCTCCGATATATAGTTGTTGGGTTCTGTTTCCAGTGCTGTTGCCATGCTTAAAGGTTCCCCTCCAAGTAAACACCGCGCCGTGAAACGCGCCACCAAGGCCTCTTCAGCCGAGTTGTCGGGCGCGCCGGGCGCAGCTGACGCACCCTATACTGCCTTGCCCATCGCCGGAATTCACGCCACATCTGGCGGCCCCGACGCGCTAGAACAGGTATCCAGCTTGCGCCGCAGCGAGGCGGAAACGCGCCAACGCCTCCACGAGATCGAACAAATCTACGCTCACTCACCAATCGGGCTGTTCACGATTGATCGCGAATATCGCTTCACCCGCATCAATGAGCGCATGGCGGAGATCAACGGCTTTTCGGTCGCTCAACACCTCGGCAAAACGCTAGAAGATGTATTGCCCGAACTCGCGGGCATCCTGAAGGACGCGTATCGCCCGGTTTTTGAGCGGGGCGAACCGGTGCTGGACGTGGAGATCGAGGGCAACACGCCGAAAGAGCCCGGCCACAAGCGCAATTGGCTCGGTAACTATTTTCCGCTCAGGTCGGAGACGGGCGAAGTGATTGGCTTGTCGGGTGCTGTGCTGGAAATCACCGCGCGCAAGCGGGCCGAGGAGTCAATGCGCGCCAGCAAGGAACACCTGCGCATCATCATCGACACCAATCCAGAGTGCATCAAGCTGGTGGGTGCCGACGGGCGGCTGCTCGAGATGAATCCCGCAGGACTCGCGATGATCGAAGCCGACAGTCTGGACCAAGTAAGCAGAGCGCTTCTATCCAACCTGCTGCTCCCGGAGCACCGCGCGGCCTTTCAAGCCCTCTCCGAAAAGGTGCTTCAGGGAAACAAGGGCACTTTAGAATTCGAGATTGAAGGCCTCAAAGGTACGCGGCGCTGGCTGCAGACGCATGCCGTCCCCATGACCGGCCAGAATGGCGAGACCGTACTGCTCGGCATTACCCGCGACATCACCGCGAGCAAGGTGGCCGAAGAGACTCAAACGCGGCTATCGCACATCCTTGAATCTAGTCTAGACGAGGTTTATGTATTCGATACCGAGAGCCTGCAATTTGAGTACGTCAATCAAGCAGCGCTCCGCAATCTGGGTTATCCGCTCGAAACAATGCAGAGAATGACGGCAGTGAATTTGAAGCCAGAATTCACCGAAGCTGCCTTCCGCGAAGTCATTGCGCCCTTGATCCGGCACGAGCAAGCGCAACAACTCTTCGAAACCAAACACCTTCGCGCCGATGGCAGCCTCTACCCAGTTGAGGTCCACCTGCAGCTGGTAGAGCATAAAAATAAGCGCGTCTTTCTAGCCGTCATTTTGGACATCACCGAGCGCAAGCAAGCCGAAGCAGTCCGAGCTGCTCTCGAGGGCCAGCTACGAGAATCACAGAAGATGGAAGCGATGGGTATCCTCGCCGCGGGCGTGGCACATGACTTCAACAACATCATCGCCACGATCATGGGGAACACGGCGCTGGCGAAGAACGATGTTTGGACGCGGCCTGATGATGTTCTATTGAGTCTGGAGCAAATCGATAAGGCGGCAGCGCGTGCCAAGAATCTGGTGCAACAAATTCTTACCTTTGGCCGCAAAGATATGCAGACTTTCGTCGTCCAACCCGTGCGCCCTTTGGTCGAGGAGTCAATGAGTCTGCAGCGTTCGACCATACCGCCAGGCGTGGAGTTTGTCGCCAGGTTCACAGAGACACCACTCTACGCATCGGTCGATTCGTCGCAGATCGTGCAGGTGCTGATCAACTTATGCACCAACGCGTGTCACGCGATGAAAGACCGTGCTGGCCGCATTGAAATCGAGATGGCAGAGGTGTTGCTGGATCAACCCGCCACGCAGGCGCTATCGGCAGATCTGCACCCCGGTCGTTATGTTCACCTTAGCGTCAGTGACAATGGCAGCGGCATGGATGCGGCTACACAAGCGCATATATTCGAACCGTTCTTCACCACCAAGGGCGTCGGTCTGGGAACGGGCCTGAGTCTGTCGGTGGTGCACGGCATCGTCAAGTCGCATCAGGGTGCGATAACGGTCGAGAGTGCGCCCGGTAAGGGCACCACGTTTGCGGTGTATCTGCCCGCTATGGCACACGTGGTAAACGCGGCAGATGTGGTGGATGTGGCAGATGTGGCCACGCCGGCCGAAGCCGAGCGTGTCGCTGTCGCGCGGCCCGCCGATGCTGCACATGCCTTGGGCGCGAGCCAAGTCGGCGGGAAACGCGTACTTTACGTCGACGATGATGAGGCGCTGGTGCTGCTGGTGCAACGAGTGTTGAAACAGTTGGGCTACCGCGCCAGCGGCTACATGGCAGGCCATGACGCGGTAGAGGCGATACGCTTCGATCCGCTTGGGTTTGACTTGGTGGTCAGCGACTACAACATGCCGGGAATGTCCGGCTTGGACGTGGCAACCGAGGTCCGGAGCATCCGCCCCGATCTGCCGGTGGTGATTTTTTCTGGCCACGTCACCAACCAACTGCGGTCTGATGCCCTACGGGCGGGTGTGCGCGAAGTTATCAACAAGGCGGACACCGTTGCTGAAATGTGTCGGAACATTCAGCAATTGCTGCTGGTCGAGACGACGTAGTGCTGAGCAGTCGACAGATGAAAGTCGGGATACCAAAAACAAAAATCCCTCGGCTGGCGTTGGGGGACTTGGAATTTCATTGGATTGGTTAAAACATTAGTTTGACGGAGGCGGTGAGATTCGCCCACATCCTGCGGGCCGCGGTTTGTCTTGCATGACAAACCCTTCGAATCACACCCGTGAGCCAAGCAGTTGGCTCACTGCCTCCGCAAAAACAAAATCTGGCGGAGGCGGTGAGATTCGAACTCACGGAAGACTCGCGCCTTCGCTGGTTTTCAAGACCAGTGCCTTAAACCGCTCGGCCACACCTCCTTAAGCGCGCATTTTATCATCTTGCACTGCGAATGGCACGCT
>JBBRFJ010000082.1:0-12423 GCA_038224475.1 Burkholderiales bacterium
AATCCTCCAGTCTATTGTCGAAGTGTTCCTAGGAACATGCGGCGGTGCGCTGATGTGTCATAGTGCATTTCCGTCTCACGGGGCAAATATAACGCATTATTTGCAAGCGCGCGCAAGTGTCTGTGGTATTGGTGCAACGAATGAAAAACCATAGCTTTCATGCCAGCGTGCCGCATCAGTTCATGTCTCTTGTTTTAAATCATCTGTTCACGAAACTTGCGCTAAAAAATTCGTCTTTAGAAACACCAACAATTTTGTCATTACCAATTTCAAGTACCGATTTATTTTGTGAGTTTTTTCTGTCGGTTCACGATTACCAACAATCAACGAATCCAATTCATTTTCCATGAACGTCTCTAGCGCCAATATTTTTCTGACCCAGTTACGCGACCACAAATCCATCGATGCAATTGAAGAGAAGTATCGACTCGACACCATATCATTTGTTGAGCGGCACCGCGGCAGTTGGTGGCAACGCACTACGCTTGATGGACATGTCACTGCCGCGGCATGGCTCGTTAACGCCCAACGAACGCACGCATTGCTGCTGCACCATGCAAAACTGGATCGCTGGCTTCAGCCCGGTGGGCACATTGACGACACTGACAAGGGTCCCGCCGATGGCGCGCTGCGCGAGGCCTTGGAGGAGAGTGGTTTGGGTGAGCTGTCGTTAGCAGATTCCGCTTTGCTTGATGTTGATGTGCACGCTATTCCGCAACGACTTGATGAACCCGCACATCTTCACTACGATGCGCGCTTCTTGGTTGTGGCGAAAAATAGCGATGTGATAATCAGCGATGAATCCTTGCGCTTTCGCTGGATTGCGCTGGGCGAGATTGCGAATTCAAATATGGACTACAGCATTACGCGGCTCGCTAAAAAAACCTTTCTACTGGAACGAAACACATGAATATTGCCGACCTCCGCAAAGACTACAAAGTGGCTTCGCTCGCCAAAAGCGATGTCAACGCATCACCGTTTGACCAGTTTGAGAAATGGCTGAACGAGGCGCTGGCTGCGGAGTTACCGGAGCCTAATGCCATGACGCTTGCAACGGTGGGCACAGACCAGCGTCCCTCAACGCGAATCGTACTCATCAAAGGATTTGATCAACGCGGCCCTGTTTGGTTTACAAACTATGAAAGTCGAAAGGGGCGTGAGCTTGCTGGAAACAAGTTCGCGGCGCTGCAATTTCACTGGGTCGAGCTTGAGCGTGTAGTACGCATTGAGGGGGTGGTCGAAAAAATTAGCGGTGAAGATAGCGACGCCTATTTCAATTCACGACCGCTTGAATCACGTGTTGGTGCTTGGGCATCTCCACAGAGCGAAGTCATCTCATCGCGGGCCGTGTTGGTAGCACGCGCAGCGGAATACGCCGCGAAATATATGCTCAAACCGCCGCGTCCCCCGCATTGGGGCGGCTACCGCTTGGTACCCGATAGGTTTGAATTTTGGCAGGGCCGCTCAAGCCGCCTGCACGACCGAATTGTCTACAGCATCAGCACGGCCAACACTGCAGACTTCAGTACTCCGATCCGTCAATGGAAGATCGAGCGCTTGGCACCGTGACGAAAATCACGGCCGACCATTACGGTTTGTAATAGTCAGGAAGCGCTTTCATGTATGCGGGTAGATTTGGATTAGCCATTAGTCGCGTGAAAAAGCTGGCGTCATCAATAGTAAGCAAGGGGCTTAATGTGGTGTCCTCAAAAGGCAATCCAAAGCGACAGGCAAGCATCCGTCTAGCGTCGTCTGCTGTCGGCGGGTCACGCGGCTTCGTCTCTCCACAGAGCAACAAATCGCGGGTGATTTGCTCAATCGAAACCCGTCTGGCTGTGTAGCCCGCGTCAAATTTCATGCCCTCCTGCAAACGCGCGGCGGTATCCTTGACACTCATGAGCGGTAGAGCTGTGTCGGGGCAGTTCGGTGCAATTGCCTTTTCACGCCGTGGCTTCAGTGCTGCATCACGCGCGCTAAGCGTGGCTTGCGGCCTCGCTAGCGACTCCAAACCGTTGAATCCTCCCCTGACATTCTGTAGCAGAATGGCATCACCGTACAGCGCTTCGCCGCGTACTAAGACCAGCGCAATATTATCCTCAGTGGCGTCAATCAGATTCCGATATGGGGACCCCGCCTCGCCAGCTAAGCTGTCCACAACAATCAAATCTGCCAAAAATCCCGGCTGAATTTGTCCCAACTTGTCCGCCCAGTTCATTGCCTCCGCCGGGCGACGCGTGACCATTTCGACTAATTCACGGTCCGTGAAGGGCATTTTTAATTCATTTTTATTCACCAGGTCAGCGGCTTTTAATTCTCCCAAAATAGACTTGCTACCGGAGGGAGCCCAATCCGGCGCGATGCTAATGGAAATACCTGAGCGCCGCGCCGCATCAATATTGGCGGTCTTGCCATACAAAATAAAGTTGGATAGCGGCGACCAGACCAGTTTTGATTTTGCATCCGCCATCTCTTTTAGCTGGGGCTCGGTAAGCCCCACGCCATGGATTGCAATCAAATTAGGGCCCAACAATCCGCTTTGTTTGATATAGCGGAATTCGTCCGCCATTCTTGCGCTCGGGCCTTCCGCCAGATGCACGACAAGCAAACCTTTGGCGTATTCTTCCTGAATTTTTTTCCATTCTTCCGCGTCGCGGCCGATATCAACACGGCTGCTGGCGAGGCGCGAGGCCACCGCTGATGTTTCGATGTTACGCACCAGACATTCGCTCTTTGCGTAAGGCTGCCCAACACGCCCCCCTTGCAATGACGTAGTGCCGCCCACTAACGCTTTGTATTCGCCGTAACGACCGATTTCGAGGCCAAGGTCATAATAATTGGCATTCGCCAACACCTGCTGCGGGAATGTAATGCGCTTGTTATAGTCGTCGTCGTACCAGCGCCATTCATAACGATCTTTATATTTTCGGGTCACCGGTAACAACGGATAGTGTGCGTATTCGGGATGGTTATGCAGGTCAATCATGCCCGGATAAATCACGCCGTTGGTGTTGATCACGGCAATGTTTTTCGCTTCAGGTGGCAGCACCTCACCGCGCTTTAGAAGAGCAAAGATTTTTCCGTCGCGCAGCCAAACCTTCGCGTCGGGAAATACATCACCCGCATCGTTCATCGTAACGACCTTGCCTTGAATGATGATATCCGCTCTGGCTGAAGAGCTAGACATGGTCGTGAATGCCGCAAAAAGCGCAAAAAAACTGGCAGAAAGAAAAAACTTCAAGGCGATGTCTCCCATTTATTGACCATCTATTTTAAAGTGTAAACGTAATATTTCTAAATCATAACGCGCCTCCTGAAAAGCCACGGCATGTCCAGACCGACACCTCAATTTGATTTGTTTGGCGAATCTGTAAAGGATCCTAACGAGGTCAGCAAGACCGTTATCTCGCGCAAAAATGAGCTGGGCACCCTGTCAAAAAAATCAGTAGTTGGTGCAGCATCCGCCTCATTAGAATCAATTGATATCGCTCATAAACTGCCCCAAAAACTTTATCTTGGCACATCATCTTGGTCATTCCCCGGCTGGAATGGCCTGATTTACGCGGGGGTATTTTCAGACCAAAAGCTGGCGCGTGACGGCTTACCCGCCTATGCCCAACATCCGCTATGTCGCGCGGTAGGTATTGACCGGACGTTTTATGCCCCCATTGCCGAGCGTGATTACGCTCGCTACGCGAGCCAAGTCGATGATGGTTTTCGGTTTCTGGTTAAGGCACCGATGGCGCTAACCAGCTCCTACGTGCGCTCTGATGAGGGTACATTCAGCGACAGCCCTTACTTCCTTAACATCGAATACGCGATCAACGAGTTCATCGCCCCAGCCACGGCAGGGCTTGGCATAAACACCGGCCCGCTGGTGTTTCAATTCCCGCCGCAGGGTCGCCATCAAACCCAACAGCCCGACATGTGGATCAATCGACTGTATCGTTTTCTAAAAGCGCTGCCACCCGCCTTTTTATATGCGGTTGAAATTCGCGACCCTGAATTGCTGACGGATCGGTTTTTAATGTGCCTTAAGACCACCGGCGTGAGATTGTGTGTGGCAAGCCATGCCAATATGCCTGCACCACACCGGCAAATTGAAATGATGAATCAAATAATGGAGCCAGGCGCATTTGTCGCGCGGTGGAGCCTGCACTCAGGTTTTAAATATGCCGATGCAAAAACGCACTACTTTCCGTTTAATCGATTAGTGGATGAAGATCTTGAAAGTCGCAGCAGTCTGGCCGCGGCATGTTTGCGCGCGGTAGAGGCGAATCATCCTGCGTTTGTAATCATCAACAATAAAGCGGAGGGATCCGCGCCATTGAGTGTTGCAAAACTGGCCGCACATATCGTCAAATTAAACTAGTGCAGACAATGTAAATCCAGATGTTTAACGCGTTGATTGACCAAATTCGCCTGACTTACCGCAGGGCTAAACGAGCTACCGCGAGGGTGGTGCCGTTGATTGACGAGGCACTTTGGTGGCAGGCAACCGAGCCATACCGCTCATTACAGCGCCTGACAAAAGAAGAAAGTCGGCGTTTGCGATTAATTGCTTCCGACTTTTTGTCGCGCAAGACGATTCTAGGCGCGGCTGATCTTGAGGTCACCGTGCTGATGCAGGTACAAATCGCAGCGCAAGCAAGCCTGTTGGTTTTGGAACTGGGTATTGACGAGTTTGATGATTGGTCAGAGGTGATTGTATATCCCGGTAAATTTTCACCCCAGCGCGAGATCACCGACCACCATGGTCTGGTGCACACTAGCCGCGACGTGCTGGCCGGGGAGGCGTGGCTGGGCGGGCCGGTTGTGCTTTCTTACGAAGACGTTGCGCCGGCTGATGCAAGCCACCGCCGACACCATGCACATAACGTCGTTATTCATGAGTTTGCACACAAGCTGGATATGCGGAATGGCAATGCGAATGGCTTTCCACCGCTACACAAAGGCATGAGTGCGGCTGCCTGGAAACGCGATTTTATGGATGCATATCTGGACTTTTGCAAGCGCGTCGATGACGCGAATGAGCACTGGCGATTTGCAACAGGGCCATCACGGTTTGAACACATGACAGCCAATATTTTGCCGATGGATCCGTATGGCAGTCAGAGTCCCGCTGAATTTTTTGCGGTGGCGTCGGAAACATTTTTTGAGCGCCCCGAACATCTGGCAACAGGCTATCCGGCGGTTTATGCTCAGCTCAAAGCGTTTTATAAGCAAAATCCGCTGATGAGCTGACAACCTTAAACGACTGTATGGGCATCATTTCTGCAGCAGTTGTGTTGAGACAATTAAGAGACACCTAAGAGAAACTTAAGACACTTAAAAAAACCCGCTCGAATCAAGCGAGTTTTTTGTCTGTGCCACCGTACTTATAAAAACAGCACTGCTGGAAAAACTGCCACTGCCAGCACGATCAATACCCATTCCGCACGCCATCGCTTTAGGTGGCCTGTGTAATAAAAAATGATGCAAGCAATCGCAAAGATATAAAAAAGACCTAATAACATCACTTCTCCCTTCTCAAATTTTCAATGCCTTAACGACATCAGAGACTGAAACCAGCGTGAGCCAAGCGAAAGTACCCGCGAATCAATGTCCAAAATACAGTACCACATTGAACGCACTTCTTTACATTAGCGTCAGCTTATTAAACCGCGTCTTCATCAGTCTCACCCGTCCGAATACGTACGACGCGGCCCACGTCAGTTACGAAAATTTTGCCGTCACCGATCTTGCCCGTGCGCGCGGCTTTGATAATCGCGTCTATTGCTTTATCGACCATATCATCGTTAAGAATAACTTCAATTTTAATTTTGGGCAGGAAATCAACCGTATATTCCGCGCCGCGATAAAGCTCGGTGTGGCCTTTTTGTCGACCAAAGCCTTTTACTTCGGTCGCCGTCAATCCGGAGGCACCCAACTCCATCAGCGCCTCGCGAACTTCGTCGACCTTGAATGGTTTGATAATCGCTTCAATTTTTTTCATATTTCCCCCTAAATTGGATTGTATTTAGATGTTATCGGGTAACGCCAGTCTTTACCAAATCCGCGCCGGGTAATTTTGGCGCCCACCGGGGATTGTCTGCGCTTGTACTCATTGATTTTGAGTAATTTCGTCACGCGCTCTACATCCGCCTGCAAAAATCCGAGTGCCACAATCTCTGACGGTGAACGGTCTTGTTCCATGAAAAGCTCAACGATTTGATCCAAGATCGCATAATCGGGCAGTGAATCCTGATCCTTCTGGTCGGGTCGCAACTCAGCGCTTGGTGGCCGCGAAATTACCCGGTCAGGAATCACCCGCGATTGCTGATTCCGCCAATGACACAGCTTGTAGACCAGCGTTTTAGCGACGTCTTTCAAAATGGCATAGCCGCCGGCCATATCGCCATATAGCGTCGAATAACCTACTGCCATCTCAGACTTATTGCCTGTCGTCACAACCATTGCGCCGAATTTATTTGACAGCGCCATTAGGAGCGTGCCGCGGACTCTTGCTTGAATATTCTCTTCGGCGGCATCCATTTTGCGGCCCTTGAACGACTCAGCAAGCGAACCAGCATAGGCATCAACCATTGGCTTGATGCTCATCTCTGAATATTTGACCCCTTGAATGCGGGCCATTTCGCGCGCATCATCGAGCGAAATTTGCGACGTGTATTCATACGGCATCATCACCGCCTGCACGCGGGCAGGACCCAGCGCATCCACCGCAATCGCCAATACGATCGCTGAATCAACGCCTCCCGATAATCCCAGCAGCACGCCAGGGAAGTTGTTTTTGTTAACGTAATCGCGCAGCGCGACCACCAGCGCGCGGTAGACACTGGCCTCAAGTGACAAGGGCGCGTGAACAGCGCCGCTGAACTTGCCGTCCGCAAAATCAACAAACCCTAGTGCTTCTTCAAACTCTCGCTCTTGATAACCCACGCCTCCATCAACGTTAATGCCAAATGATGCGCCATCAAACAACAATTCGTCCTGGCCACCGGTCATATGCGCATAAAGAATAGGCAAGCCCGATTCAGCAACCCGCGCGCGCACCACATCGTAACGAACATTTAGTTTTTGGAAATCATAGGGGGACGCGTTCGGCACCACCATAAGATCTGCACCGGCTGCTTTAGTGGCCGCCACCGGTTCGGGAAACCAGACGTCTTCACAAATCAGTACGCCAATCTTCAGGCCATGATGCGGAAAAACGAACGGTTGATGACCCGTCGAGAAATAGCGGGCTTCATCAAACACCTGATAGTTGGGCAATTTTTGTTTAAGGTAGGTGCCTGCAATTTGCCCGTTTTCGAGCAGCGAAACGCCATTATAAAGCCGGTCCTCGACGACCTGTGGGTGCCCCACCAGAATACTGATACCCGATACCTTTGACGCCATGGTGATTAGCGCCTCCGCGCATGCGCGCCGGAAATCGTGTCGAAACAACAGGTCTTCGGGCGGGTAGCCACATATGGACAGCTCGGGTGTTACTAATAATGAAGCGCCTTCATCAGCCGCGCGACGTGCTTCCGATAGCATTCGCTCAACATTGCCGGCAAGGTCACCCAAGAATGGATTGAGTTGTGCAACGGCAATTTTCATAGGGGAAATTTACTTTTATGGGTAACGTGAATACACCGATTATTATAGGCGACGATAGAGCTCGGTTTCGATGATCGCCTTCAAAAGCACGCACAACTATCCACGAGCCATAACGTCCCTCTCGCGCAACCACCTCTTTTGCACGATTACATAAACCAATGAACAGCCAAAATGCGTGAATACGAAATCAAAGTTCTCGACGACCTGAAAGAGATTTACCCGCTTGAATGGGATACGCTCGCTGACAACAACCCGACGTTAAAACATGCGTTTCTGCAATCAATGATCGACGCCGACTGCACCACTGCTAAAACAGGCTGGCTGCCGCAATTCGTCACCCTTTGGCGGGAGGTAGCCGGTCGCGTCGTCCTTGCAGGTGCAGTGCCGCTATATATGAAAGGTCATTCGTACGGCGAGTATGTCTTCGACTGGGCATGGGCCGAGGCTTATCATCGGGCGGGACTGGAATATTATCCAAAGCTGCTCGCAGCCATTCCATTCACACCTTGCTCAGGCGCGCGTATGATGGCCGCCACGGACGGAGATAGGCAATTACTCATCCAAGGTTTGCTAGAGATTACGGCGCAAACCGAAGTCTCATCTGTGCATGTATTGTTTCCTGCCGAAGCAGACCATGCTGCCTTGATGACGGCAGGATTTATGCCGCGCACTTCAGTTCAGTTTCATTGGCAAAACGCAGGCTATGCCACGTTCGATGCGTTCCTCGCCACCATGAGCCACGACAAGCGGAAGAAGGTCAAGCAGGAACGTAAAAAAGTCGCCGAGGCAGGCGTCACTTTTGAACGCAAAACCGGCGCTGAAATTAGCAGCGCCGATTGGGATTTCTTTACGAATTGCTACGACGGCACCTACCGCGCGCACCATTCGACGCCCTATTTGAATCGACAATTCTTCGGCTTGATTGGGGAAAAAATGCCCGAAAATATTTTGCTGGTCATCGCCAAACGTGACGGCAAACCTATTGCCTCATCTCTGAATTTATTTAATCACGACACTCTGTTCGGGCGATATTGGGGGACCACTGAATTTCAGTCTGGCCTGCATTTTGAAACATGTTATTACCAAACGCTCGAATTTTGCATAGAGCGAGGCATCCAGACGTTTGAAGGTGGCGCGCAAGGCGAGCATAAGCTTGCCCGCGGCTTCATGCCGGTAAAATGTCATTCCGCACACTGGCTGAAAGAGCCGCGATTTGCGAAAGCAGTCGAAGATTTTCTCCGGCGCGAGACGGGCAGCATTGAAAATTATGTAGATGAATTAAACGAACATCAGCCGTTCAAGGCGTAGCTGGTAATCACTTGTTTGCGAACGTTTTTGAGCACAAGTTTCATGAACAAGCTATCGGCATAGCTAAATTCCACACCGCTTTTGCGCGTAACCTGCTTTTTGTCAGGAGTGGATATTCCATAGTTCATCGCCCGCGAATGCGTATCGGGATGAATGCAACTAGCCTCACTCCTCAAACGCAAACAAAACAGCATCTGCCGGCACCATATCGCCGACCTTGAATGCAACCCGTTCGACAACGCCATCTCTCGGGCTAACGATGGTGTGCTCCATTTTCATGGCTTCCATGATGATGAGCGCCTGCCCCCTTTTTATCTTATCGCCGGCATCGGCCATGACTTTCACGACGCGGCCCGGCATCATTGCGGTCAAGCGGCCATCATTGGTTTCACCACTGGTCTCAAAATGAAAAGGATCCACTAATCGCAAATGATGTCGGGTGCTGGAAAGCAATACTGAAAATTGGTCCTGATGCGCAAGAACCTTGGCGTGATGAACCACGCCATTTGCGGCGAACTGGATGATATCGCCTTCAATGGAGTGGCGGGTGACATCAAATTCTTGGCCCTGAATATTCAGGGTGTAGCCGGATGGCATAGATTTGATTTGGACCATCTCAACGTTTGTATCTGTGGACTGGTCATTTCCGGTGATGCCTGCCGTATGAAACTCCAGCGCACGCATTGCGCCGCGATTCAGCCACCAACCTGTTTTGCTGTCCCACACTTCGCTGCCTGCTGATTTTTGCTCACGGGCGAGTTCAGACAACGATGCGGCAATCAGCGCCTCGGAGGGGCAGGCCTTCTCAGCGGCCATTAGCTTTCCGCGATGACGCGGAATGAAACCGGTATCGGTTTCGCCATCAATGAAAGCCTGATGTCTAACCAACTGTTGAAGAAAGCCCAGATTGGTTTTAACGCCGATGACATCGGTTTCGGCAAGAGCAATTTGCATGCGGCGAATCGCTTCGTTCCGGTCGCCACCCCAAGTAATGAGTTTGGCAATCATTGGGTCGTAATAGATGCTGATTTCATCGCCTGCGAATTGACCAACCCCGACGCCGGTATCCAAGCGCACATCGCCTTCTGCATCCATGGTCGGTGTAGCGAAAACATGCATCTTTCCCGTTTCAGGGAGGAAATCATTTGCCGGGTTTTCGGCGCATATCCGCACCTCAATCGCGTGGCCGCCGGTGATAATTTCTTTTTGCTTCAGTGGCAGGGGCTCACCGGCCGCGACTCGTAGCTGCCATTCCACCAAATCTTCACCGGTAATCATTTCTGTGATCGGGTGCTCAACTTGCAGTCGAGTGTTCATTTCCATGAAGAAAAATTCGCGATCCTCTCCGGCGATAAATTCAATCGTACCTGCACCACGATAGGCGATGGCGCGCGCGGCAGCAACGGCTGCATCGCCCATTTTCTTGCGCATATTTTCATCAATAGATAAATACGGCGAAGGGGTTTCTTCGAGGACTTTTTGATGACGGCGCTGGATTGAGCATTCGCGTTCGTACAGATGAACATAGTTGCCGTGGGTGTCGCCAAATACTTGGAATTCAATGTGATGGGGGCCCAATACGAAGCGCTCGATCAGCACATCATCATTGCCAAACGCGCTCTTGGCTTCACGCCGTGCGGCCTCCAGCTGTGAAATAAATTCTTCGGATTTTTCAACCAGACGCATACCCTTGCCGCCACCACCCGCCACCGCTTTTATCAGCAAAGGATAGCCGACAATATCAGCTTGCTTTGCCAAAAAAATGGGATCCTGATTGGCGCCGTGATAGCCAGGCACCACGGGTACTTTGGCGGTTTGCATCAGCGCCTTAGCGGCACTTTTTGAGCCCATTTTTTCAATGGCCTCAACGGTCGGGCCGATAAAAACGATTCCCGAGGTTTCACAGGCACGGGCAAATTTTGCGTTCTCCGACAAAAATCCATACCCGGGATGAATTGCCTCGGCACCGGATTTTCTGGCGACTTCAATAATTATTTCGCCTTTAAGATATGAATCCACCGGACGCGGGCCGCCGATCAGGTACGCTTCATCCGCCTGCTTCACATGCTGCGCATTTGTGTCGGCCTCTGAGAATACGGCGACGGTGCGAATCCCCATGCGCTTGCAGGTGCGAATGACGCGGCAAGCTATTTCGCCGCGGTTGGCGATCAGAATCTTTTTAAACATTTTTATTTTTCTACCTTATTGTTGCCCGTGCATTAATTGGATTTTCTTAGGTTGTGAGCAGGTCAGCAAATCGCTAGGCCAGCGCCCTTGCGCGTGTGCGACGAGTTTTCTTGGTTATACGGCTTCCTACGTTGTTTTACCGGACCAGATGGGTGCACGCTTTTCAAGAAACGCGGCTAGACCCTCGCGACCTTCCGAACTGGCGCGAACTCGGGCAATACGATGCGCGGTTTCCGCTACCAGATCATCATCCAACGGACGATTTGTGACGGCTGCGATGAGTGACTTTGACTCTGCCTGTGCGTTTGGGCCGCCAGCCAACAGTGCTTTGCACAATTCTCTAATCGCAGCATCCATTTCAGCGTCAGTAGATACAACTTCGTGCAACAAGCCCAGCCGATGCGCCTCGCGGGCATCAAATTTCTCGCCGGTCAGAAAAAAACGGTGCGACGCGCGCTCGCCAATGGCGCCAATGACATAAGGTGAAATGACCGCAGGAATGAGGCCCAGCTTCACCTCAGAAAGCGAAAATGCCGCAGCGAGCGTGCCGACCGCGATATCGCAACACGCAATCAAGCCAACACCGCCACCATAGGCGGCACCTTGCACGCGCGCGATCGTGGGCTTTTTCAAACCATGCAGCGTTTTCATCAGTGTGCCCAGACCCATCGCGTCACGAAAATTTTCATCTGGCGAGTAGCCGGCAATACGCTTCATCCAATTGAGATCGGCGCCTGCCGAGAACGATTTACCTGCCGCCGCGATGACGACAACCCGCACTTCAGCCGCCTGTTCCATCTCAACCAGTGCAGCGGTTAAATCGGCAATCAATACGTCATCAAAGGCATTATGCTTTTCTGGATTATTGAGTGTGATGAAGCCCAGTGCACCGTCAATTTTTGATGTGGCATGATTCATTTCAGGCGCTTCCGTAGCAGGTATTTAGTCGTTCAGCTATTGAGCCATTCGGCGATACGGCAATTTAGCCGCCTAGCCTTTCTTACGATATTTCTCGCCTGCTTCTACCCGTGTCTGCATGATGTTTTGCTTCGGTGGCAGCGGGCAGGTGGTGAACTCCGAAAAAGCGCATGGCGGGTTATATGCTTTGTTGAAATCGAGTTTGAAAGTGGTATTGGGTGCGGGCTTCGTTTCGACAAACAGGAAGCGTGAGGGGCGGTAGGTGGTGTCTCCGGAAGTGCCATCGCGAAACACGAAGAACAGGCCGTCGTCGTTACCGATCACGTCCATTTTGTGGGTCTTGCCTTTGAGTTTAAATTCGACATAACCGGGGCTGGGCTCTTCCGAAATTTCATCGATGATGTTCACAAT
>JBBRFJ010000083.1:0-12378 GCA_038224475.1 Burkholderiales bacterium
CTCGCCCACGGTGGATGATCGTTTTGTCATTCCCGATGGGAAAGCAACGACTTATTCACAATACAGTCAGCGCGGCACAGGCAGTACCACAAGCGCCCCAAGCAGCAGTACTGTTCAAGTGGGCTTACTGAAAATTGATAACGCACGTGTCGAACGCGCGGGTGAGCAACGCTGGCTGGTAGTGAATGCGACGCCGGAAAAAGTTTGGCCTGCGTTAAAAGAGTTTTGGGCAGATGCGGGCTATGTCCTGAATCGTGAAAACGCGACAATCGGCATTATGGAAACCGATTGGCATGAAGATCGCACCAGAATTTCGCAAGACATCATAAGAAATACAGTGGGACGATTTCTGGATGGCCTATGGTCATCGAACACACGCGATAAATTCCGTGTTCGCGTCGAGCCGGGACTTGAATCCGGTACAACCGACATATTTTTAAGCCATCGCGGTTTGGAAGAGATTTACACCAACCTCGACAAGACCAGCACCGGTTGGCAACCCAGAGCACCCGACCGCGATCTCGAGGCAGCTACGTTGAATCGCCTGATGGCGAAGTTTGGCGTAGAGGCAAGTAAAGCGACGGTATTAGCCTCCGCTGTCGTCTCGGGATCGGGCTTGCCAGGATCTATCAGCAAAGCAAGCTACGACAAAACCAAAAACGGTCCGCTGGTGGTGAGCGAGCCGTTTGATCGCACATGGCGTCGCGTAGGTTTGGCGCTGGATCGTACCGGCTTTACAGTGGAAGATCGTGATCGCTCGAAAGGCTTGTTTTTCGTTCGCTATATTGATCCCGAAGGCGATTCCAAATCATCCGATAAAGGATTTCTAGACAAGCTCGCTTTCTGGCGCAAGGACGATTCTGCGTCAAAGCCGCAGTACCGTATTTACGTCGTTGAGGCGGCAGGTGCTAGCAACGTTGAAGTGCAGACTGGTGAAGGTAAGCCTGATAACTCGGCGACGGCCAAACGCATTCTGTCGCTGCTGCTTGAACAGTTGAAATAACTCTGATGGTAGATAACCAAAAGTAAGCAAAAAAAGGGGGCTCGTCGCAGGCGATGAGCCCCCTTTTTTTGCAGGCGTCTTTTGAATCGGGAACGAGCGCATGCGGGCTTCGCGGTCTTTTAAATCCAGTTTTTTTGTAGCATTCATCGCTGGTATTTTCGCTGAATTTTTAATTAATCCGCCGTTGTGTCGTTAAGATTTACCTCCCTTGGTAGCGGCAGCGAGGGCAATGCGCTGATTGTCGAAGTAACCGCTGGCACCGGCACCACTCGCGTCATGATGGATTGCGGCTTCGGCCTGGCGGAAACCGAGCGGCGTCTGGCCCGCGCCGGTCTCTCGCCCAGCGATCTTGACGGCATCGCCGTGACTCACGAGCACTCTGATCATATCGGTGGCGTAGGCAGATTTGCGCGTAAACACAGCGTACCGGTCTGGTTGACGCACGGTACCGCCAAAGTGTTGCGCGATAGTTCAGTGCCTTCGGTGCTGCTGCACTATGTTGACCCACACCAATCGTTCGCCATCGGTGATATTCATGTGACGCCGTACTACGTGCCGCATGATGCAAACGAGCCGGTGCAATACGTTTTTTCAGACGGCGTGAAGCGGCTTGGAGTGTTGACCGATACGGGAACGCTGACGGTGCATATTGAAGAAACGTTGTCGGGTTGTGATGCGCTGGTGCTTGAATGTAACCATGACTTGGATATGCTCATGAATGGCCCGTATCCGGCATCCCTTAAACGACGCGTTGCCGGTAAGTTTGGGCATCTCGATAACGCTACCTCAGCGCATTTGCTGACGCGTATTGATTGCACCCGCTTAACCCATCTATTTGCGGCACATCTCTCGTCCAGTAACAATTCACCCGCGCTGGCTCAGGCCGCGCTGGCGGACGCAATGGGTTGTGAAAGCAGCTGGGTAGGAATCGCCGATCAAGACGCTGGATTCGAGTGGCGCGACGCCTGACGGGTGGGTCAAACGTCTGTAGTCCGGCGGCCGTAGTGTCAGAGTTGTCTGCAAGAACATTGCGTGTGGCAACAATTGACGCCGCAAATAAAAACGCCGACTCAAAAGTCGGCGTTTTCTTCAGGTCAAACGTACGTTGGACCTGAACCTTTCGCAGCTAGCGAAAATTACTTCTTCATTGCATCTTTTGCTGCGTCTTTAGCGGCTGCACCGGCGTCTTTGGCAGCTTCAACAGCTTTGCCAGCGACGTCTTTAGCAGCGGTAGCACCAGCAGCGGCTGCGTCTTTAGCAGCGGAGGTGGCATCTTTACCAGCTTCAACAGCTTTGGCACCTGCATCTTTAGCAGCGTCAGCAACAGCACCGGCACCAGCTTTTGCAGCGTCGGTGGTTGCGGTGGCAGCGTCGGTGATAGCTTTAGGCATTTCGACTTTTGGCGCTTCGACTTTTGGCATTTCAACTTTTTTGGCTTCTTCTTTACCGCAGGCGGTAAGACCAACAGCAACAATTGCAGCAACTAGGATTGACTTGTTCATGGCGACTTCCCTTGATAATTAATATGAAAAAATTTTGATCAAAAATTTTTATCGGCTTCGTGGTTTCAAACCGCTTCCTCGTAAATCTCTTCTGAAAGCGATCAGACTACCGCTGTGCTCTTCAACAACGCTTTTACAACAATGCTCTGTTCAATAACGTTTTTCGACCGACTTTCAAGTATAGCATTTGTCTGACGCACTGCACAATATCTGCAAGAAAATGTAAATAAATCCGTGGGTTGCGGCCGTTTTCGGTCATTTTTACCCCCCGCAAATTACAAACCGGTGGCACCGCCGACCGCTACAAGTTCCGTACTTTCCCAAATTTCTTCAAACCGGTCTATAAAAGGTTGAGCAGAATTTGCATCATGCAGCGTCAGCACCGAGCGCTGATGTTCAAAGTAGGGCTTCCGCCAAAAGTGCGCATTGTCCGCGATGATCATCACATCTTTTGCTTCACGTGCCTGGCCGACCGTGCGATGAATTTGAACCTGCGTCGAATGCAATTGCATGAGCATCAATAAGCGCGGTAATTCGCTTTCGATCGCGGTCGTTTCATGCAACGCGATGCGAATCCGGCTGGCGCGATTTTTCAACAGCAGCGTCTTCAAGACCTCAATGCGGGCAGGCCGTCCAAAATCGCGTTCACGCAAAGTAGCGGGAAGTGCATCAAATATTCGAAGTTCGCGCGTCGCGTTGATCACTACCCGGTCAATCGCCAGCAGCGCTTCCGAGTTGGATTCCATTATTTGATAAACAATTTCAGGCGTCGTGATTGGGTGGCTTTAAGTAAATAAAAAACAGAGTTAAAGAATCTGCACATAACCGTTTGCGACCAGATTCTGCAGCAGCATATGTGACGCAGGCGAAAGCTGTGCCACATCGCGAGGCGCCAAGGTTCTCGTGTTGGCAAGTGCGCGCCACATCGGGCGATCTTTTTTAGCCACATCTGGAGACATTTCCAGTTCGTCGCCATTCATGAAAAACATATTATCGACAAACAAAAATTTTGTCTTCAAATCCAGCTCAACGCCGTTAGCGCAAATTTTTTGTAGAAAAGTTCGAGTCGATAGCTTTTTTTCCGGTGCATCGAAATAAATGTGCGATTTGGGTTCGGTAAAGAATCGACCTGCAAATCGTTTCATCATGTCCGGCTCGCTCGCCGCTTTTGTGGCTTGTGCAAGGATTTGCGCGAGCCGCGCTTGCATGTCGCGATCAATACCGCCGGGTGCTTCGGTTGCTGCTAAATCGCTGTCTTTGTACAACCCGACCGGGGACAACTCATCTCGCAAAAAATCCAGAAAGTCATAGGTAATTTCAGCAGCACCCGGCGCGCGAAAGCCGATCGACCACGTGATGCAATCGGTTTCTGCCACGCCGTGATGCGCATAGCCCGGCGGTAGATAAAGCATATCGCCCGCTTTCAATAGCCATTCCTGCTCGGGCTTAAAATTCGCCAAAATTTTCAACGGGACATCGGGCACAAGGGATAAATCGCTCTGCGCCGAAATTTGCCAGCGCCGCTCGCCAGCGCCTTGTAACAAAAAAACATCATATGAATCAAAATGCGGGCCGACGCCTCCGCCTTTAACGGCATAGCTCACCATCAAATCATCAATTCGCGCATGTGGAATGAAACTAAATCGCTGCAGTAACTCATGCGCTTCCCGTGAGAAATGTTGTGTGTCCTGCACCAAAACCGTCCAAGCCGAGTTTTTCAACGTGCCGAAAAGTTTTTTGGATATCGGGCCCTGATGCATTTCCCACCGGCTTTTGCTTCCTTCGAGTTTGGTGATTACCCGGCTCTCTGCTTCTTCGCGCCCTGCCAGCTCGATAATCTCAGCCTGAGTCAATGGGGCTTCAAAATCGGCGAATGCATTGCGAATCAGCAGCGGTTTCTTTTGCCAATAATCGCGTAAAAACTTGGCTGGCGTCAGGCCATTCAGGTGCGTCAGCGCAACGTTTTTTTTCATGTAAGGTTTTCTAAATCGGTGTGTGACAAATTAAAAATAAAAATGCGCTAGAATTAGTTCAGCAAAATTCTGCCATATTATGTGATCATGATTTTTGCGGGCAAAATCGTCAGTTCACAGAGGGTTATTGTTGTTGTGTCTACAGCTCTTAGTTGCTCGTTAGTTGCTTTTCCGTTCTTTTTTTCCTTATGTCGCACTCTGTTCATCATTAAATCAATAATTTAATAATCGCTTCGCTATTGATGAGATAAAAAACAATGTTGCATATCGGCTCTGCTGCCCCGCCATTTGAACTCCCAGACGCGAGGATGGAAATGATCCAGCTTTCCAGCTTTCGCGGCAAGAAAAACGTGGTTCTTTATTTTTATCCAAGAGATGGCACGCCCGTTTGCACGCGCGAGGCAATCGAATTCTCGGATAATGAAGAAGAATTTTCTGAATGTGACACCGTCGTGATGGGCGTATCCCGCGATGACTGGATGGTGCACGAAGAGTTTTGCGACAAACATGGCATATCGGTGCGGCTGCTTTCTGATACAGATTGCGAGGTGGCGCGGAAATATGAAGTCATGATGGAGCACTCAGGCAATGGCGCTACCAATAACGCCAATGCCAACGCTAATGGCAATAAAAACGCCGACAAGAATGGCAGTGCGGGCGGCAATGGCGGGTCGCACGAAACAGTGCGGCGCTGTACCTTCATCATCGATAAAAAGGGTGTCCTGCGACATATTTTGCACGACATGAACCCACGCGAACATGTGGACAATGTTTTAGGTCTGGTCCGGCAAATTCACGGGCATTGATGTCCGAGAGTATTTTTAATTTAATTCACTTTATACATGATCATTTCACAAGACTCCGTTGTTACTCTCACCTATGAGCTCGCTGACAGCGATGGCAATATGATAGAGGAGGCAGGCACCAAACTAGCTTACGTTCACGGCGGTCACGGCGGGATTTTTCCGCTGGTTGAAGAAGGCCTGAATGGAAAAAAAGCAGGGGATGAATTCTCGATATCGCTTGAGCCGGAAGATGCTTTTGGCGATTACGACGAGAACCTCATCCGGATTGAACCGAAAGCGGTATTTCCGGCCAATATTGAAGTCGGCGCGCAATTCGAGGGCCTCCCGCCAGGCGACGAAGACGATAAGTGGGTCGTCTACACCGTTACCAACATTGCGGATGACCAGGTTGTCATCGACGGCAATCACCCTTTGGCGGGCGAGCGTTTGCTGTTCAAATGCACGGTGGACGATGTGCGCAAAGCGACTACCGAGGAGTTGTCGCATGGCCATGTGCACGGTGAACATGGCCATCACCACTAATCTCTCCTGCGGCGAGCACAGCCAAAACGACTGTCGCTAGGCTATCTCACCACGGTCGGCGGAAATCCGCCTGACTGAATCGAAAACGGGCTGACGCGATCATTCGCGTTTACAGTCACTTTCACCCAGTTTACGAACGGGCTGCCGTAGCCCTCCACTCGGGTGACATTGCTGATGGCATGTTTGTCCAACGGGCTGCGATACGGTTCAACGCGAAACTGGTGGCTGTCGCCGTGCGCAAAAAGAATTGGCTTACCGAACGCCGTGGCGGCTGCGTCGAACGCTTCCAGAAAGTCATGAAAGCCGCTCTTTCGCACAACCGCAGGTGCCTCTTCAAAGCCCGGATTCGCCTGCAAAAAAATCGCCAGGCCGGTGATGTTGTCTGCGCGCGCCGTAATCATGGCGTGTTTTAGCCAGGCAATATTGGCGCGGTTGCGTTCGATTTGTTCGGCATCGTTGGCTGCATCAAATCCTTTGTTGTCATTGCTGCCCTGAATATTAAGGGTGGCGTAGACCACGCCGCCGTGAACCCACAGCGTATTCTCGGTGTAACGCGAAAGTATCGGATCAGCAGCAAAAACGTCTGACTGGCGAAGCAGCGGAAACCTGTCTTTGCCCAGCGTTTCCGGCGAGGTGTGGAAAATCTCGCGCAGCTTTTCAAGCCGCTCCAAGGGTTGATAAGGGCCGTTGGTGGGCCGACGGCAATCTACCCAATCGTTATCGCCGGGCAACAAAATAAACGGATGTTTCGAGCGGTTGAATTCATCGCGCCGCTGTACGTAAAGCGCATCGGTGCAGGGCGCATTGCTGCCGGCTTTGAAATCGCCGACGTGCACTACAAAAGCCATCGGTTCGCTGCTGATCGCGTCGAGTAAATCCGGGAACAGCGCTTCCTCACGGGCCGAGTATTCCTGATCACCAATCAATGCGAATGAATAGGTGTGGTTTGCAGGTAGCGAAGAGCAGGCGGCAAGGGTGAACGCCGCAAACGCCGAAAAAAGTGTTTTCAAAATTGTAGTCATTAATTCATTTTTCTAAGAGTGTTTCGTAAGAGTTCTTGAAGCTCATAAAGCGCAACTAACGCCTCTTTCGGCGACAGCTCGTCTAGCTTTAAGCCCTCCAGCGCATCCAATGCTGGATTCGATTCAACCTCTAGCACGGGTGTGGCCGCCGAGAACAAATCACCCTGCGGATGGCGTCCTGCCTGCGCTTGCTCTAATTCACCCAGCTGCTTTTTTGCAACACGAACAATCGATTTTGGTACGCCCGCCAGCTGCGCCACTTGCAAGCCATAGCTCTGATTGGCCGGTCCGGATTCGAGCTTGTGCAGAAACACAATCTTGTCTTTCATTTCCACCGCGTCAAGATGCACGTTCGCCAAATTGGGTAGCTCCGCATTCAACCGCGTCAGCTCAAAATAATGCGTCGCGAATAGACAATAACAGCGTGTTGTTTCCGCCAGATGTCGGGCGATGGCATAGGCTAGCGAGAGGCCGTCGAAGGTCGAGGTGCCGCGACCAATTTCATCAATCAACACCAACGAATGCATCGTCGCACTATTCAAAATCGCTGCGGCTTCGGTCATCTCGACCATGAATGTTGAGCGGCCACCCGCCAGATCATCCGACGCGCCAATTCGCGTCATGATCGCGTCAATCTTGCCAATCTCAGCCGACTTCGCGGGCACGAATGAGCCGGTGTGTGCAAGCAGCACAATCTGTGCGACTTGGCGCATATAAGTCGATTTGCCGCCCATGTTTGGGCCGGTGATCAACAGCAACTGGCGCGAGCGGGAAAGCTCGCAATCATTGGCGATAAAACTATCGACCTGGCTTTCAACAACGAGGTGGCGACCGCGATCAATTGTGACGCGATCATCATCTATAAACGTGGGGGCGACCAATTTGAAATCGAGCGCATTGGCAGCATTCGCACAAAGTACATCCAGCTCGGCCACCGCCCGAGCCAGCGCATGCAGAGCGGAAACATGGGGCAGCAAACTGTCCAGCAATTGATCGAATAAAAATTTCTCTTTCGCCAGCGCGCGCTCACCGGCCGACAACGCCTTGTCTTCAAACGCTTTTAATTCCGGTGTAATGAAACGCTCCGCATTTTTAAGGGTTTGGCGGCGACGATAATCGTCCGGCAGTGCGCCGTTTTTATCGAGCTGCCCTTGCGTGATCTCGATATAAAAACCATGCACGCGGTTATATTCCACGCGCAGGCTTGCGATCCCCGTGCGGGCACGCTCACGGGCCTCCAGATCCAGCAGAAAACCGCTCGCATTCGACTGCATACCGCGCAGCTCGTCGAGCTCCGCATTGAAGCCATCGCGAATCACGCCACCATCGCGAATCGTAATCGATGGCTCATCTTTGATCGCGGCAGCAAGCCCAGCGTGGATGAGCGGTTCCGCGCAAAAATGTTCCAAGTGCCTCGCCAGTGCTTGGGTTTCAAGATTGATGAGCAATTGGTAGAGCGATGGCGCAGCCGCCAGCGCGTCCCGCAACGCACTCAAATCGCGTGGCCGCGCCGTCTTCAACGCAACGCGGGTAACGATGCGTTCGATGTCCGCCCAATCGCTGATGATGGCGCGAATATTCATCACGTGCGGCATCAGTACCGCGCTAGCTTGCAAGCGCTCCACAATCACCCGCCGATCACGCAGCGGGTGATGCAGCCAGTCGCGCATCATGCGCGCGCCCATGCTCGTCACCGTCGTATTCAGCAGCGAAAAAAGCGTTGGTGACGCATCGCGATTGATCGTCTCTGAAATTTCCAGATTGCGCCGCGTCGCCGCATCCATGCGAATAAATTCGTTATCACGCTCGACCGACAAACCCGTGATGTGCGGCAGTGCGGCGCGCTGGGTTTGTTGTACGTAATGCAGCAGCGCACCGGCGGCGGCAAGTGCGTTATTCATCAGCTCACAACCAAAACCTGCCAGATCTTTAGTGCCAAATTGTTTGGATAAAAGTTTGTGAGCCGACTCGGAATCGAATTGCCAATCCGCCAGCCGTTTGATTGAAGGCTTTAATGAAATATTATTCAGCTGGACCGCGAAACTTTCAGCGACCACCAATTCAGCGGCCTGCAATCTTTCCAGCTCAGATACGAGCGAGCCGACAACCGTTTCCATAATCCGAAAACGTCCACTCGCCAGTGACAGTGCGGCGATGCCCAATTTTTCACTCTGAATAAACACGGCCGCGATAATCACATCGCGCGCATCGGGCATCATCGCCGAATCGGTCAGCGTTCCCGGCGTGATGATGCGTGTGACCGCACGCTCCACCGGCCCTTTGCCGGTCACTTCCCCCACCTGTTCCACGATCACCGCGGATTCGCCGAGCTTCACTAATTTGGCGAGGTAGCCCTCCACCGAGTGGAACGGTACGCCTGCCATTTTGATCGGCGCGCCGTTTGAATTGCCACGCTGGGTGAGCGTGATGTCGAGCAGTTTTGCGGCCTTGATCGCGTCGGCAAAAAATAGCTCGTAAAAATCGCCCATGCGATAAAAAACGAGCGTATCGGGGTGCTCCGCTTTGATGGCGAGGTACTGCGCCATCATCGGTGTGTGATTGACGCCTGCGGGGTGACTTTTATTATTGTCGGCGTGCTGTTTTTGCATCAATGGCTTCGTGTGTTGCTTGTGTGTATTGCTAGTGCCAAAAAGTATTTTTGGCGGTGCCGCGGATTATCGCATGGGTCACTTTTAGGTTCCAGCAGCGCGGTTTCTCATTGGCGCATAAAAGGGCTCGGAGTCCGCCGGTCAGCGCTGCTTCATGCTGATCGTAGCGATGCCGTTTTTACCCACGCCCGCGATCGTGCCTCGATGTTCGATGTCAGTGAATGCGCCGGACTCGCTCAGATTCTTGATGGTGCTGGCGATTTGCGCGGGGTCGGTGAAATGGAGCCGCACCACAATGCGTTCACCTTGGCGGGTCACCCCTTCCAGTGAGGAACCATCGCTCATGTTTTGAACGAGCGCTTGCAGGTCTTGGCCACTGACCGGCTTTAAGGGAATTAATGGCTTTAAGGGATCCAGCGGCTTTGTGGGGAGCTCAATCGGTGCGGTCGGCGGGGCGTTTATGCCAGGCGCAATAGGTGTGGTGGGCGAAGGGGGCAACCCAGATGCGGGCACGGACGCCCTCACATTTGTGCCGTTTTCCATTTCAGATAATTCGCGCTCGATCCGAGCCAAGACCTGAGGACTGATTTTAGTGCCGGGTGCATCGCCTTCGTTTTGCCACCGCGCCCAACGAGGGGTTACGTCAACCCAATATTTAATACCCCTTGTGCCGGGCCAAATGCTAAATTCTCGCGCCTCGCTCACATCTGAAAGCGCCACTATTGAGCCACTACTGTCTAAACGAAGCCGCGCGGTTTGCAACCCTACCGACCGCGTGGGATAGCGCTCGCTTTTACGTTCGTTACCGCGTTCAAAGTTGCGTTGGAATTTGCTTATTTGTGTGCGATCCATGCCGATGAGGGACATTGCCTGCGGCTCGCCCACCAGCCAGCCGCTCTCACATTTGTAATGGACGCCGCGCTGAAGGCTGATTGTCTGAGTGATGGGGGTCTGCGAGATTGCGGTCGGGCTGAATTCATTAGAACGTGGTCCAGACCCTTCGAAATTTACCGTCAGCGCGGTCGCTGCATCTCCCTTGATTGTCATGATGCTCCATCGCATGCCGGACTTCTCTTCAACGCCCGACCCCAAAACAGTCGACAGGATTTCGAATGCGGATTCGTCGTACTGCATTGAATCGTATGAATACAGCCCCTTCATGTCAGGGCAGTTGCGACCCGGTAAGGAAAGGCTCAGCTTGTCCACCAGCGCGGGCCAGCCGGCTGGATATTGTTTGTCCCCGCCGCAGCCAACAAGCGTTAAAGTAATTACGCCAGAGATTAAACACTTGGCCCTCAAAACGAGTGTTCTCAATGTCGAGCGCGTCGCATTAATCGTTTGAACAAAAAACTTGTTGATGCCCGTTTTCAGGCTTGCAGTTGATACGGCTTTTGGCCTTATGCTTTGAGTTTTATTGGCCTGGGTATTTTGTTTTTGCGTCAATGGAGTCATGGTTTTTGGTAAATAAAAAAGGCATTGGTTTGCAGCGGAAGTATTGCATGGGTCACGTTGGAGTTTTGATTTGTGCAGGCCGCGGGCGCTGCGTGATCCGCGCATTTTCTTGAGTGCCAAAGTAAATCAAAAAGTAAATGCTGCAACAACCGCGGTAACGAGTACCATCGGAGTCTGTGCGAACCTCATAGGGGCTACTACAGCGTCAATTTTCGTGTCGCCTCAGAGTGAATTCTCATCCCATCGCAATGACCAAAAATAATGAACCATGCATGAAAATACGCATCGAGTTGTAATCATCGGTGGCGGCTTTGGCGGGCTCTGGGCGACCCGCGGACTTGCCGACGCACCTGTGCAAATTACCTTGGTTGATCGCGCCAATCATCATCTCTTCCAGCCGCTGCTTTATCAGGTTGCCACGGCCGGGTTATCGTCTCCAGATATCTCAGCACCGTTACGGCATATCCTTCGTGATCAGAGCAACGTCAAAGTCCGTCTGGGCAAGGTCACGGCAGTTGATGTGAACCGCAAGAGCATCACTACCGAAGATGGCACCGAGCTTCCCTTCGACAGCCTGGTGCTTGCCACTGGCGCCACCCACGCCTATTTCGGCAACGACGCTTGGACAGCGCATGCGCCGGGCTTAAAAACCCTTGCCGATGCGCTTCATATTCGTCAACGCATTCTTTTTGCATTTGAACGCGCGGAGCTTGCCACCTCGCCGGAAGAGCGCGATGAATGGATGCATTTCGCTCTTGTCGGCGGCGGGCCGACGGGTGTTGAGCTGGCGGGCACGCTCGCCGAGATTGCACACCACACCTTGCGCAAGGAGTTTCGCAATATCGACCCGCGTTGCGCGACCGTGCGCCTGATCGAAGCAGGCCCACGCGTACTCGCGAGTTTTCCGGAATCCCTTTCTGCAAATGCCGAACAGCACCTGCGCGGCCTTGGTGTCGAAGTATGCTGTGGCGCGCCGGTCACCGCCATCGATGCGAGCGGCTATGTGCTGGGCGGCACGAGTGTCAAAACCGGTGCAAGGGTGAACAGTCGCACCATTCTCTGGGCCGCCGGCGTGGCCGCGTCGCCCCTCGGTGCGCTATTGCCTGCGGAGCGCGACCGCGCTGGGCGCGTGCTGGTGGAGCCAGACCTCACCATAAAAAATCATCGCGACGTGTTTGTGATCGGTGATCTCGCCTCACTTCAGCAGGATGGCAAACCCGTACCGGGTATTGCACCCGCCGCCAAACAGATGGGCGCTTATGTGGCCAAGCTCATTCATGCACGCATTGCAGACGCAAATGCGAATATCGATACAGGCGCAATCGCGTCGACACTGACCCCGGCGCCAAAGCCATTTCACTATGCCGATTACGGTAACTTAGCCACCATTGGGCGCATGGCTGCTGTGGTGGATTTGCGCGGCTTTCGTTTCACAGGTGTCTTCGCGTGGTGGTTTTGGTTGGCCGCCCACGTGTTCTTTCTCATCGGC
>JBBRFJ010000084.1:0-11998 GCA_038224475.1 Burkholderiales bacterium
TTGAAATGAAGGAGCAGGAAAAAACCGTACAAAACCTAGAAATCACACCCACCATAATCACCCTTCATCCCATGCCACAAATGGACTGAATGCACTGAAATCAAGAAGTCAAATGTGTCCGTGGAAACGGGTCAAGTCCAATGAGCAACCGAGTCGTCAGTGTATTGCGCGAGTTCTCTCCGCACATGGAGGTTTACTCGATTGATGAAAGCTTCTTGCGTGTCGAGTCTACAGCGAGACTTTACGGGGGCAATAAGTCCATGGGCAGCACGATCCGAGAGCGGGTGCGTCGATGGACCGGTCTACCCGTTTGCGTGGGTTTCGGCGAAACCAAGACGCTGGCTAAATTTGCCAATCACTTAGCCAAGAAGAATGCGCAGTTCAATGGCGTCTGTGATGTAACCGGCATGACTTCTCTTGAACGAGACGACTGGATGCGGCGTATAGACGTTGGCGAAGTGTGGGGCATCGGCCGTCGTATCGCCGCACGGCTTGCCGAAATGAAGGTGCTGACGGTTTACGACCTGGCACACGCTGACGCGAAAGCGATGCGCAAACACTTTGGTGTCGTGGTCGAGCGCACGGTGTGTGAGCTTTGCGGTTTGTCGTGTATTGCACTTGAAGACGTTGCGCCTCCGAAACAGCAGATCATGTCATCCCGCAGCTTCGGCAAGATGCAGCACACGCGGGAACAGGTCGGCGAGGCGGTGGCATGGCATATCCATAATGCCGCTGAAAAACTACGAGCTCAGGGTGCAGTCGCTGGCTCTGTGTATGTGTTCGTCCAGACCAACCGGTTTCGGGAACAAGACGAGCAGTACAACGGCAGTATTGTTGTCCCGCTGCCCGATGTCAGCGACGACACCACTGTGCTCACGACATGGGCCATGCGTGGACTAGGAAGAATCTTTAGAGATGGATACGCCTATAAAAAGTGTGGCGTCATGCTAATGGCATTGGAGCAAAAGCATCTACGCCAAGAAACACTATTCGATGATCCAGCAGCACGCATCAAATCAGCGAAGGCAATGGCGGTTTTAGATTCTGTAAACAGTCTTTGGGGTCGCGGCACCCTGCGGACGGCTGCTGCTGGCTACTCGCAACGTTGGGCCATGCGCGCTGAAAACCGCAGCCCGCGGTATACAACTAACTGGAAAGAGTTGCCGACTGCGAAGTAGGTTTAATCCAGCTTTGATGCTGAATTCAATTCCGGCTTTTCATGCGTTCAAATATATATATAAACGCTTGCGCGCGAGATGCGAAGTGATTTGGCGATATTCACTTTGGACTCACCGTCTGCAACCATTTGATGAAGTTTGGAGACTGCCGCTTTATCCAGTGCCGGTTTCCTGCCGTTAAATAATTTCTTTGCCTTCGCAATCGCGATTCCTTCACGCTGACGTTCTCGGATCAAAGCTCGCTCGAACTGATTCAGCGCAACAAGCGGTTGCAGCATTAGCATGGAATAAGCAATTTTGTGCGCATCTTCACCAATAGCAGGGTGCTCAAAAGCTAGATTTTCTTTGACGAACGTCGAAGTCTCCTGTGGAGACAATCAGTGCTGACATGAAGCATGAAGTCAAAGAGATCGTCGTTGCAGGCGATAAGATCGTGGTTCGCGGCGATTTGACCGGTACCCTGCTGGCGAATTCTTCGGCCTACCGCACTCTGGCAAGAGTTTCAAAATCAGGGCGGTAGACGTGCATACCAGTTAGAGCGGGAAGATCGCTAAGACGCACCACATCAGAGACTGCGCTTCTGACATAAATCAGCTACATATTATAAAAAACTACAATTTGTGGTGGCATTACGTCGAATTGCTAACGTTCGCGGCGATTTATTGAAATTGTGAAATTCCCTATTGCGCCGAATTTCAAATCAGTATGTATTTTTACTGGCTCACGACACCCGCTGCCCAAAGTTGTGCGAACAATCGCCTCCTACCGAACGCGGCAGAGCTACCGAATGGTTGCCGCGGTCGCACGTAAAATTTTCGCTGCTGCCACCATGTTTTTCAGTGCCGGAATCACTTCCGTCCAGTTGCGCGTTTTCAAGCCGCAATCCGGATTTATCCACAGACGCTCGGCAGGTATGCGCGCTGCGGCCTTGCGCATCAGCTGCACAATGTGTTCCTGCGTCGGAATGTTGGGCGAATGAATGTCATATACGCCCGGGCCGATTTCATTTGGGTATTTAAAGTTATCGAATACTTCAAGCAGCTCCATATCTGAGCGCGAAGTTTCAATCGTGATCACATCGGCGTCCATGTCGGCAATAGACGCAATAATGTCGTTGAATTCTGAATAGCACATGTGGGTATGGATCTGTGTCTCGTCCTTTACGCCGTTTGCCGTAATACGGAACGATTCGACCGCCCAGTCGAGGTATCCTTTCCATTGTGATCTACGCAATGGCAAACCCTCACGCAGTGCAGCCTCGTCGATCTGGATCACGCGCACCCCAGCCTTCTCAAGGTCAAGGACTTCCTCGCGCATCGCCATAGCAAGTTGGAAACACGAAACGGACCGCGGCTGGTCATCACGCACAAACGACCAGTTCAGGATAGTGACGGGTCCGGTCAGCATGCCTTTCATGGGTTTAGTTGTCAGCGATTGGGCGTATTGTGTCCATTCAACCGTCATGGCCTTTGGGCGGCTGATGTCGCCGAACAGAATTGGTGGCTTCACACAGCGTGAACCATACGATTGCACCCACCCAAATTGGCTGAATGTGTAGCCGTCGAGTTGCTCACCGAAGTATTCGACCATGTCATTGCGTTCAGCTTCACCGTGCACGAATACGTCAAGGTCCAACGCTTCCTGCTCACGCACACTACGGGCAATTTCGGTCTGCATTGCTTGTTGATACTCGCCGAGTGCAAGTGCCCCGTTTTTGAATTGGCTTCGTACATGGCGAATTTCTGCAGTCTGCGGGAAGGAGCCAATTGTCGTAGTGGGAAAGGACGGAAGCTTAAGGAATGCAGCCTGTGTCTTTGCACGTTGTTGGTAGACGCTAGTGCGTTGACCAAGCGCCGCGTCGATTGTATTTAGTGCTGTCTTCACTGCGGGGTTGTTTACACGCGGAGAGGCCCTTCTAGCGGTAATCGATGCCTGATTCGCAGCCAGTTCGTTTTTGACGGAATGGCGACCATGGTTAACGGCTTTTGTCAGTACCTTCAATTCGTCTAGTTTTTGCAATGCAAACGCGAGCCATGAGCGAATATCGTTATCCAGATTTTGTTCGCTATCGAGATCGACTGGCACATGTAGCAGCGAGCATGATGGCGCAATCCAAAGGCGATCACCCAAGCGCTCGGCAATAGGCTCCAGCCAGTTGAGCGTCGCTGTAAGGTCAGTTTTCCAGATGTTTCGCCCGTTCACCACACCGACCGAAAGCACTTTGTGTGCAGGTAGCATATTCAACGCGGATATCACTTCATCGCGTGCGTTGATGGCATCCAGGTGAAGGCCAGCAATAGGCAGGTTGGCGGCCAGGTGCAGATTGTCTTGAAGCGAACCGAAATAGGTCGCCAGCAACATTTTGACGCGGCTCGCTTTAAGATCATGGTAGGCCAAGTTGAAAGCGTAGCGCCAATCCGCATTGAGTTCGGTGACAAGTATTGGCTCGTCAATTTGCACCCACTCCACACCATGCGACGCTAATTTTTCCAGCAGGTCTACGTACACGCGAATCAAACGGGGCAGTAGGGCGAGACGGTCGGAATTGTCTTTTGCCTTGCCCAGCCACAGATAGGTGACCGGTCCGATAATCACTGGCTTGGCTTTCACGCCGTAACACTTAGCTTCTGCCAATTGGTCGAGCAAGCGTGATGCGTCCAGCGTGAATTCGGTATTAGCGTTGAACTCCGGCACGATGTAATGATAATTAGTATCGAACCATTTTGTCATTTCGCCTGCAGCAACGTTTTCACAGCAGGTTGCATGGTGTTCTGCGCTTTCTGCAGATCGACCGCGAGCGACCCGGAAGTAATTGTCCAATGCGTCACCATCAAAATCGCGTACGCGTTCCGGCAAGTTTCCGAGCGTGAAGCTCATATCGAGCACTTGGTCATAGAACGCGAAATCGCCGACCGGGACCAGGTCAAGTTCAGCTTGATTTTCCCAATGACGCTGGCGAAGTTGCGCGCCAACCAGTTTTAGTTCGTCTCGTGAAGACTGGCCTTTCCAGTACAACTCCATGGCGAACTTTAGTTCGCGTTTTGCCCCCACCCGCGGAAAGCCCAAATTGTGCGTCTTTGCCATAATCAACCCCAATAACGATTCAAGATGGCCGATGTTAGACGTTAATGTCCATGAGCAGAAGTGATATTATTTCATCAATCAATTACTTTTATTCATTCGGCCATGCTTGAACGTACTCATCTCATGATCGTCCGCGAAGTAAATCGACAAGGTTCCTTAACGGCAGCAGCCGAAACGCTGTTCTTGACCCAATCCGCTTTAAGCCATGCAATAGGAAAGCTAGAGCGGCAGTTGGGTACGCCTGTATGGCATCGCGAGGGACGGAATATGCGGCTTACCCAAGCTGGCGAATACCTGCTTGGTGTAGCTAACCGCTTATTACCGCAACTTGTCCACGCCGAAGAGCGCCTACTGCAATATGCGAGGGGCGAACGCGGCACGCTGCGGATTGGTATGGAGTGTCACCCGTGCTATCAATGGTTGCTGAAGATAGTCTCGCCATATTTAGCGAAGTGGCCGGACGTGGAGGTCGACGTTAAACAGAAATTCCAGTTTGGTGGAATTGGCGCACTTTTCGCGCACGAAATAGACGTGGTCGTGACGCCAGATCCGTTTCACAAGGCCGGACTACATTTTGAACCCGTATTCGACTACGAGCAGGTTCTTGTGGTCAGCAATAAGAACCGACTATGCAACTCAGAGTTCATAAGGCCGAAAGACCTACACGACGAAGTGCTCATCACGTATCCGGTTGCCGTCGAGCGGCTCGACATTTACAGTCAGTTTCTGATACCCGCCGGCATTAGTCCAAAGCAACATAAGACTATCGAGACTACAGACATCATGTTGCAAATGGTAGAGAGTGGGCGCGGTGTAGCTGCACTTCCTCGTTGGCTGGTCGAAGAGTATGCGGCCAGGTTTTCCATCACGCCGGTCAGGCTTGGTCGTCATGGTATTGCTAAACAGATATTTCTGGGGTTGCGGAAGGATGACGTAGAGATCGACTATCTCAAGTCCTTCGTAGAACAGGCTCGCGTGCCGTTAAACCCGAAACCTTAGTGATGGTTGCCCGCTTCTTTTGCACGCAAATTTCATCTCGAATAACGAAGACACAGGTACGTTTACGGAGAGTTGTTGGCGCTCGGATATTTGTAGCGCAGCAGGTTCATTTTGATTGACCGATGCGCGCCATGTAAAACCCTTCGTCGGGCTAGCTTCTAAAGGCTAAGAGAACATCTTGGTGTTTTCAGGAAGCCTCAGTGGATTGACTATCAACGCTAAGACTGAAAGAAACTGTGTTCGCCGTTATGAAAGCTAGAGCGTCATTTAATGGATGTACATTTTCTAAAGTGGTTTTAAAATAATCATCGGAAGTAAGTTAGCCCGCCAAGGCTGTGGCGGACAGTGTCACGACAAAGCCGATTCCGCGCCCATTGAGCCCATCTGCAAAGGCAATCGTTGCACGGTGAGCTTGAACAATCTTCTGCACAATTGCCAAGCCCAGCCCAGTTCCCGACTCAACCGTTCCCGGGGTGCGATAAAAACGTTCAAACACACGCTCGCGTTCGTGCACTGCAATGCCCGGCCCGTCATCGCGAACGGCGAGTGACAGCTCATCGTTGTTGACAGAAAGCGCCACTTGAACGAAGCCGCCTGTCGGCGCATAACGAATTGCATTGTCGACAAGGTTATCGACGATGGATATGAATCCAGCGCGATTCACAACAAAAAAGACCGATTCTTCCGACTCAAAATTTACTGTGATCGCGCGCTTTCGCGCGACTGGCATGAGCGCACCGATTTGGGTTTGCACAAGTTCAGCGACATTCAGTTTTTCCAACGACAGCTTAATACCTGTAGCGTCCACCCGCGCGATGGTAAGCAATTGATTCAATAAATGCGACACACGTGATAGGCCAGATCGTAGATCTTGTGCGGCACGATCTTGCTCCGTTGATTCTACCGATGATAAAACTACATGCGCCTGCACCGCAATGGCAGCTAATGGTGTTCGTAATTCGTGCGCCGCATCGGCTAAAAATCCGCGCTCGCTTTCAAAGCGCCTCGTTTCACGATTAAGAAGGGCATTTAGTTCAGCAACAATAGGCGCGGTTTCCTCGTATTCGACAGGCGATTCAACCGGGGATAGGTCGCCAGCCTGGCGCTTAGACATTTGTGTAGCAAGGGCTTGGAGCGGCTTCATTACTCGCCGTGCGGTAGCCCAAATAACCGCGATACAAAGCGTAAATACGAGCGCTTGCAAGCTGGCGGGCTTCACCAAAAATGGTAGTAAAGAGTACCAGCGAGTTGCGGAAGATTCACCAACATCAACAACGATATTGCCGTCGTCACTCTTCACGCGAGCGATTCGCCACATTCTGCCATCCGCAAGTCTGTACTCGCTGATCCCAAAGTCCTTGGGTCGCGCTAAATCGACATTCTCTCCCGCCGAGTAAAGCAAATCGCCAGATTGGCTATAGATTCGATAGGTTGCGCCATAGTGATCTACGTTTTCGAGCGAAGACATCATGTCGTTGACAAAGCCACGCTCCGTAATTTTCACGCGTTTCGCAAGCAGCGTCTTATCTCCATCAGCGCTCGCACTTGATTCCGCGAGCAGTTGTGCAAAATAAGACATGCGTTTATCCAAATCACCATTACCAAACTGCATCATCATATTGGTTAAGCCTGCCATCAGAAGCAGCCATGCGAATAACATCGCAGCAAGCTGCCATTTGATTAGGCGTCGCACCATGGACGGTAGACGCTTCACAATGCAACCTCTATTGCATAGCCCACACCTCGAATCGTCTCAATCCGGTTGTTACCAATTTTTTTTCGCAAATTATGAATGTGGACATCGAGCGAATTGGAAACTGCTTCTTCTATCGTGGAGGACGTACGCTCTAGTTGCGCTCTTGTAATAACCTTGCCGGGCTCTGCCGCAAGCGCATAGAGCAGCTCAAACTCACGTTTTGAAAGCAGAATTTCCTCTCCGTCAACACTTACCTTACGCCGAGCTGTATCCAGTTCGATAGTGCCGACGTTCCAAATCGCAGCTCGCTGATTCCCCAATCGACGCAATAGAGCGCGTATTCGAGAAAGTAACTCCTGCACAGCAAATGGCTTAGGCAAATAGTCATCTGCGCCACCATCAAGGCCACTCACACGGTCACTAACGGCGTCACGTGCGGTTAGCATCATTGTGGGTGTGAGTAAGGCGCGCGCGCGCATCCAATGCAACACTTCCAAACCCGATTCATCGGGAAGCACGATGTCAAGCAAAACTAGGTTGAACGTTTCGCTTTCTAAGAAACGCTTGGCATCAGCCGCGGTCCGCACCCACACCGTGGGATAGCTCGCGCCGCGGAGTAACTGCTGGAGCGAGCCACCGAGGGGTAAGTCATCTTCAACAAGAAGTAAGTTCATATGTTTTGCGAGCGATGCGGTTAGTCGGGTATGACGATCAAGACGCTTGCACTTTAAGGCATAGATCGATCAGCCCAAGCGAGTTCAGCTTCAGATATCTCGAAATTAATCAAAAATTAATGTTCGGCCTACACCTATTAATGAGCCATTAATGTTGACTTAACCATACTTCAGTTTCTTTCAACAAAACTCAGGAGTGTCTGGTTATGAATTTTAGTTCTCAAATACGAGCTTTCTTCACGGGCGGAATCGCTTTTTCATCGTCTCTTATCCTTGTTCTGCCGCTCATAAGTTTCGCGCAGTCATCCGCCGTGTCTCAGGTAGACAATCCAGAAGTGAGTAGTATTGAGATGGCTCGAAGCGAAGCGAACGGGGTGCAGACGAGAAGCAATGACAGTGATTGGCAAATCAAACTCGGTGGTGGCGTTTTATCTTCACCTCGGTTTATCGGTGCTACCAAACAACGCACAATGGTTGTTCCCGCTTTTGACGTTCGTTACCAAGATTGGTTTTTTGCAAATCCGGTCAAGGGTATCGGGGTCGAGACAAAACCACTATCAGGCGTGGCTCTCACTGCGGCAATTGGCTTCGACGGTACGTCCCGCGACAGCAAATATGACTCGCGAATCAACGGACTTCCAAAAGTGGGCGCTACGGCCGCGCTAAAACTTGGCGCTGAATACGAATTTGACGAATTCAAAATAAGCGCAGAACTATCCAAGCGTCTCGCCTCTACCGAAAAGTCGGGCACAAAAATGCGTTTTGAAGCGGGTTATAACGCCATTGACAATAAGAACTTGTTAGTCACAACGGGCTTCTTTCAACAAGTGATGGACAAGACCTTTGCGCGCAATTTCCTGTCGATTAGTGCGGCCCAGTCCGCTATTACGGGACTTAAGACTTATGAGGCCAAGCGTGGTTTATTGGATGCTGGCGTGTTCGTACAAGCGTTGTATCGGCTTGATGATCAATGGACCATTTTTTCGAAACTTGATCTTGCACGTCTGGATAAAAATGCGGCTGATAGCTCGATTGTGCAGAAGAAGAATCAAACCACTGCGCTGTTCTTTGTAACCCGCTCTTTTTAATTGGATTGAGACCATGCGAGCTCACCGAATGACCTGCATCACTGCTGTTATCGCCGTTTTTTCCGCTTCCATTTCAACATTGCCCGCGATTGCGGTAGAAGGTGACAAAACCGATCCCGCAGATAGCAAAATTTCCAGCCCGTTGGCCGGCAAAATGCCAACTTTTAGTGCCGAAACGCTCGCTGAGCGAAAGTTAACACTTCCGCAGGACCTGCCGGGTAGTCGCACCCTAGTGCTGATGACATTTGCTAAGGCGCAACAAAAAAATGCGGATAGCTGGGTTGCAGGGATGGAATTGGGGAAAAGCAACACGCCGTGGATGATCCTGCCCGTTATTGACAAACAGAATGCGTTTATCCAAGCCATGATCAACAATGGCATGCGAGTGGGTACCCCTGACCCGAGGGAACGTGACCACATCGTCACTCTTTTCACCAATCAAAAAGATTTTATTGCCGCGATGCAGATTAAGTCGGGTGTCACAACCAACTACACGGCCGTAATGGATCGTTCGGGCAAAGTGTGGGCAAGCGTGGAAGGCGAATATAGCGTCGGTAAAGCCGCGCCTTTACTCGCAGCACTCGCTCTGACGGCACTGCCTGCCAGCGCAGGAGGCAAATAAAATGGGATCTGGTTTTAAATCGATCCCTAAATCTTCGCCACTGCCCGGCAGAATTTCCAGATGGACACGTGTAAAAAAACCGCTCGCTATCGCGGCTGGCATTAGCATCATGGCAATCTTAGGCGTTGTGGCAACGGCTGCGGTTCGACTCGCGTTTCCGCGCATCCCGCAATCAATCGCTGGGCTGCAATTTAAAGGGTTTATTGCGCTGCCCACGTTGGCTGATAGCGGCTATCTGTCCGTCATGGACTATATGACGGTTGAAGGCCGCAGCCTTTACGTTGCCAGCATAAAGCCGGGCGCAGTTTTTAAGGTGCCGCTTGATGGCATCTTGCCACCGCTTAAATCTGATATTGCTGTAATTCCAGGCGGACCTAGCGCACATGGGGTGGTATTCGATGCAAAGAATCGATTGGGATTTATTTCGCGTAGCGGCATTAATGTTGTCGATGTGTTCGATATGGCTTCTTCGCGGGTTGTCAAAAGCATTTCCCTCAAAGAGGGCACAGATGGCATATTCTTTGATCCGTTTAACAAGCTAATTTACGCGGCGAGTGGTGATGCGAAGACCGCGACCTTGATTGATGGCGCGACGCAATCAAAGGTGGGAGAAATTGCGCTGGCAGGCAAGCCGGAGTTTGCAGTATTTGACCCCGTCACCAATCTGATGTACCAAAATCTTAAAGATGCGGGCGTTCTGGCTATTGTGGATGTTGCAAAGCGTACTGTCATTGATCGATGGGCACTTGTAGGTTGCGACGGACCCAGCGGCATTGCGCTCGATAACGCTAGCCGCCGACTCTTTATCGCGTGCAGTGGCAACGACCAGCTGCTGGTGATGAATCCCGATACGCAGCGCGTTATTGCCCATGTCAAGATTGGAGCGGAGCCTGATTCGGTCGCGTTTGATCCCCATAACCAACGAATCTACTCAACAGGCAAGCAGGGAACGTTATCAGTTGTCCAACAAGATTCCGCCGACCTTTATCGCAACACGGGCAATGTTCAGCTTGAATATGGCGCACACACTTTAGCGGTCGATCCTTTAACGCATAGAGTCTATGTTGGTTATGTAAGCCTGCTCACTGAGCCGCGCTTGGCTGTATTTGATGCAAAATAAAACTATCGTGCTTGCTTGTATTTTAAGCCGTTAATTCGCGGGAAAAATGAGTTGGGCGGCGAGTCGAGATCACCAATCGAAGAGCGGCCATCATTTAAACGAAACACCAAGCCGCCATGACAATCCAGTTCTGCTATTAAGGATTTACTTGAACAAGAACATCAAAATCGGAATCATGGCGTTCGTATTTTCTACAATCGCCATTGTCATCCGAACTTATTATTTCGCCGGTGAATTTGGAACCATCACGCCCTATTTCAATGGTTTCTGCATGGCTGTTTTTAATATACCGGGCGCTGAGGATGCAACGATTGATCCTAATACCGGTCTCGCTTTTATCTCATCATATGATCGACGTTTATACCGAGCGGGAATGGATGCACCGGGTGCGATCTTCGCGTTAGATGTCAAATCAAAAAAACCATCTCCTAAAAACCTTACGAAAAGTTTCAAAAAAGAATTTCATCCGCACGGGATTAGCCTATATGCGAGTGCTGACGGAAAGACTCTGCTATTTGCAATCAATCACACTAAATCCGGAGATTTTGTTGAAATTTTTGAATACGTAAACGAAATACTTGAACATCGTGAGTCGATTTCGAACCCGCTAATGTGGCGACCCAATGACCTTCAAGCGGTGGGACCGCGCAGTTTCTACGTGACAAATGATCACGGCAATAAATCCTCGCTCGGTCGATTCTTTGAAGATTTCATTCCACTCAGAAATTCTTATGTACTTTATTTTGATGGCAAGACAATGGCTTTCGCTGCGGACAACATTGGACAAGCGAACGGCATCAATATTAGCGCGGACGGTAAACAGATTTACGTCGCTGCAACTTCAGAGAAGTCGGTTCGTGTGTTTGCACGCGAGCCTGTATCGGGCAAGCTTACACCAGAGATTAGCGTTCCCTTGAACGGCTTCCCTGACAACATTGAAATGGATAGTGCCGGTGATTTATATATAGCAACAATGCCTAAAGCGTTGACGTATCTAGTTCATTCAAGCAACGGTAACCGGCGCGCCGCCAGTCAAATTTTGCAAGTGACGTTGAGCAAAAAGAATGACTACAAAGTTAATGAACTTTTTGTGGACGATGGTCGGCTTATCAACGCCGCCACGGTCGCCGCACCCTTCGCGGGCGGGTTGCTTTTGGGGCCGTCCAAGGATCTCCGAAATCAGGTCTTAATTTGTCGTAACCACGCTGCTGTTGCAACCCGATAGCTGCGAAGCCTGCCCGTTTGACAGGTTGAAGAAACGAGATGGCAACTACAATTTTGGTAGCCAGTGCGGCTGGCAACCTTCGCAAACAGTACTCACTATCTGATCCAACATAAACAAATTAATTCGCTGCGTCCTTCGGAAAAATTGGGCGTATCCAACCGCTAAATCCAAGCAAATAAACGGGGTCAGACACCATTATCTTGATACAACCAAACCTGTAAAGATTCTTAATCTATGACCATTTCTATGCTCGTCAGGGGTTAACTCATCATGCCAAGACAGGCTTGCATTTCTGATCTCAATCCCGGGCTG
>JBBRFJ010000085.1:0-11955 GCA_038224475.1 Burkholderiales bacterium
AATTATCAACGGCATATTTCGCCAAAAATAGTAGGCCTAAAAACAGCACTACGATGCCGATACGAACAACAGTGTTGCCGCCAAATAGCCAATTTTTTGCGGCGATAATACCGCGCTCAATCGCGCTCGGTCCGCTCGGACTACTCGACGCAGGCGACCGTTGCGCCGTCCGCTGCGCAGCGCGCTTCGGGTTGTCTTGAACTGTGCCGGACTGCAAATTTCCAACGACCTGCTTTCGTTGCGCAGCCAGGGTGCCATCGGGATTCAGCAAAGGGCCCGAGTTATCTGCAGTGCTTTGCACTGGCGTGGCAGATACGGCAGAGGCAATTGAAGGTTCAATATCGACATTATCTAGCCGCGCTGCCACGGTGGTAGCCGCCATAGCAGCGCCTTGGGTTGGTTGGGGCTCAACTGGCGCTGTAGTTTGCGTCGCCGTGTTCGCCGCAGTCTGGCGGGCGAGACGTGCCGCTTTTTGCTTTCTTGCCTCTTCTGCCTCCCATGCGGCGGCGAGGGCTCGTTGGGCATCGGCCACCGACTTCTTAAGCTTGCTACTGATAATGAGTTGCAAGCTCACGCCGGCCAGCAGCCCCCAAAATCCGCCGAGAAAGCTGCTAAAAAAAGCGTCACGTCCCAGCGCGCCGCCAAATACCGCGCCCCAGAAGAGCCCCCATAAAATCAGCATGCTGTTATCCCTTTTTGTAATTAGTACGGCTTCAGCCGACGTTGGACATCATGACCCAAGCTGGCCAATTGCCGTTATAAAGTGAGGTTCAATAGCGGTGGTCTTCTCCAGCCAAAAATGCCCTGAAAACCGCTTCTACTCTAGCGTTTCGGCAAAAATAACTCCAACAAATCATTCAAAAAAAGTCGCCCTTTTGCTGTGGGCTTGACATGCAAATGATCGCGCTCAATCAGTCCCAATGAGGTTGCTTTGTCCAGCTCACGAGTGATCGCCGAGATCGGCAAACCCGTGCGCTCTATGAACAAAGCGTTTGCAAAACCTTCATTTATCCGCAACGCGTTCAACATAAATTCAAACGGCAATTCTGCGACGCTGACGATTTTTTCCTGCTCGTTGCTCAGGCCTAGTGCCGCCTGCTGCATGTAGCTTTTGGGTTGCTTGAATCGCGCCTCGCGGGTGATGCCACGCGCGGGATCAGGATATGAAATCTTGCCATGCGCGCCCGCGCCAATGCCGACGTAATCGCCGAATTGCCAATAATTCATATTGTGTTTTGAGCGTTTGCCGGGCTTGGCATAGGCCGAGGTCTCATAGTGATCGAAACCGGCGGTGCCCAATTTCGCTTCGATCATGTCTTGCATATCAGCTGCAATGTCATCATCCGGCAACGGCGGTGGGAAGCGATGAAACAGCGTGTTGGGCTCCAGCGTCAAATGGTAAATCGACAGGTGATTGGTGTTGAATGAAAGTGCTGCGTCAATGTCTGCTTCGCATTCAGCCAACGTTTGATTCGGCAGCGCGAACATCACATCAAGATTGATATTGTCAAAATTTCGCTGCGCAATATCAACCGCACGACGAGCTTCATCGTCGTTATGAACGCGGCCCAACGCCTGCAAATGCGTCGGGTTAAAACTTTGAATGCCGATCGAGAGCCGGTTTACGCCTGCATCGCGAAAGCCGCGAAATTTTTCGGCTTCAAAGGTGCCGGGATTCGCCTCCAGCGTAATCTCGGCTTCTGAATCGAGCGTGACGCGGGCGCGAACCGCGGCGAGAATCGTGTCAATACCACGCGCCGAAAACAAACTCGGGGTGCCGCCGCCAAAAAAAACCGAGTACACACGTCGCCCCCAGATTTTGGGCAAGGTGTAATCGAGATCTGAAACCAGACAATCAATGTATTGCTGCTCGGGAATGGCGGTTTTTGATTCATGCGAATTGAAATCGCAGTAAGGACATTTGCGAATACACCACGGAATGTGAATGTAGATCGACAGCGGCGGCAATATCGAGAGGATTGTCTGGCGTGCCGATCCAAGCATAATTGGCTGCGAAGCCGCACCTGTGCTTGAGTTTGAGCTTGAGTTTGAAATCTCATTCATAGTTGAAACTGTGCCAGCTTTTTTGCTAATTCACGCATCGCAATGCCGCGATGGCTGTCGCGAATTTTCACCTCGGCCGGCAACTCGGCGGAGGTGCAGCCGTATTGCGGCAGATAGAAATGCGGGTCGTAACCAAAACCGCCTGCACCACGCGCTGCAGCCACAATCTCGCCATGCCACACCCCGTCCGCGATGACGGGATGAGGGTCGTCTGCATGCTGAATCAATACCAGTGCCGCGTAATAAAAAGCGCGGCGATCAACAATACCCTGCATGGCGGCGACCAGCTTTTCGTTGTTGCGCGCATCGGATCTTGCGTCTGCGTTTCCGTCCGCCCCGCCGGCAAATCTGGCAGATTGCACGCCGGGCGATCCACCCAGCGCAGGTACGCAAAGTCCAGAGTCATCCGCCAGCGCCGGCAGGCCGGTGACGCGCGACGCATGCCGCGCTTTGGCGAGCGCATTTTCGATAAACGTCGCGAACGGCTCCTCGGCCTCACTCACGCCCAATGTGCTTTGCGGAACGGCGACAAGATCAAACGTTTTCAAGAGTTCTGCAAATTCGCGCAGCTTGCCCGCGTTATTACTGGCAATCACAATTTTTTTCATAAGGGGAAGAATAGCTGAATAGATATGTAAAGGCGCGCACAACCGACCGGAGGAAGTCAGCGCTGGGCAGAGAGGGTTATTCTCAGAATGCTGCAATACGGTAAAATCAGCAAACAAAGTTTTCAAACATGATTTACCACTCGCTCCCAGGAAAATAAAATGACACTTCGCGTTGCCATCAATGGCTATGGCCGCATCGGCCGCAACATTCTCCGCGCTCACTACGAAAGCGCGGTGGCAGGCAAACCCAAGCATGATATTCAAATTGTCGCGATCAACGATCTCGGCCCCGTCGAGACCAACGCACATCTGACGCGCTATGACACGGCACACGGCAAGTTTCCCGGCACAGTTGCGGTTGAAGGCGAATTTCTGATCGTCAATGGCGACAAAATCAAGGTATTTTCCCAACGAGACCCCGCCCTAATCCCTTGGGGCGATTTGAATGTGGATGTGGTGCTGGAATGCACCGGATTTTTTACCACGAAAGAGAAAGCCTCTGCCCATATCAAAGGTGGTGCCAAGAAAGTCATCATTTCAGCACCCGGCGGAAAAGATGTGGATGCAACGGTTGTGTACGGTGTCAATCAAAACGTGTTGACCAGCGCAATGACCGTGATTTCAAACGCCAGCTGCACGACCAATTGTCTGGCACCGTTGGTCAAACCCTTAAACGACAAAATCGGGGTGGTAAACGGGCTGATGACCACGGTGCATGCCTATACCAATGACCAGGTTTTGACCGATGTGATGCATGAGGATTTGCGCCGCGCACGATCAGCGACGATGTCGATGATCCCCACCAAAACCGGCGCTGCGGTGGCAGTCGGGCTGGTGCTGCCGGAATTGAACGGCAAGCTGGATGGTTATGCGATCCGGGTGCCGACGATCAATGTTTCACTGGTGGATTTAAGCTTTATCGCCGCGCGTGATACCACCGTAGAAGAAGTGAATGCCATTATGAAATCCGCCAGTGAAATGCCCGGCATGAAGGGTATTCTGGCCTACAACACTGCGCCTCTGGTATCGGTCGATTTCAACCACGACAGCCATTCGTCGTCGTTTGATTCCACTCTCACCAAAGTGTCGGGCAGGCTGGTAAAAGTATCGAGCTGGTACGACAATGAGTGGGGATTCTCTAACCGCATGTTGGACACCACCGTCGCGCTGATGACTGCAAAATAGCACCGGCGGACGTTGTAACAAAACCGCCGGCATGATCGGAAATAGTTGACGGGCGATTTGGCAGGCTTTGACGCTTCGAAAATATTAGGGCGCTCAAAGCCTTCAAAGGCATTAAAAATCTTTTTTGGAGAGCAATATGATTCGTTCTTATACCGTCAAATCGTTCGCGTTCTGGTTATTGCTCGTCGCAGTATTGGTTGCTCTTTCGGGCTGCAAACGTCAGGAGCCCGCGACGCCGGTATCGACTATTGATCCCAACGCTGAATTACGTGCTACCAACGAAGATATTGCCAAGCGGTTGGCGGAACAAAAGGGCGCGATCGAGGATTCAAGCGCTATCGCGCGTACTCAGGAGGATGCACGCCGCGCGGCCGAGGCAAAAAATGCCGGTGCGGTAAAGGCGGTTGCCGATGTCCGCAGCTTGCGTATGAAATGGAATGGAGTCCTGAATGAAGCAGGCACCACGCCCAAGAAAGAGTTCGCACCGGTACTGGCCAAAATGGACGCCGTCAAATCAGAAATTCAAGCGTTCAAAGGCAACGATTGCACTGAAAATGCGCGTATTACGTTGCTGGCGGGTGTGTCGCAGGGCACGGATACTTATCGCGAATTTATGGCCTCAACGGGCGACGCAACGCCCGCCATGAAAACCAAACTGGATGATGCCGGGTCACTGCTCAATCGCAGCGAGTCTGAGCTGCAGGCGTGCGTGAGATAAGGCCGATCGTTTCCGATGAAGCTTAATTTCAACCGGTTTACGGATTTAGCCGCGGATGTTGGGAACAACGTTGGCGATGGTCAACAGCGCGCGCTAGCCGGCAAGCGCGTCTTCATCCGCGCCGACCTTAACGTGCCGCGCGATGAGGCGGGCAATATCACCGACGACACCCGCATTCGCGCGTCCATTCCGGCCATTGAACTGGCGCTTAAATCAGGCGCGGCAGTCATGGTGACCTCTCACTTGGGCCGTCCCACTGAAGGTGAATTCAAGGTGGAAGATTCGCTGGTGCGGGTCGCACAGCGCCTTGGTGAAATCATGAAGCGCGAGGTAGTACTCAAAACGCACTGGCTTGATGGCGTGACCGTCATGCCGGGTGAGCTGGTATTACTTGAAAATTGTCGGATGAATATCGGCGAGAAAAAAAATAGCGATGAACTGGCGAAGAAAATGGCCGCGCTTTGCGATATTTATGTTGACGACGCCTTCGGTACCGCGCATCGGGCCGAGGCCAGCACGCACGGCATTGCTAAATTTGCAAAAGTGGCATGCGCAGGCCCACTGCTGGCGGCGGAACTTGATGCGCTGGGTGCGGCGCTGCTAAACCCAAAACGGCCGATGGTCGCGATTGTGGCGGGCTCGAAAGTATCAACCAAACTCACCATCCTCAAATCGCTCGCCGAGAAAGTCGATCAGCTGGTGGTCGGTGGTGGCATCGCCAATACATTTTTGCTGGCACTTGGATTGCCGATCGGCAAATCGCTGGCCGAGCCCGATTTGGTCAATGAGGCAAAATCGATTATCGACCTGATGGCCGCACGCGGTGCCGCGGTGCCGATTCCAGTGGACGTAGTGTGTGGCAAAGTTTTTTCATCGGACGCACCCGCGACAATTAAAGGCGTTAAAGACGTCACCGCCGACGACATGATTTTTGATGTCGGACCCGAAACTGCTGCGACGCTGGCCGCCATTATGAAAAACGCGGGCACGATTGTCTGGAACGGCCCCATCGGCGTATTCGAATTCGATCAATTCGGCGAAGGCACCAAAACTATCGCCCATGCGATCGCAGATTCCAACGCGTTTTCTATCGCAGGCGGCGGCGACACGCTGGCGGCAATTGCGAAATATGGTGTGACCGACAAAATTTCCTACATCTCTACCGGCGGTGGCGCGTTTCTGGAGTTTTTGGAGGGAAAAACTTTACCTGCAGTTGAAATACTGGTGCAAAGAGCGAATCCGTAGGCTTCACTGTACTTCGCTTCAACACATCATGTCCGCGTTCAGCGCTGTATTGTCAAAAGTCGTAAAGCTGCCCGGCCTACAAACCCCAACCGGAATCTTATATGTCCCGCGCTACTAAAATCGTCGCAACATTAGGTCCCGCCTCATCTTCCGCAGAGGTGCTCGAACGGCTGATTCTCGCAGGGGTAGATGTGGTGCGGATGAACTTTTCGCATGGCACCGCACAAGATCACATTGATCGTGCGACGCTGGTGCGTACCATCGCGGCCAAGCACAACCGACCCGTCGGCATCTTGGCGGATCTGCAGGGACCGAAAATTCGCGTGGGTAAATTTGCCGACGGAAAAATTACCTTGAAGCTCGGTGATCATTTTATTTTGGATGCGCAATGCGAGCTGGGCAATCAAGAGCGAGTCGGGATCGATTACAAAGAGTTGCCACGAGACGTGAAGGCCGGCGATTTGCTGTTGTTAAACGACGGCCTCATCGTGTTCGAAGTGAAATCCGTCCGCGGCAATGAAATTAATTGTCTGGTGACGCAGGGCGGCGTGCTGTCCAATAATAAAGGCATCAACCGCAAAGGCGGCGGCCTGACTGCACCGCCGCTGACGTCCAAAGATATGGACGATATTAAAACCGCGACCACGCTGAACGCAGATTTTCTGGCGGTGTCCTTTCCTAAATCAGGTGCCGATATGTACATGGCGCGCGAGCTGATGCGGGCGGCGGGCGGCAAGGCTTTGCTGATCGCAAAAATCGAGCGATCTGAAGCAGTCACGAATGCGGCACTGGAAGACATCATGAAAGCCTGTGACGGCATCATGGTTGCACGCGGTGATTTGGCTGTAGAAGTGGGCGATGCGGCCGTACCGGCACTGCAAAAGCGCATGATCCGTATGGCGCGCGAAATGAACAAGCTGACGATCACCGCGACTCAGATGATGGAATCGATGGTGTCCTCGCCGATCCCGACGCGTGCCGAGGTGTCGGACGTCGCCAATGCGGTATTGGACGGTACAGACGCGGTCATGCTCTCGGCAGAATCGGCATCAGGGCAATATCCTGTTGAGACCGTCGAGGCCATGGTGCGCATTTGTCGTGAGGCGGAAAAAAGCGCGGAAGTGAAGCTCGACCGCGAATTTTTGGATCGCGTGTTCACGCGCGTCGATCAATCGATTGCGATGGCGGCGCTGTTCACGGCACATCATCTAAAGGTGAAATGTATTGCCTCACTGACCCAATCCGGCTCGACCGCGCTATGGATGTCGCGGTTGAATTCCGGCGTACCGATTTACGCGCTCACCCCCGAACCCGCGACCCACACCAAATGCGCCCTGATGCGTGATGTGCGCCCGTTCGCGCTGGCCTACGAGGGCCATGATCGTGAAAAGCTATTGTTTGAAGCCGAGCAAGCGCTACTGGAAAATAAAGTGGTTGAGCTTGGCGATATCGTCGTGATCACAATGGGCGAGCCAATTGGTCAATCTGGTGGCACAAATACCATGAAGATTGTGCGGATTGGAGAACATCGGCCTGCTTGAAAATCATAAGGAGCGCTTGTTTTAGCATATCTGCGGATGTAAACTTAGTTCACAAGATTTAGTTTATACGGAACACTTATGCAGACTTACAACATCCACGATGCAAAAACACAACTTTCCAAACTGGTAGAAATGGCGGCTAAAGGTGAATCATTTGTCATCGCCAAGGCTGGCAAGCCAATGGTAAAAGTCGTTGCACTTGACTCACCAGAATCGTCGCAAATGAAGCGGTTTGGGTTCATGGCCGGGCAAATAGAGGTACCTGATGACTTTAATGCCATGGGTATGATCGAGATTCAAAAGCTGTTTGAAGGCGAGGCGTGAAGCTATTGCTGGATACCCACCTGCTGATTTGGGCTGCGGACGATATTAAGCGTGTTCCGCCAAAAGCGCGTGAACTGATGTCAGATGAAAAAAATGAACTACTTTTCAGCGTGGTTAGCATATGGGAAGTAGCCATTAAACGAGCTTTAAATCGCGTCGACTTTCAGCTTGATCCCCGCAAGCTCCGTCGTGGCCTCGTCGACAACGGCTATATCGAACTACCCATACTCGGCGAGCATGCCGCGGCAATCAGTGGATTGCCGCTGATTCACAAAGATCCGTTTGACAGAATGCTAATTGCGCAATCGGTGGTGGAGGGCATTAGCCTTGTTACCAATGATGAAACCGTGGCGTTGTATCCCGGTGTCATCAGCGCATAGCCGCAAATAATGCAGCAACCACCAATCAAAATGAAGATTGTGCGGATTGGAGAACATCGGCCTGCTTGACGCGGCTTGAGCAAACGCACGTCGCTGGTCCTACCAACTTATTTAGTATGTATAATCCCTGTACGAAATTTTCGGCGAGCCAAGAGTGGTATCGCCAGTTCGACATTGAGATTATTTGATCAATATTTTAAATTTATATGGGATTACAAATAGTGAATAACAAAGCATTGATTCTTGTATGTTTATCGATAGCTGCAATGTCTGGATGTGCATCGATCCTAAATGAAAAAACACAGCCGATTAATATCTCTGCCTCGAACGGCAAAGAAATGACCGGAACCATCGACGGTCAAGCGTTCAAAGCGCCTGGCGTTGTGAACGTGACGCGTGAAAATAAAAACAAGGTTGTGATGGTGAAAACTGAGGGTTGTGCAGCAGAAACCTCGGTTGAAAAATCTGTCGATTCTAAATTTTTCATTAACATTTTATCCGGCGGCGGTTTGGGTTCTACAACCGATTACGCTACGGACAAAATGTGGAAATATTCTGAAAATATTGTAGTTGCGTGCAAGTAAAACGTTTTTTTTCTTTCGAAAAAGGCGGCCATTTAGTCGCCTTTTTTTCGGTCTTGTATTGCTGGTTGGCGCTTGCAATAGCTCGGTATTGGCGACTCCCGTTGCAAATCAAGACGTATTCATTGCTGCTGTGATTGAAGCTCGTCTTAGTGAGCAGCCAGCTTGGTCATCGTTGTTGCATGTTGCCGACGGAAAGGCAAACATTCGCACGCGAGATTTCTTACTCAGCTTGCCGAATTTCTCACTTGAGCGAGAGCTCGCGGCGACTATTTCATATTTATACGACGGCGATAAGAGCCATGTTTGCCGCTTTCCCGCACGCTACCTTTGGCTGAAAAGCCAGATGAGTTTGCCGGCCTTGCCGATTGAGGCCTGTGCGCATTTAAGCGAGTTCAAGCAGCGCGCGCCAGCCGATCGGATCTCAGTAGTTTTTGCTTCTGAAAACTTGGCGCAGCCGTCGAGCATGATGGGCCATGTGCTATTGAAATTGTCCGGCGAAAACGCACAACATCAGCCTGTAGAGCACGCTATCTCGTTCATTACAGAGGCGGGCGGCATGAATCTACCGAAGCTTTTTTTTGACAGCATGGTGCTGGGCAAGGAGGGGTTTTTCACGTTGTCGCCGTATGACGAAAAGCTATCCCTCTATCTGCGCGAAGAGCAGCGCTGTTTGCGCCGATTGAATTTTGACCCACCGTGCCGATTGAATATTGACCCAGGCCCGGTCGTCGCTTTTTGAATCAGCAACTGTGGATAAGTGTAGCAAATTGCTGTTTCGTTTAGTCCTCCTTCAGTTTGCAGTAACGGTCGGCGGGGAAATTTACTTGAGGTTGTCCATCCCCTCATGTCTCTCCCCGCACTCAATCTTAGAAGGATTCGCCGGGTGGCGCTTCTTTGCCTGCTGTGTCGTTCGTGCGCTTCAACTCCCGCGATTTGATGCGCGACTTGGCTGCCATCGTGCTGTGTTGGAACCGATACGACTCGTTACCCGTCTCCACGATGTGACAGTGATGCGTCAGCCGATCCAGCAATGCGGTTGTCATCTTCGCGTCGCCAAACACGCTCGACCATTCCGAGAAGCTCAAGTTGGTCGTGATGACGACGCTCGTATGTTCATACAGCTTCGAGAGCAGGTGAAACAGTAGCGCGCCACCGGCTTGGCTGAAGGGCAAATAGCCGAGTTCATCCAGAATGACCAAGTCCATGCGCATCAATGACAGCCCAATTCGTCCCGCCTTGCCGTCGCGCTTCTCTTTCTCCAACGCATTCACCAGATCGACCGTCGAATAGAACCGCACCCGCTTGCCTTGTGCGGTGATACCGGCAACCGCAATGGCGGTGGCTAGATGTGTCTTGCCCGTGCCGGGACCACCAATGAACACCGCGTTCTGCGCAGTTTCGGTAAAGGACAGTGTTGCCAACGTCTTAACGAGAGGCTGGTCTGCCTTGGATGAGGCAAAGTCGAATCCAGCCAGATCACGATGCACTGGGAACTTGGCCGCGTTCATCTGGTGACTGACCGATCGCATTGCCCGGTCGGTGTTCTCGGCTTGCAGCAAATGCTCAACCAACCACGCCAATGATTGCGTCGATGACGTCCCCTGGGTCATCAAGTCCGACCAAGCACTGGCCATCCCGTGCAGCCGCAAGACTTTAAGCTCCGCCGTGACATCACGCATGATCAACCTCCACCGCATTGACCGTCACATCGTCAACGCCACGCAAGCTGTCGTAACGGCTGGTATTCGCCAGCGGCGCTTCATTAAGCTGCAAGCTCGTCTCCACGCAGGCTGGCGTTGGACTGGCATTCAGTCTGGCTAGTACATTGAGAACGTGTTCTGCACTGAGCACACCAGATTCAATCACCAACTCCACGGCTACCAAGACTGCTTCCAGTCCCGCGGTCGGCACGGCAGCGAGTACCTGGGCCATTACCCGGTCGCCACCGGGGTGACGCATTAGCCCCAGCTTTAGTTGTTTCAATGGCGCTGGCAGGTCCGCAAATGGCGCGCCATTTCGGAGCGCACCCGGCTTACGTTCCACCAGTGGAATGTAGTGCTGCCAGTCAAAGCAGATCTGACCGCGCTCGGTGAGTCGATCATGGCTGGCGACGACGGCATCTACAGCAACCACACTGACTCGGTTTGGATACAAGTGCGTGCTGACCCGCTGGCCGGCAAACTCACACGGCACCGAGTACCGGTTGCGATGTACGCTGACCAGGCAGGTGCTCGAAACCCGTGCGGGCTTCTCAACATAACCATCGAACGGGGTTGTCATCGGCATCATATCGGCTTGTTCGAGTGCCAGCATTTCGGCGACACTGAATTCTTTGTGTTCCGGATGACGCAGCTCAGTCCAAAGGGAACGGCAACGTTCAGCCAACCAGACATTGAGCTCTGTGAATGAGCCGAATCGGCGGTTTTGAGCATCGAGCCAGATACGGCGACGACTATCCTGTACGTTCTTCTCGACCACGCCTTTCTCCCAGCCGGACGCAACATTGCAGAAGTCAGGATCGAACAGGTAGTGCGCGCACATCACGGCAAAGCGCGCATTGACGATGCGGCCTTTACCCTTGTTGACCTTGTCTACGGCGGTCTTCATGTTGTCGTAGATGCCGCGACGGGGGATGCCACCAAGGGCGGCAAATGAGCGTGTGTGGGCATCGAATAGCATTTCGTGACCTTGGCTCGGATAGGCCACGACCCAGAAGGCGCGACTGGCGCAGAGCTTCAGATGCGATACCTGCATGCGTCGGTAGATGCCGCCAATGACCAGACCTTCTTCACTCCAGTCGAACTGAAAGGCTTCGCCTAGTTCGAACTTCAGGGGCACGAAGGCCTGGGGGACCTTGCTATCCCGACCGCGCCAATTGCGAATAAAGTCGGTGACGGCGCTATAGCCGCCAACATAACCATCGGCCTTGATTTGTAGGAACAGATCCTTGGCTGTGCGCCTGCTTTGCTTGGCGCGGTGGCCATCGACTTTGAGTGCTTGCTCCAGCGCGCTGTGAAACGCACCGAGTTTCCCAACCTTGGCACTTCTGCGATATCTCGGTGGTGCCGCCTTCTCAGTCTTCCTCAACCAGGTGCGTATCGTGTTGCGCGCTAACCCAGTCTGCTTCGTTATTTCATGCAGCGACAGTTTGTCGCGCAAATACATCCGTCGAATCTTGCCTAATATTTCCATAGTGATCACCTTTTATCTCCCGCCTAAAAATTAGGCAGGGCAAGTAAAACACCTGGGTCAATATTGAATCGGCATAACCCCTATAAGTGGGTCAATTTTCGGTCGGCGACAACA
>JBBRFJ010000086.1:0-11684 GCA_038224475.1 Burkholderiales bacterium
CATTGTTACCTCCAATGCGCAAGATGCTGAACGGCTAACCTCCGAAATAGCGTGGTTCGCGCCGAAGCTTCGCGTCCATCGTCTGCCCGATTGGGAGACCCTGCCCTACGATCATTTTTCACCGCATCCTGATCTCATCAGTGAGCGGCTTGCCACCTTGTATCAATTTTCACAAGGCGCGTTTGATGTCGGCATCGTGCCTGTAACCACAGCAATGACGCGGCTGGCACCGCGTGAGTATCTGGCAGGGCGATCGTTTTTCCTGCGCACGAAAACCAAGCTGAATCTTGAATCCATGCGCAGCGATTTATCGAGCGCAGGTTATGCCAACACCCAACAAGTCATGGCGCCGGGTGAATACGCGGTGCGCGGCGGGCTGATTGATTTGTTTCCGATGGGCAGCTCGGTGCCTTACCGGATCGATCTTTTCGGGGACGAGATTGAAGCGATTCGGACCTTCGATGTGGACACGCAGCGCAGCATTTATCCGGTGAATGAAATCCGCCTGTTGCCCGCGCGCGAGTTTCCACTCGACAAAGAAGGGCAACACCGTTTTCGTGAATCGTTCCGCGATCGCTTCGAGGGCGACCCCTCCAAGAGCCGCATGTATAAAGACGTTTCAGGCGGCATGGCACCGAACGGTATCGAATATTACTTGCCGTTATTTTTTGAAAAAACCGCGACGGTTTTTGATTATTTGCCAGCGTCTGCCAACATATTTGTGCATGGCAATCTGGAAGCTAGCGCAGATGTTTTTTGGGCCGATACCAAATCGCGCTATGAATTGTTGCGCGGCGACAAAGATCATCCACTTTTGCCGCCGGCCGATATTTTTCTACCCACCAATGAATTGTTTGCGGGACTCAATCGCTTCAAGAAAATAGAGAATGATTTCGCGCCCACGGCGTCACTTCCTGCGATCGAGGTTGATCGGAAAGCAACCGATCCCATTGCCCGTTTTCGCAGCTTTGTTGCCGGTTTTGATGGCCGCATTTTAATCAATGCGGAAACCCTTGGGCGGCGTGAAACGATCACCCAATTCCTCGCCGAGAATGGCCTGAACGCCTCGCCAGTGCTTGAGTTTGCGGGATTCGGTTTAACCACGGATAAGTTGGTTATTGTCGCCTCACCGCTGCAATCTGGGTTTGTTGTCGGTAGCGAGAATTTGGCCATCGTCACCGAGAACGAGTTATATGCGTCTGAAGTAAAGCAAACCCGCCGCCGTGATAAGTCGAAGGTAAATGCTGACGGCATGTTGCGCGATTTGGCCGAGGTAAATGTGGGCGATCCCGTTGTTCACAGCGCGCATGGCATTGGCCGTTACGTCGGATTGGTCAACATGGATCTGGGTGAAGGCAACATGGAATTTATGGAGCTGCATTACGACGGAGGCGATAAATTGTTCGTCCCCGTCTCGCAGCTTTCTGTCATTTCGCGCTATACCGGTGCCAATCCGGAAAATGCGCCGCTGCATCGATTGGGTTCAGGCCAGTGGGATAAAGCCAAGCGCCGCGCCGCCGAGCAAGTGCGCGATACCGCTGCAGAACTACTCAATCTTTACGCGCGGCGCGCCGCCCGCAAAGGCTTCGCGTTTCCGTTGCAGCTAAACGAATTCGATGCCTTCTCGGCGACTTTTCCATTTGAAGAAACACCCGATCAGGCGACCGCCATCAAGGCCGTGATGGCCGACATGACCAGCGGGCAACCGATGGATCGCCTGGTGTGTGGCGATGTGGGATTTGGCAAAACGGAAGTCGCGTTACGTGCGGCCTTCATCGCGGTCAATGCAGGCAAACAAGTCGCGATTCTGGTGCCGACCACGTTGCTCGCTGAGCAACATTTTCAAAATTTCTCGGATCGCTTCGCCGAGTGGCCGGTGAGGATTGTCGAGTTCTCGCGATTCCGTTCGGCCAAAGAGACCACCGCTGGTTTAAAGGCATTGGCAGACGGCACTGCAGATATCGCAATCGGTACGCACAAGCTGATTCAAAAAGATGTGGTGTTTAAAAATTTGGGCCTCGTCATCATCGATGAAGAACATCGCTTTGGTGTGCGCCAAAAAGAAGCGTTGAAAGCGCTGCGGGCCGAGGTGGATGTATTGACACTGACGGCCACGCCGATCCCGCGCACGCTGGCGATGTCGCTCGAGGGCCTGCGTGATTTCTCGGTTATCGCCACGGCACCCCAGCGTCGCCTGTCGATTAAAACGTTTGTGAACACGCTGTCGGACGGCATCGTCCGCGAGGCGATCCTGCGTGAATTAAAGCGCGGCGGACAAGCCTATTATTTGTACAACGAAGTTGAAACGATTCAAAACCAGCGCGAGAAGCTGGAAAAATTAATCCCCGAAGCACGTATTGCGATTGCCCACGGGCAACTTCCAGAGCGCGAGTTGGAACGCGTCATGCGCGATTTTTACCATCAAAAATCAAACGTGCTCCTGTGTTCGACCATTATCGAGACCGGCATTGATGTGCCGACCTCGAACACAATTCTGATTCATCGCGCCGATAAGTTCGGCCTTGCGCAATTGCATCAGTTGCGTGGCCGCGTTGGGCGTTCGCATCATCAGGCCTATGCGTATTTGCTCACGCCGCCCGAGGAAGCACTCACCACGAATTCTAAAAAGCGTCTCGAAGCAATTCAGATGATGGAAGATTTAGGCGCTGGTTTTTATCTCGCGATGCACGATCTGGAGATTCGCGGCGCAGGCGAAGTGCTCGGCGATTCACAGTCAGGCGGCATCCACGACATTGGCTTTACGATGTACACCGACATGCTCAATATCGCCGTGAAATCATTGAAGGCCGGCAAAGAACCCGACTTGATGAAGCCGCTGAATGTCGCCACCGAAATCAATTTACATACGCCCGCGCTGCTGCCGGAATCTTATTGCGGCGACACGCATGAGCGCTTGGTGATTTACAAACGTCTCGCCAATTGTGAATCAGAGGATGTTCTGAATGAGCTGCAGGAAGAGCTGGTGGATCGCTTTGGCCTAATTCCCGAACCCGCGCAAACGCTGGTGGATTCACATCGTTTACGATTACTCGGCAAGCCGCTCGATCTGATTAAAATTGATGCGAGTTCGAGCGCGATTACCGTTCAATTTGGGCCGGACACGATCATCGAGCCACAAAAAATCATCGCTTTGATTCAGAAGAAAAAACAATATCGGTTGGCAGGACAAGACAAGCTACGCATTGAGCGCCCGATAGCGGATGTGAAATTGCGGGTGGTGGAAATTAAACAGATTTTGCGGGAATTGGCGGCTTGATCTCCATGTTCGCGCATCGGACCGGCGGAGCAATCGACCTTTTAGCGTAACTGTCATGAACACTAAAAACCTCATCATCCAAGCGCACGATATCGAAACGCATGATTTGAAATCGCTGCACGGAATTGCGCATGCAAATGCTATCGAAAAAATTGACGGCATATTTTCGCATCAGGCGTTTCGGATAACGGATGCCGATGCAGCTTCTGTGGGCAACGTGAAAGCCTATTGCGACAATGCCAGGCTGGATTTCGCCTTCCTCGACGCGAATCAGAAACTCAGTGATTTTGGCTTGATTGCTAGCGACATGGATTCGACGCTCATCACTATTGAATGCATTGATGAGCTGGCGGATTACGCGGGCAAGAAGGCCGAGGTCGCCGCGATTACAGCAGCGGCCATGCGCGGCGAGATTGATTGGCCAACGAGCCTCAGGCAACGTGCCTTAACGCTCGCGGGGTTACCCGAAAGCACGCTGGAGCAGGTTTACAGCGAACGCTTGCGACTCACACCGGGTGCGGAGAATCTGATTCGTGTGGCGAAAAAGCACGATATTAAATTGTTGCTCGTCTCCGGCGGCTTTACTTTTTTTACCGAAAAATTAAAGGCTCGCCTCGGCTTCGATTTCGCGTTTTCGAATACGCTGGAAATAATAGACGGCAAGCTTACCGGCCGCGTATTGGGCGCATTGTGCGACGCGACAGCCAAGGCACAGCATGTTCGAAACGCAACCTCGGAACTAAATTTGACGAAAGCGCAGATTATTGTGATGGGTGATGGTGCGAATGATTTGCCGATGATGGCGGAAGCCGGACTATCGGTTGCCTATCGCGCCAAACCCATTGTCCAAGCGCAGGCCAGCATCGTGTTCAACCACGTTGGCCTCGATGGACTGTTGGGCTTGTTTGCCTAAATCGGTTCACGCTAAACTGTGTTTACAGCATTTTGCGAAGAACCCCTACGGAACCGCATTTGAAACTGACAGAAATCATCGAAATCAAGAAAGACGAGTGGCCCGCATTCATGTGGGCATTTTTCTATTTCTTTTTTCTGTTGTGCGCGTATTACGTGCTCCGCCCGGTTCGCGAGGAGATGGGAATCCAAAGCGGGCTAAAAAATTTGCCGTGGCTATGGACAGGCACATTCATCGGCATGTTGGTGATCACACCGTTATTCGGTTGGATCTCGTCGCGCTGGCCACGTCGGATATTTTTGCCGGTGGTCTATATTTTTTTCATATCGAATTTACTGGTTTTTTTCGTCGCAATGCGATCAACCGCCGTGGACAAAGTCTTTGTCGCAGGCGCTTTCTATATCTGGTTATCCGTCTTTAACTATTTCGTGGTCAGTGTGTTCTGGAGTTTCATGACCGACGTTTTCAACGCGGATCGCGCCAAGCGTTTATTCGGCGGCATCGCGGCGGGTGGCAGCATTGGCGCGATGGTCGGGCCGATTTTGACCGCAACATTAGCTAAGGAATTAGGGGTGCCTAATTTGCTTTTGATTTCAGCGCTGCTTTTGGGTGGCGCGATTACGTGCCTGTTTGGATTGGGCCGTTGGGCAACACAACGCGCAGGAATGACCGATGCTGAACGCGTTGCCGAGGCGGCAAACGAGCGCGCGTTGGGTGGCGGGATTTTTGATGGTCTGAAGCTCGCATTTCAATCGCCTTACTTGTTGGCCATTTGCGGCTATATTTTTCTCGGTCAGGCGCTGGGCACCTATTTTTATCTGGAGCAATTACGTCTGGTATCCGAAACGATTGCATCTTCATCAGAGCGCATTCAGCTTTTTTCGCAAATCGATCTGGCGGTCAACACCGTCACGCTCATCTTGCAGGTTTTCATTACCAGTGCGCTGGTCCGTCGGGCGGGATTAGTGTTTTGTCTCGTCGCCTTGCCCGCGTTGGCAGTAATTTCATTGGGCTACACCGCCTTTGTTCCGACGCTTGCGGTGATCGCGGTCTGTACGGTTATTCGCCGCTCTATGGAATTTGCAATCAGCAAACCAGCACGCGAAATATTATTTACGGTGGTCAGCCGTGAGGAGCGCTACAAGGCAAAGAATGTGATGGATACACTGATTTCGCGCGGTGGCGATGTCACATCGACTTGGATTCATGCCGGCACCCGAACCTTCGGCTTTGGTACAGCCAGCATGGCGTTGATGGCGATCCCATTCGCTTTGGTGATGGTTGGCGTAGGCGTATTTTTGGGTCGCTCGCAGCAGCAGCGGGAAAAGCAAAGCGAGCAGCAAAGTAATCAGCGCGCCGACGCCGCAAAGCCTGCCATGATGGCATCGCCGGTTTAACTGCTAATGTGGGCGGGGCGTTTGGGCCATTTTTGCTTGTGAGCGCCCGCCCCAGCTAGACTTTGGGTAACGGAAAATAAGCGTAGGGTTGTTTGGGAGCCTCGGCTTCATCATTGCGTTTAATCTGTTCGAGGTCGAGTTTTTTATCCCACCAAGTGGCGCGGTTTTGTTTTTGCTCTTCCCGCAACTCGGGATTTTTATCCAGCAAATCGCGGATAAATTTTGTCACATCTGATTCGTAATGGGCCATGGTGGATCCTGTCTATATTTACTTCACGTGATGGTATCACTCAAGCTCGCGTCCGGAACACCCCAAGCCAACGGAAAGCGCCGATAATAGCCAAAAGCATTGTTCGCAAGATAAATTTTTCAGGTTGTTTATTTTGCGACAACGAACCATTTAGATGACTTTGGATTGTTTTTTTGGATTCTTTTTTGGATTTTTCATGTCCCAGCGTGCCCTAAATACTGCGGATACCGCGTTTGATGAATATACCTCCAGCATTATGGACGGTGACGAGTCGGTGACGGTTACTCACACCTCAGCACAGGCCCCGGCGGCGATATCGGGCACCCCCAACCGGCGATCAAGCGCGCGCCCTCGTCGTATTGACCTTCGCTACCCCAGCTCATTTTTGGCATTGTTATTGGCTGGGTTTATTATCGCGTCGTTGCCATTGGCCGGTGGCTTGATCTCCAACTACATCGCCCTTGATAGGCTCTCCGAACTAAGCCAGCGCGCTGTCTATAACGCGGCTCAGGCCACACAAAATGCGCGGCAGCTAACGAACCTCACGCAGGCACTCGAACGCTCGGCCCGCTTCTATGCGGTCGCGGGCGAGGCCGACATGGTGGAGAGCTATAAAAAATCGCGGGAATCGTTTTTGGGCGTGCTCGCGCAGTTCACCGAGTTGCCCTCCGCGGCCGATATGCGACCCACTACCGAGGCGATCAAGGCCACCGAGAACGCGGTATTCCTAGCGCTGAACACCAAGAATTCATCGCCTCAATTGTCGCGCCAGCTTGAGGCGGACTTTGTTGATCTGACCCGACGTACCCAGACATTGACCGACCTTGCTGACCAGATGATTGAACGCGAAACCGAAAATTTGCGCACTTATTCGGCCAAATCGAAACATCAAGTTTTCACGCAAGTGATAATGATCGTGCCGTCGGCGCTACTGCTGATCGCTGGTTTTGCGTACCTGCTGGCGCGACCGATCCGTGAATTAGACGACGCGATCAATCGACTTGGTGAAGGCAAGCTTTCGCAGAGAATTGTCGTCTCCGGCCCGCGCGATATTGAGAAGCTCGGCGAGCAACTGGATTGGCTACGCCAACGCCTGATTTCGCTGGAGGATCAAAAGACGCGTTTTTTTCAGCACGTTTCGCATGAGCTGAAGACGCCGCTCACGGCGCTGCGTGAAGGTTCTGACCTGCTCAATGATGAGGTTGTCGGTCGCCTTACGGACGAACAACGCGAGGTCACACGCATCTTAAAACAGAACTCGCTTACCCTTGAAAAACTCATTCAGGATCTGCTCACTTACTCACATTCGCAGTCACAATCTGCAAACCGTGTCGGGCATAAGACGGCGCTCGATCTCAAGCCGCTACAGTTAAAGGATTTGATCGATGATGTGGTCGATGCGCAAAAAATGGCGGTGATTGCGAAATCATTGACGGTCCAACGGGAATGCGACAAAACGACCATGATCGGCGATGCGGCAAAACTGCGCGTGGTAATCGATAATCTGTTGTCAAACGCGATCAAATATTCACCCATCGGTGGCACCATTCTCATCCGCCTCGGCAAACGCCAGGAAACAGCAATTCTCGAAGTGCTCGACGACGGTCCCGGTATTCCGACCGAAGAACGCGAAAAGGTTTTTGATCCGTTTTATCGGAGCAAAACCGCGCTGCAAACCGGCACCAAGGGTACGGGTTTGGGATTGGCTATCGTGCGGGACTATGTCGAGATGCATCAGGGCACGGTGAACTCCATAGCATCTACTGGCGCGCGTTTTCGGGTGATGCTGCCGAAGCAACCATTGGCTAATTTGTAGTCATTTTTTAAATCCCATAAACTTTAAACGTACTCCCCCCGAATATTCGCTCCCGTCTCACCATTAAAAAAATTCGACCTATGCAAAAAATTCCGATGCGTTTACGCCATCCTGTTGTTGCCTCCATCCCATTAGTCTGCATACGCTCGTGCCCGACGCGATTAATCTTGCTGATCACCGCGACGGTTATCTGTCTGTCGACAAGTCTCACCGGATGTGTGTTGGAGCCCACCAAAGTTGATCGCACCCCGCCACCAGAGTCGGCAATCATCATGCAACCCACGATACCCTCGGCATCGGACGCCTTAGCGAGTTTTCTATTGCAAGCCAAAAAGCTGGCACCGGCTGAATTGCTGCTGGAAAAGGAAAAAGCCCGCGTAGATTTCAATACTGAAAAATCCGAGCTTAATCGCATCAAGCTGGCGATATTGCTCGCGTTACCGGCAGCCGCTAACACGCCCGCAGCGACCCTGGCCGCAGACGATGCCGAATTGGCTGTATTGATTGACCCTATCGCGTCCGGTGCTGCGTCTAACGCTTCTGGCGGCTCAGCCGAGACGCGGGCCGCTGAATCAGAGATCCGGGTTCTAGGCTTACTCATTCAGGGCAGCGTCCAAGAACGCAAGCGACTACGCGATCAGGCGCGCGAAGCGCAGTCGCGCACGCAGGTAGCGAGGACTGAATTGACCGCGAGTCAGCAAGAGGCACGAATCTTGCGGACTAAACTGGAAGAATTAGAGACCCAGCTTGCCGCGTTGAAGTCGATTGAACGCAGCGTCACGTCAAGAACCAAGGGACGAGCAGACCCGATAGTTAAAGACGGGACACCCAAATAACGACGATTGAATTTCGAGGGCGCGACAGCCTCAGCAGGAGTATCAATATGAACATGGCCGCCACAATTTTGCAGACACAGATCACCGCGCCACCGCGTATGCAAAAGGGAAACTTACTGCTTGTCGATGACGATCCCGATCTTTTAAAACTCTTGGCGATTCGCCTTAAGGCTAGTGGCTACACCGTCACCACGGCGGTCAGCGGGCAACAAGCGCTGTCGATGATCGCGGCCGAACGGCCCGATTTAGTCGTTACCGATTTGCGCATGGCGGGCATTGACGGCATGGAGTTGTTCCACGAAATTGAGCGCCGCCATTCGGGGCTACCGGTGATTATGCTGACCGCGCACGGCACTATCCCGGACGCCGTGGCCGCGACCCAGCAAGGTGTGTTCGGCTATATCACCAAACCCTATGACGCACACCAGCTGCTGGCCCAGATTGAGCGGGCGCTCGCGCTGCACGGCACCGCATCCAAAGCCCGCGCCGCCCAGCACGACGCGACCTCATGGCGCGCCGACATCATTACCAAGAGCCCGTTGATGGAAGATTTGCTGCTGCGCGCTCAACGAGTAGCGCAGGGCGAGGCCAGCGTGCTGATTCAAGGCGACAGTGGCACCGGAAAGGAATTATTGGCACAAGCGATCCATCGCGCCAGCCGCCGCGCAGACAAGCCATTCGTGGCGATTAACTGCGGCGCCATTCCGGAAAACCTCCTTGAGTCTGAATTGTTTGGACACAAAAAAGGTGCGTTCACCGGCGCGACCAGCGATCACCTGGGATTATTCATGGAGGCGGATGGCGGCACGCTGCTGCTCGATGAAATTGGCGACATGCCACTGGCGTTGCAGGTCAAGCTGCTGCGGGTGCTGGAGGCGCGAGAGGTGCGTCCCGTCGGTTCGACCAAAACGGTGCCGGTCGATGTGCGCGTCATCTCCGCAAGCCATCGCGATTTGGTACAGGCAAAAGCCGATGGCGCATTTCGCGAAGATTTATTCTATCGGCTGAACGTGGTGACGCTGCGTTTGCCTCCGCTGCGCGAGCGGCGCGAAGACATTCCGTTACTGCTCAATTTTTTCTTGAAAGAACTGGCAATCCGATACGATAAAAACGTCAACGCATTTTCGCCAGATTCACTTGAAATCATGGTCGCCGCACCGTGGCCAGGCAATATACGTCAGCTTTATAACGTCGCAGAACAGGCGGTGGCGCTGGCCAGCACTGATATCGTTGCGCCGAAAGTGGTGGAGCAAGCGATGCAGCTCGGCATGCAGACGGTAGATTCGTTTGAAGACGCGCGTAAACGCTTTGAATATGATTATTTGACGCGGCTTTTGAAATTGACGATGGGAAATGTCACGCAGGCTTCCAAGCTGGCCAGACGAAATCGCACTGAATTTTACAAACTGTTACAACGCCATGGACTGGAAGCGGCGCATTTTAAGGCTCAGCAAGATTAATTTGTTGAAATTTAGCCGAGTTAAACCGAGGCATGCGTAAGCTTAAGAAAGATGACGCAAAAGGGAAGTTTTAAGGTTTAAAAATGTCTCCGTCCGGCGACATTTTTTATTGTTTAAAATCAGCCGGTTACGCTAATTTAGCGAATATGTCGTTGTACCGCGACGTTACCAAACTGACGTCGCCTGGCAGAATGTTCCCAAAAGGGTCGCAACCCTTTGTTTTATAAGGAATCGAAAATGTGGCACGCGAACTGCTCATATACCTAGGAGTATTTGCAGAACGCCCTCCCTCCCTGGGCGCTTTGATGGTTTGAAAAGGTCCTCAAATCATCAAAGGTTCTCCTCTGCGAATATTCGAGAGTGCGCCTTGAGGGGTGGTCGAAAGACCACCCTTTTTTTCGCGCGAAATTTATAGATCAAACTAGAGATATGTGCACTTCGGCATTTCAGAAACAGCAAAACCGGCTGAGATAAGGGTTCATCCAAACGTCGCCATCTTCAGCCTGGAATGGGGAGCAGTTGCATTTTCTTTTTATGGCTCCGCGATCGTGGCCGGCGAGTTGGCGTAACGACGCTGTTTTTGGCGGAGAAAAGCGAAATCACTTTATCTGCCTCGATCGGCTGGCTGAAATAAAAGCCTTGTACTTCGTCGCAGCAATTCAAACGCAGATATTCCAATTGCTGTTTGGTTTCTACGCCCTCGGCTAACACCCGCATGTTTAGCGCCTTTCCCATTTGCACAATAGCGCTAACAATCGCGGCGTCGCTTGGGTCGGTATCAATGTCGCGAACAAATGACTGGTCAATCTTTAAAGTATCAATGGGAAACCGTTTTAGATAGCTCAAGCTCGAATACCCGGTGCCAAAATCATCGATTGAAAACCGTACGCCGAGGTTCTTTAGAGCAACCAACAACAACACATCTCTCTCAGCATCATGGCTCTTCATCAGCACGCTCTCGGTCAGCTCGAGTTCCAGGCATTCCGGCGCAAGGCCGGCAACATTCAAAGTCTCCACCACATCGGCAAAAAAATTCTTGTGCCGGAGCTGAATCGCGGAAATATTCACTGCCACCCGGATCACCGGGGCGCCGCCAGCCTGCCAAGCCTTTGCCTGCCTACACGCCTCTTGCAGCACCCATTTGCCAATAGGAACAATCAATCCAGTCTCTTCAGCGACGGTGATAAATGCAGAGGGTGAAATCATGCCTAGCGCGGGATCCTGCCAACGAATTAGAGCTTCAACACCCGTAATCGCCAGCGTTTTCAGGCAGATTTTAGGCTGATAGTTCAGTACAAATTCGCCTCTATCTAGTGCACGTCGCAGTCTGTTTTCGAGTTTTAGCCTTTCGTCTGCTTGAACGTTTAATGCCTCCGAACAAAATGCGAAATTATTGCGCCCATTTACTTTTGCCTGATACATCGCCATATCGGCACTCTTGGTCAGGCTATCAACATCAATGCCATGTTCCGGACACAGGCTGATACCGATGCTACATGAGGTTTTAAGCTGATGTCCGTCGATCACAAAGGTCTTGTTGATCGATGCAAGAATCGTCCGCGCGACCTCTGCCGCGCCCTCTATTGAGTCAACAATCGGCAATAAAATAATGAATTCATCACCGCCATGACGACACAGCGTGTCGGATTCGCGCACGCAGCCTTTCAAACTTTCAGCGATTTGTTGGAGCAGCTTGTCGCCCACCGCATGACCGAGCGAATCATTGATCGTTTTA
>JBBRFJ010000087.1:0-11202 GCA_038224475.1 Burkholderiales bacterium
GTCGCGAAATCCTGCTTCGTGCCATTCTTCTGGATCGCGGAAGCGATAAAAATCAAAGTGATACAAGTTTAACTTAGAAACTACATAAAGTTCAACCAGCGCGTAAGTCGGGCTTTTCACACGCCCTTGATACTTAAGCGCATGCAGCAGCCCGCGTACCAGCGTGGTTTTACCTGCGCCCAAATCTCCGCTCAAATAAACCATCGTACCCGGCTGTAATTCGTGTGCAATCTGCGCGCCAAACGTCAACGTGGCGGCTTCATCCGGCAACTCTATATTCAAATTTTCCAACGCGTTATCCGGTATGTTTTCTGCCATGGGTTTGACCACTTTCATAGGCCGCGATTTGTCCACTAAACTTGCTGCATGAATTTGACTATTTCATCACCCGATTTTGCCGAACTCTCTCAGCAGGTTAAAGCATGGGGCCGCGAACTCGGATTCGATGAAGTCGGCATTAGCGATACCGATCTGGCTATTGAAGAGACATATTTGCAGCAGTGGCTTGCACAAGGACGCCACGGCGACACGGATTATATGGCGCGTCACGGCGCTAAGCGCAGCCGACCCGATGAACTGGTGCCGGGCACCGTGCGGGTAATATCGGTCAGGTTGAATTATGTCGCGCCGGATGCGAAAGAAAGCTGGAGTGTGCTTGAAGACGCAAACGCTGGCTTTATTTCGCGCTATACCCTGGGCCGCGATTATCACAAAGTGATGCGGCATAAATTGCAAAAGCTTGCCGATAAAATCACCGCAGAAGTGGATGATTTCTCATATCGCGTTTTTTCGGATTCAGCACCGGTCATGGAAGTCGCCCTCGCGCGCAAAGCAGGCCTGGGCTGGCGCGGCAAACATACGCTGCTGCTGTCGCGCGAGGCGGGCTCCATGTTTTTTTTGGGCGAGCTCTTTACCAATTTGCCGCTCACCACAGATGGTGCCGTCAGCGAACATTGCGGCACTTGTAGCAAGTGCATCGATATATGTCCGACACGCGCCATCACGGCACCTTATCAGCTTGATGCGCGGCGATGTATTTCATATCTCACGATTGAAAATAAGGGCTCGATCCCGGAAGAGTTTCGAGAAGCCATGGGCAATCGGATTTATGGGTGTGATGACTGTCAATTGGTTTGTCCATGGAATAAATACGCAAAGCTCGCCACTGAAATTGATTTCAATATCCGTGATCAGCTTGATGATGTCACGCTCATCGAATTGTTCAGCTGGACTGAGGAGCAGTTCAATGAGCGCATGGAAGGCAGTGCAATCCGTCGTATCGGCTACCAGGCATGGAGCCGCAATATTGCGGTGGCGATGGGCAATGCGCTTGCCGATGTGAAGCTGTCTGTCGCGAACAAAATGCTCATTCAATCCGCGCTCAATCAGCGTTTGGAATCATCGGGCGTGATGGTGCGCGAACACATTGAGTGGGCGCTCAGACAGGCGTCGCGCTAATTCGTTGCGAGGAGGTCGATGAAATAAAAACGCTTCGCGTCGTGGATCGGAGACGTTGAAAAATACGCGAAATTCTGAAGGTAAACTGCTTTCAGGCTTCAATTGGAAGTCATTTCTACAGGAGTATTTTCGTGAAAAACTATCTCTCACTCATCGCTGGTATTGCTATTGCTGCATCTTCGACCTTGGCATTTGCACAAGCACCAATGACACCTCCTCAAGCGGCAGATGGACAAAAGATGGCCGATTGCAGCAAAGAAGAAAGCTCTGACAAAAAAGCCTACTGCGAAGCTAAAAATGCCGCGATTGAAGTCTGCAAAGACAAGAAAGGAGATGACATGAAAGCCTGCGTCAAAGACGTAATGATAAAGAAAGAACCGAAGTAATTCGTGGTCATTCTTCCGCAAAGAAAAACCCTGCAATGCGGGGTTTTTCTATTCAACAAGCCAAATTTACAAACGCAATTGGGCGTTGTGCTTTTGTTTGTACCTGTCCGCACTGTGTTTATTTACTGCAGGTTAGATACCGGCGTCTTTACCCGCGCTTAGCTGACTGCTTTGGCCCACGAACATTGCTACCCCTTGGTCCGCACCCGCGACCGCCCACCATCTACTGCAATGACTTGGCCGGTGATCCAGCCGGCTTCGGGCGACAACAAAAAATCGGCCAGTGCGCCGTGATCGGCGGCTCGACCCAATCGCGGGATGGCGTGCATGGCGGCGATGGCATCGGCCATCGCAGTATTGGAGGTTAACTTCGCCGCCAGCGGGGTATCGGTCAAGCTGGGCGCAATGCAATTCACGCGCACCTGAGGTGCCAAGTCCGCTGCCAGAGCTCGCGTCAGTCCCTCTACTGCGCCTTTGGCCGCGGAGACGATGGTGTGACTGGCAAAGCCCTGTGCGACCGCGACGGTGGAAAATAAAACAACGGCACCTTGTGCGGCTTTCAACGCCGCTGCCGCTTCACGTACCGCAATCGCTGGGGCGACCGCGTTGAGACGGAATGCGGTAACCATGGCATCGCCAGTCAGACTGCGCAATGGCTTTAGGTCAATCGAGCCCACACAATATGCCAACCCTGTGACCGTGGCATCTGCAACCGCTGTTTTCATCGCCGTCGCGAGTGCCGTCTCATCCATCACATCCGCAATGGCAAATAAACCACCGGTAGCCGCGGAAATTTCTTTTAACTTTTCTTCGTTACGCCCGATCAAAAACGGCTGCACACCACGCTTGGCGGCACGTTCCGCGATGCTACGACCAATGGCACTACTGCCGCCGACGATGATAATGCGATCCATTGAAACTGCCTTTCGAGAGAGAATGCGGTATTGATATTACGAAGTTTGCAAGAACGGTTTCGACGTGAATTTTGTCGGTTAGTTGTCGGTACCGATTGAGGCGTGGTGCCGTGGATGGTTGACTTGAAGATAGCGCGATCAGTAAACAGTTCCGAGAAGCTTGAACCATGTGCGAAAGTTACTCCGCCGCCGCCGCGTTGCCGGTCGTGTCTGCGCTTGTTACAATCTTCTGCTTGCCACGACACGCCAAGCATCGCGCGGTGTTGCAAAATCGTCGTACGACAACTCTCTCAATCTATCCATTCAAAACATTCATGAATCTACTCGTTTTAGTTGTCGGCCTACTTTTATTTCTCGGTATGCATTCGGTGCGGATTTTTGCCGAAGGCACACGCACCCAGCTCATTGCTAAACTCGGGCCCAATGGTTGGAAGGGACTATACGCAGTCATCTCATTGGTCGGCTTCATACTGATTATTTACGGCTTTGGCATTGCGCGGGAAGCCCCGGTGATTTTATGGGAATCACCGCGCTGGACAAGGCATCTCGCGGCACTTCTGACGCTCCCCGCATTTGTTTTGATATTCGCTTCACAAATTCCCGGCACCCACATCAAAGCAAAACTAAAACACCCAATGGTGCTGGGCGTAAAACTTTGGGCCTTCGCACATTTGCTGGCTAACGGCCGGTTGCATGATGTGATTTTGTTCGGCGCGTTTTTGGTGTGGGCGGTGTTCAGTTTTCGTGCTGCACGCCAACGCGACCGCGCTCTAGGCACGGTCTATGTCGGACTCGGCGTTGCTCGTGATGTTGCCACTGTCGTACTGGGTATCGGCGCGTGGGCCGCCTTTGCGCTTTATCTGCATCTTCGCTGGATTGGTGTGCAGCCTTTTGGCTAGCCGTTCGAAATGAATTGCTTGCCCGGTGACACGCTGCCACCGGGCAAGCTTAAAACATTATTTCAACATCAAATGATTCAGACGTTTCACGAATCCTGCCGGGTCTTCCAATTGACCGCCTTCAGCTAGTAGCGATTGCTCAAAAAGCAAATTACTCCAATCGCCAAACGTTTCGTCGCTCACACCGGCCTTTAATTTTTCAATCAGCGGATGGCTGGGATTGATTTCCAGAATCGGTTTTGCAGCGTTAACGTTTTGGCCCGCAGCGCGCAACATGCGCTCAAGATTTCCCGATGCAGCGTTTTCGTCAACCACCAAGCAGGCCGGCGAATCAGTCAAGCGATCCGTAACGCGCACTTCTTTCACTTTATCGCCAAGGGCGGCTTTAATTTTTTCGACCAGTGGCTTCAATTCCTCGGCGATTTTAGCCTGCTCGGCTTTTTCAGCTTCATCAGCCAAGACGCCAAGGTCCAAATCGCCTTTGGCGACTGAGACCATTTTCTTGCCTTCAAATTCTTCAAACTGGCCCAGCCACCATTCATCTACGGGCTCGGTTAGCAGCAGAACTTCGATGCCTTTCTTCTTGAAGACTTCCAGATGTGGACTGTTTTTTGCCGCACCAAAACTATCGCCGGTAACGTAATAAATTTTCTCCTGACCGTGCTTCATCCGCGACACATATTCAGTCAGCGAAACGTTTTGCGTGTCGTCACTGCCGTGGGTCGAGGCAAACCGGCAGAGGGAGGCGATGCGATCTTTGTTGGCGTGGTCTTCGCCGATCCCTTCCTTGAACACGCGGCCAAATGCGCTCCAGAAAGTCGCGTATTTTTCTTTGTGGTTTTCAGCGAGGTCATCCAGCAGTCCGAGTACTTTCTTCGCACAACCATTTTTGATCGCATCCACATCTTTCGATTGCTGCAAGATTTCTCGTGATACGTTTAACGGCAGGTCGTTGGAATCGACCACGCCTTTTACAAATCGCAGATAGCGCGGCAGCAATTGTTCGGCATCGTCCATGATGAAAACGCGACGCACGTAGAGTTTTACGCCGTGTTTACGTTCACGATCCCACAAATCAAAAGGCGCCTTGCCCGGCACATATAAAAGCTCTGTGTATTCCTGTTTGCCTTCGACACGCGCATGGGTCCAGCCCAGCGGCTTTTCCCAATCATGGGACACATGCTTGTAAAACTCTTCATATTGCTCGTCGGTGATATCGCTCTTCGGACGCGTCCACAATGCGCTCGCGCGGTTGACCGTTTCATCTTCATCGGTAACCACGTTCTCCGATTTTTCTTGATTCCATTCTGTTTTTTTCATGACAATCGGCATCTGAATATGATCAGAATATTTGCGGATAATCGATTTCAGTTGCCAATCCTCAAGGAATTCTTTTGCATCTTCTTTCAGATGCAAAACCACGTCGGTGCCGCGGGTGTTTTTCTCAAGCGCTTCAAGCGTGAATTCGCCATCGCCCGCTGATTCCCAACGCACCGCCTCAGTTGCACCCGCGCGCCGCGTGGTCAGCGTGACTTTGTCCGCAACAATAAACGCCGAGTAAAAACCGACACCAAACTGACCGATCAGGTGCGAATCCGTCTTTTGATCGCCCGTTAGTTTCGAGAAAAACTCCTTTGTACCAGATTTCGCAATTGTGCCGATATTAGCAATCACTTCATCACGTGACATGCCAACACCGTTGTCAGAAATCGTAATGGTGCCCGCTGCCGCATCGGCGCTGATACGAATTTTCAAATCTGAGTCGTCTCCATACAAGCTTGCATCCGTGACCGCTTCAAACCGCAATTTATCGCACGCGTCCGACGCGTTCGAAATCAACTCACGCAGAAAAATTTCTTTGTTCGAATACAAAGAGTGGATCATCAGCTGTAGCAGCTGCTTTACTTCAGTCTGAAAATTCAGGGTTTCTTTGGGGGCAATTTCAACGGTGGCGTTCATGACGTGCGTCCTTTTGAGGTCGAAAATATGGGAATCTGCATAAAACTTCCAATGTGTGTCTAGATGGGGACGGCGATTTTATTTTTCAAGTTGTATAGGTGAAAAACATTAAGCCCTAATATTGACGAGCTTTTCAAGGCATAAATGCTCCAAAACGCCCGTCTAATCTAGTGTTTTGAAATGTTTCGTTCATATTCGCGCGTTACCCACAGCGCTAGGCGACGCGGTAAGTAGCTGCGCGCACAAATTTCACGTCGCTGCGCAACCTGACCTACAAACGTTTGTTCTTTGCACTACAAAAAATAGACCCTTCACCGCAAATACAAGTCAGCGAAGGCAGCGAGTTGGCGACGAAGCGAGTGCGTTGCAAAAACTACGATTTCCGCTGCCCGGCTCTCGCTGTTTCACGAATTGCGCTCAGGGTTGTGTTGGGCGAAATCGCTTCCGCGTCAATTCTGATTTCAATCAGCGCCGGTTTGCCGGCATCCCGCGCGCGCTCGAAGGCAGCGGCGAATTGTTGTGTGCTCTCCACCACTTCGCCGTGGGCGCCGAATGATCTGGCATAGGCCGCGAAATCAGGATTGACTAACGCAGTGCCATAGTTATTGCCCGGAAATTCTCGCTCCTGATGCATGCGAATCGTGCCATACATACCGTTGTTGATCACAATAAAGATCACATTGAGTTGATATTGAACCGCCGTTGCCAACTCTTGCCCGGTCATCAAAAAACAGCCATCGCCTGCAAAGCAGACCACGGTTCTCGTCGAATCGACTGCCTTGGCCGCAATCGCGGCCGGCACACCATAACCCATCGCGCCGGAGGTCGGCGCCAACTGTGTACGAAATTTTCCGGCTCCGCCATAGCGGTGAAAGCGATGCAGCCATGTTGCATAGTTACCCGCGCCGTTGGTCAGAATCGCGTCTGACGGTAGCGTGGCTTCAAGGGTTTGCATGACCTCCCACATTTGAACCGCGCCGGGAATTTCTTTGCGTGCCTGCCACTGCTGGTAATCGTGATTTGCAGCGCTTGCATTCACGCTTAAATTTGTAATGCGCGGCATGCCCGCAAGCGCTTTCGCGAACGCCGATACCGTCGAGTTAATCATCACGTCAGCTTGGTAGACGCGTCCCAATTCCTCCGCGCCCGCCTGCACATGAATCAGCTTTTGTTTTGGAATCGGCACCTCAAATACGGTGTAGCCGCTGGTCGTCATTTCACCCAGACGCGCCCCAATCACCAGCACCACATCCGCGTTTTTAATGCGTACGGCCAGTTTGGGATTGATGCCAATACCGACATCACCCGCGTAGTTTGGATGGCTGTTATCAAATAAATCCTGAAAACGAAATGCGCAGCCGATCGGCAAGTCTTGCGTGTCAATAAAATGGCGCAAATCGGCGCAGCTTGCAGTGTTCCACCCGCTGCCGCCAACGATGACGAATGGGTTCCTTGCCGCAGACAGCAGGCTGGAAACCCGCGTCAGTGCTTGTGTTCCCGGCGAAGGCCCAATCATCTGACCATGTTGATAACAACGGGCATCGGCTACATTGGACACCGCGGTTAGCGTGTCCTCCGGCAACGCCAAAACTACCGGCCCCATGCGGCCACTGGTCGCGACTTGGTAAGCACGTGCGATATATTCGGGGATGCGCTCGACACGATCAATCTGCGCCACCCATTTCGCCATTTGACCAAACATGCGGCGATAGTCGATTTCTTGGAACGCCTCACGCTCAACAAAATCATTGCCAACTTGGCCGATAAATAAAATCATCGGCGTTGAGTCCTGAAACGCGGTGTGCACACCGATCGATGCGTTGGTAGCGCCGGGCCCGCGTGTAACGAGGCATATGCCGGGATTCCCAGTCAATTTGCCATAGGCCTCGGCCATGTTGGCCGCCCCGCCTTCGTGGCGACATGTGATGAGCCGAATCGCATCGCGCGATTCATACAGCGCATCCAGCACCGGCAGGTAACTCTCGCCAGGAACGCAGAATGCCAAATCTGCGCCATGAATTTTTAGCTGATCAACGAGTATCTGGCCGCCATGGCGCGTGCCTTGTGAATCTGGAGTCATAGCTGGCGAACTTTGTAACCTTTGGCGCGCAACAATTCCACCAAGCCTTTGGGCCCCAACAAATGAAGTGAGCCGACTGCCACAAAATACGGCTGTGCGCCCAGCAGATAAGTCTCGATTTTTTTGAGCATGGCGGGATGGCGGCTATAGAGCAACACCTCATCAAATTCAGGAATGCGCTTGGCTGATTTATTTCCGTCTGCGACCACGTCTTGCATCAGTTTTGTATCGCCTGATTGCCACGCATTTACGACGCCGGTGATCTGGTCGCCGATACTGTCATTTTCGAGCGCGCCCACGGCGTTCTCCAAAAATGCCTCTTGCAGCAGGGGTGGCATATCGGCCAGCATTTGAATCTGGCCCAGCTGTGATTCGAGCTCTAATACAGGCTTCATTTGCTTTTGCGCTGATGCGATCAAATAGCCGTCTACCCCAAAATTCATCTCATAACCGAGGCGCGTGAATTCATTGACTGACAGCAGCGCACCCACCATAAACGGCCTCATCGGCTTGATACTTTCGACCGGCATTTTGTAGCGCGCGAGCTGGACTTTTAATCGATCAAACAACTGCGACGGAATTTTCGTCTGCAGGGTATCTGGCGCCGAATACATGATGAGCGCAGTAATATCTCCCAGGCTGTCGGTTTTTGTAATGTCGGCCTCCACCACCACCATTTTTGAGCTGGCCAAGGCTTTTTCTACAGCATCGGGTAGCGGATAAAAGCTACGTTTACCCACATGAATCGTGCCGAATAGGTAAACAATATTGGTCGCCGATTTTACTTCCCATAAAAATGATTTCACCTCGCCAACGGGGGCCGAATTCGCGGATTTCTTTTCTCCTGCTTTCACTGGCTCTTTGGTAGATGCCTTGAGTGAATCCTTGAGCGAGTCTCTCGTTGAACCCTGAAGCGGTTGGTTAGCCTCCGCTTTAGCGTCCGGCACGGGCGCTATCAGGGGTTGAGTCGGATCGTATTCGGGCTTCGCTTTGTCCACACCTGCGGCAGGATTGTTGGCAGGCGGCGGGGTGGACGGCGTCGGAGACTGGGCAAACGCGACATGTATCGTCGAGTTCGAACCCATCAAAAGTAGCGCGACATAAAGAAACATCAGCGTCAGCACTCGGCGGGGCAATTTCAAAAACGTTGTCATGAGAATCAATCGTCAGAAAGGAATAAGAAGTAAATTTTATGCGGCCAAATAAGCACACGCGGAAGTTACGTAAGAGCAAATCGATCCAATCCATAGGGACAACGACGAAGTCACCTAAAACGATTTGTTCTTTCGGCACAAGCTGATTACGTGCACCTCCTACACAGCCGAACACCGATTTGTCAGAACAACGCTGGTAAACTATCTTTACACGTTATCGAGCCTTAAACTTCCGCAAGGTTACCCGAAATTCGTCAGTTCACTCACTGTCGTATCCGCTTGCTCTCCCTAAAACCTCAAAAAGGAAAACCTGATGCAAATCGGCATGATTGGACTGGGCCGCATGGGCGGCGCGATGGTGCAAAAAATATGCGCTGCCGACATTCATGTGGTGGGCTTTGATGCCGATGCACAATCGGTGGATGCGTTGGTCAATGTGGCCGGTTTTGATGGTGCCTATTCGCTTGATTCAATGCTCAATGCCATGCCTGCGCCGCGAATCGTTTGGATAATGTTTCCTGCCGGACGCGACACCCACTCCATTCTTGAAGAGCTGCGCTTCAAACTCACGCCGGGTGATTTGGTGGTCAACGGCGCCAATCAGCTCTACAAAACCAGCGTGCTAGAAGCCGAGGCGTTTCGCGAATGCGGTATCTCGCTCATTGATGCGGGCGTGGCCGGTGGAGTGCATGGAGAAACCCACGGATATTGCATCATGCTCGGCGGCGAAGCGGTCGCAGTCAAACGCATCGAGCGCGTCTTGAACGGATTAGCGCCCGCCGCAAATCAGTGGCTGCATTGCGGCCCATCCGGCGCGGGTCACTACGCCAAAATGATCCATAACGGCATCGAGTACGGGCTCATGCAGGCGTACGCGGAAGGCTTTTCTTTGCTCAGTGCTAAACGTGAATTTGATCTCGATCTGGCGGCCATTGCCGAGAACTGGCGACACGGTAGCGTGGTGCGCTCCTGGCTCCTCGATTTGACCGCTGACTTTTTAAAGCGCGATCGTGCGCTCGATGGTGTCGCCCCGGTCGTTCCCGATTCTGGTGAAGGTCGCTGGGCTGCGCAAGAAGCCATTGAGCTGAGTGTGCCCGCGCCAGTTCTAGCGGCTGCGTTGAATTCACGATTTGTCAGCCAGGGCGAAGATGAATACAGCGCAAAATTACTAGCGATGATGCGCAAAGGATTTGGCGGGCATGCGGTGGTGGTGACGGAGAACAAGTAGGCTGCCGGCAAGGCAAACACTAGCACCGGCGAGGCTCTTGGGGGCTAAATGCCTGTAGATATCCGTGGATGTTAGCGCTAAGTTAGCATCGCTCCATGGACGTAAAACAACCCACCGTCGATGGTTAGTTAGAGGCTGATGCGGTGCAAACGATGAAGTCGTTTATTCGACCCACCATTTAAATGCATTCCCTATTCATCTTCCAGCTCTTCTTTCGCCATTTCAATATCCAACATCTCCATCGCATCCTTGCCCTTCATTTTGGCGGCTTTTTCATAAAGCTTGGTGGCTTTCTCCATTTCCTTGTCACCGAAAAGCATCAGCAAACCATTCGCATACTCGATATGCGCGATCGGCGATTGTGGTGTGAGCTTGAGGGCTTTTTCAAAATGCTCCACGGCGGCGTCTTTACTCGCGCCATAGGTTAGCTTGCCAACCATAGCGCCTACTTTGTCGATAATCTCAGCGTGATATGCGCCCATCGCGGTATTCGCTTCCGCATGTTTGGGGTCAAGTTTCAGCACGGTTTCAAGTGCTGATTTAATCTTGCCGCCGTAACCTTCCTTTAATGCCTTGATGATCGAAACGGTTTGTGAATAGCGCCCGGCGGCATAGGCGAATTGATAATGCGCGTTGGTATTTTTGACTTCCTTCGTGCGAAGCTTATCGGCTATCGCCATTGCTGCTTGATAGTGGCCCGCCTTGGCGGAATCTTTCGGTTCAAGATAGGTTGCGTAGATCGCAGTTGCCTTTGCAGCGACTACCGTAACCGCGCCTGCCTCAACGGCTTCGGCAAAATTTCCGGCGTGATACGCGCGCCAGGCGTCTATCAAATTTGCGTCTTTAGGATAAGGCTCGTTATCACCCCTATGCAGCGCGTCCCAATTCTTTTTGAGCGCGTCACCCGCGTACGTTATGGATTTTTGGTCATGCGGAAATTTCGCCCACTTTGCCATTTTCTTCTCCTCATACTTTCAATTACTATCCTTATCGCACCGCTATTCCAAGTAGTTCGCCTTCAAATAATTCAGATGCTCACGCGCGTCGCCAAGTAGAAACGGCGCGACCAACGCCATCACTTGATAGACCCCACGCGTCAGATGCTTTTCAGTGTCGTTGGCCTC
>JBBRFJ010000088.1:0-11169 GCA_038224475.1 Burkholderiales bacterium
GCACAATTGTCTTTTGTTATCGATTACAAATGAATTCAAATGACCAAGCTGTCAGCAAACGGTTTGCAAATCGACTCCGCGCATCAGGGAATCCCTGAAATTTGCCCTAACCGAGATGAAGCGCGGCCCAACTAGGCAATCAGACGGGGCGGTATAATTCGTCGAAATAGTTCAGAACAACTGCGCGCAGAATCGATAACAAAATTTTAGTTTCATTTTCATTTCAATCCTATCCACCCATTTCTTGCTAGGCTATTCATGTCCGTTCTTGTTTGTGGTTCCATCGCGTATGACACCATCATGGTTTTTCACGGGCAGTTCAAGGATCACATCCTGCCGGATCAGATCCATATTTTGAATGTTGCATTCTTGGTGCCCGATATGCGCCGCGAGTTTGGTGGCACCGCCGGCAATATCGGCTACAACATGAAGCTGCTCGGCGAAGAGCCATTGCTGATGGCAACAGTCGGTGATGACTTCGGCCCGTATCAAGCACGGCTTGATGCATTAGGCATAGCACGTACTCACATCAAGCAAATTGCCGGCGCCTTTGTGCCGCAGGCTTTCATCACCACCGATCTCAATTCCAACCAGATTACCGCTTTTCACCCGGGTGCGATGTCGTCGTCGTATATCAATAAAGTGGGCGATGCAGAAGGTGTGAAACTGGGCATCCTGGCACCGGATTCGCGCGACGGCATGATGCAGCATGCTGAACAATTCCACGATTTGAAGATTCCGTTTATCTTTGATCCGGGTCAGGCCATGCCGATGTTTAATGGCGACGAGCTACGCCATTTTGTGGAACTTGCGGACTACGTGGCAGTCAACGACTATGAGGCACGGGTCTTGGAAGAATTGACCGGCGAAACAATCGATACCCTTGCCAAACGCGTAAAGGCTTTTTTTGTGACCAAAGGAGGCGAAGGCTCGGTGATCTACGCCGACGGTCAACAGATTTTTATTCCGAGCGTTAAGGAAAATCGGCGGGTTGACCCGACCGGGTGCGGTGACGCCTACCGCGCGGGGCTGTTATACGGTATTCAACGTGGCTGGGCATGGGAGAAGACGGGCCGATTGGCGAATACGATCGGTAGTTTGAAAATCGAACACCGAGGCCCGCAAGGCCATCAGCCGACTCGTGACGATATCGCGGCAAGGTACGAGATGGCATTTAGTGAGGCACTTTGGTAGGCACGATTGGGTATCTTTTGAATGAAACTATTGGGGGGAACAGCATGATCAAGAGAATTTTAGTGTTGAGTGCAGTCGCAGCGAGCATGATGATGGCGGGCTGCGCAAGCCCCGGTGTGGGCGGTGGTAACTACACACGAGCGCAAACACGTGGTGAGCAATCGGTGCGGTTGGGCACGGTAGAGAGCGTCAGAGATGTAATTATTGATGCCAACGACACCGGCACGGGCACATTGGCCGGCGCTGCTATTGGCGGTATTGCAGGCTCCACGGTCGGTGGCGGACGTCGCGCTAATGCGGCGGGAGCGATTGTCGGTGCGGTGGTTGGCGGCTTGATCGGCAATTCGGTTGAGAAAAACAACAACGACCGCCAAGGCGTTGAAGTGACCGTCCGGCTCGAGGGCGGCAAAATTATCGCCGTCACGCAGGGTAAAGATGAAGACTTTAGAGTCGGCGACCGCGTTAAGATTTTGTCCGGCCAAGGCGCCACCCGGGTATCGCGGCTGTAAATAGTCAGAAGCTTTAGTCTCAAACAAAAAGGCGTCTTCGGGCGCCTTTTTGTTTTTACCGCGCTGCTTTCGCATCGCCTTCTGCTTGGGCCTAAGTCAGCCTTACATTGTTGGCGAGCCACGTTGTCATAACGCTGAAGCAACACTGAAACACGTTAGACTCTCGCCCATGCTTCCGTCTGAATCCGCTTCCACCAACGCCAGCGCCCCCGCCGCACTCGGCCAAGCGCTTAAATTGCGCGTTCCCAATACCCATAAATTCATTCGCGCCATCCGCTGGACACGCCTGTTTCTTCACGTTGGCTGGGCGCTGGCGTTGGCGGCGGCCGTTTTTCCGCGCGTCTCGACTGCCACTCGCGCCCGCATCACGCGACGCTGGTCGGCGAAGCTGTTGCGGATTCTCAATATCGTCTTGTCCACTCACGGCGCGCGGCCTGCCGAGGATACGCGTAACTTGATCATCGCGGCGAATCACGTCTCGTGGCTGGACATTTTCGTCATCAATTCGGCGCACCCTTCGCTTTTTGTCGCGAAATCCGAGATTCGCGATTGGCCGCTGGCGGGCTGGCTCTGTGAACGCTCCGGCACTATTTTTGTGCGGCGGGCCAAGCGTAGCGATACCGGCCGTATCAATATTGAAATGCGCGATACGCTGGCCACCGGCGCCACGGTCGGTTTGTTTCCCGAAGGTACTACCACCGCGGGCGACCGCTTGTTAAAGTTTCATTCCTCGTTGTTTGAGCCTGCCGTGGTCAATGCCGCCACGGTCGCGCCGGTGGCTGTTCGTTACCTTACGAGCGACGGTGAGCCCGATGATTCGGCGGCCTATTACGGCGATATCGGTTTTTCAGATTCCATTCGCCAAATCATCGGCCAAAAGTCGATGATCGCCGAACTCACCTTCGCCCCCACCATTCACGCCAGCGGAATTACCCGTCGGGTGCTGGCGCAAAAAAGCGAAGCGGCGATTGCCGCGATTTTAAATGTGCCGTTGCCGGATCAGCATCAACGGTTCGGTGCTGGCGATGAGTAAAGATTGAGCAAACGATCACGTGCGACCTAACCGTCGGCACAAATGCGTCGAAGCAAGCACGGCGCAAACGCCCTAATGCCCCAAGCGTCAACGTTCCGACTGAATGCGGTTCATCACACGCCCCGTCACCCGGTTGGCGTCATCAATCATCACCGATAGATCGACCAGATAGCCCCACGAATCCTGATAACGATAGTCCCAGGCGGTGGCGCGCAGATTCTCGAAGCGCACCCGCGCAAATGGCGGGCCGATCGCCAACAGCACATCGTCGGCGGTCGAGCCCGCGGTCAGGGTTTGAATCTGATCATCCACCAACACATTGCGCACCCGCTTCACCACGCCTTCGCGATCAATACTGACCGCAATCGTTGTTGTGCCCAGCGGGCCGGACGGGTAAAACCATTCCACGCCGTCGCGGGTCTGGATGATCAGCGCGGGCGTGCCGAGCTGGTCACGCACATCGGGCACCAGCATGCCGGGCTGCGGGATTGTCGTGCAGCCGCCGGCCAAGATTAGTAAACAACATGCGCAGAATAGACGTAGCTTAATGGGCAATGAAATCATGGTTGAGACCTTCACAGTTAAAGCCAGCGATGTTGAGGGCGCGGACACGGGCGTCGAAAAGCTGGACACTAGCAGCGATGCGCCTGTCACGCCGCATTCAATAACTGGGATTATCGTCTAAAAAACAACGGGTTATCCTGTTGGCACAGCGCTTGCTCAAGTGAGTTTAGAACTAAAGACATAGACGGCCCACTTTAATCAAAGTTACCGCTCAAATTGCGTAACGATTGAGCAGGTCGTAAAAATATTAAAACCAAGAGCACCGCGCACACTCACCCCAGTTTTAACGGAGATGGCAGATATGGCAACACGGATGAAATCAATGAAAAATCAGCAATCGGGCTTCACGCTGGTTGAAATCGCAATCGTGCTGGTGATTATAGGCCTGTTGCTGGGTGGGATTTTGAAGGGCCAGGAGCTGATCAATAGCGCGAAGGTGAAGAACTTGGCGCAGGATTTTAAGACTGTGCCGCTTTACATTTATGGCTATCAGGACCGATTTAAGGCTTTGCCGGGTGATGATAAAAATGCGACGACTAACCTCGCGACTACGCCGGTAAATGCAGCATTGCTTGCTCCTACGGCCCCTACAGGCGGAAATGGTGTAATTAATGGACCATGGAATTCAGAGACTCTCGGCGACGAGTCGGTGCAGTTTTGGCTTGCCGTGCGGCTGGCTAATTTTGCGCCAGGCTCAACGGACTTTACAACGAACTTATTGGCTTCGTTGCCGAGTAACGTTGACGGCGGACGAATTGGCATCACTAGTAACACCACCACAGGTGCAAGCCCAACAGCGCCAGTCACCGGCATGACGGGAACCTACGCGTTCTGCTCATCAGGCTTATTGGGCAAGTACGCGAAACAGCTGGACACCACGCTCGATGACGGCAAAACAGATACCGGCTCAATACGCGTAATTCCGAATCAGACAGCGGTACAAACGGCAGCAGTAGCAGCCCTCGCGAACACTGCGGTAGATGATGCCACAACCTATACGGTGTGTATGGCGTTTTAAGTTAGCCCTAAATCATCTAAAAGCCCGCTTCGGCGGGCTTTTTTATTGCTTTACAGTAAACCCTAGCACTGGCAAGCATTTACAGCACAAAGTACTCCAAAAAACGCGCCCCGCTTAGGCTTTCAATTTCTCCCCTTAGCCCTGCAACAAGCGCATTTCCGCTTTCGCCAACGCGGATGGTGTGCCGGCTAGAATCAACACATCCTCAATTTCCAGAAGCATGTCCCGCGCTGGGCTGCTGTCGCGAACACCGCGTCGCCGCAGCGCGGTTACTTCCACGCCCGTCTCATCGAGATTGATTGCTTCCAAGCTCTTACCGACTGCCGCGGCACCACTGTCGATCATCACCGACTGCAAGCGCGGTTGCTGCGCATCCAATGCGCTGTCGTCGATATCGGTCGCACCGGTAAAGAATCCACGCATCAGCTGGTAGCGTTCGCCGCGCACCGTGCGCAGCCGTAACAGCACTTTGTTCAGCGGCACGCCCATCAGCAGCATGGTTTGCGTGGCCAGCATCAGCGAGCCTTCAACCACCTCGGCGACAATCTCGGCGGCCCCCGCGGCCTTGAGTTTTTCAACATCGGTATCGTCAAACGTTCGAACGATGACCGGCACGTCCGGCCGCAGCTCGCGGGCGTGGGCCAATATCGTCATCGCCGCATGGGTATCGGCAAAGCTGACCACCACGGCGGACGCGCGCGCCAGCCCGGCGGCGGTCAGCACTTCCTTGCGCGCGGCATCGCCAAACATCACCGAATCGCCCGCTGCCGCCGCCTGCTTAACGCGCATCGGATCGCCATCGAGCGCGATGATGGAAATTTTCTCCTGCTCTAAAAACCGCGCGAGGCTTTGCCCCGACCGGCCATAGCCGCAGATGATGACGTGGCCGCGTTGCGCCATCGCGCGAATCGCGAGCTGCTGTAGCTGCACGGCGCGCATTTCCCATTCATTCGACACCAGCCGCATCACAATTTTTTCGCTCTTGGCCAGCAGCAAAGGTGCGGCCAGCATCGACATCAGCATCGCCGCGAGTACGACTTGCAGCGCGCCTTCCGGGATGGCGTTCGTTTTGCCCGCCAGCGATAACAATACAAAGCCAAATTCCCCCGCCGGCGCCAACGCCAACGCGCAGCGCAGCGCCACACCGCGTTCATTCTTAAATACCAGCGCCAGCCCGGTGATGATCAGAAATTTAAGCGTCAGCAGCGCGACCAGCACCAGCAACACAATCGGTAAACGTTTACCGACCTCATCAAAATTCAGCAGCATGCCGATCGTGACAAAAAACAATCCCAGCAATACATCCCGAAACGGCTTGATGTAATCCTCGACCTGATAGCGATATTCGGTTTCCGAAATCAACATCCCTGCGAGGAAAGCGCCCAGCGCCAGCGACAGCCCCGCCAGCTCGGTCGCCAGCGATAAGCCTAGCGTGACCAGCAGCACCGCCAATACAAAAATTTCTGACGATTTCTGCGCTGCGATCAGGCCGAACAAGGGCCGCATAATGCGCTGGCCGACCACCAGAATGACCGTTAAAGCCGCCGCAGCTTTTAACAATGCAACGCCGATCTCAACCGCGATCGCCTCACCCGACAGCGCCAATGCGGGCACCAGCACCAGTAATGGAATCACCGCTAAATCTTGAAACAACAGCACGCCCATGATCTGTTTGCCGTGCGGCGAATGCAGCTGGGTTTGTTCGGCCAGCGCCTTGGCAATAATCGCGGTTGACGACATCGCAATCACGCCGCCCAGAATCACCCCGGTTTGCCACACCTGACCCGCCATCAGCGCCACGCCGATCACCACCAGCATCGTCACCAGCATCTGGGTGCTGCCAAAACCAAGCACGATGTGTCGCATCGATACCAACTGCGGCAGCGAAAATTCAAGGCCGATCGAGAACATCAAAAACACCACGCCAAATTCGCCCAAGTAGCGCGTGCCTTCGGTATTCGGAATGATGCCGAGGGCATGCGGCCCGATCACCGCGCCGACAATGAGATAGCCCAAAATCGGCGGCATGCCGAGCCGGCGAAACACGACCACCGTCACCACCGCCGCGGCGAGCAAAATGACAACGAGCAGCAGTGTGGTGTGGGTCATGGCTGGATCGTGAATGGGTTGGGTGGCGGCACGATATTTTTTTGTGGTGTTGGCGTGTTGGTATTGAGCACTCAATTACAATCTCACCATGAGTCTATTACATCCCCGTTCAATTGCCGATACGGCGCGCACATTAAAGTTGGCCCGCGAAACCCTAGAAATCGAAGCCGATGCCGTACGCGGGTTGGCGACAAAATTAGGCGACGATTTTGTTGCCGCGCATAAGCTCTTGTTTGAGGTTGCCGAAAACCGCGGTCGCGTGGTCGTGACTGGCATGGGCAAGAGTGGCCACATCGCCGGCAAGATTGCGTCAACACTCGCCTCTACCGGGACGCCGGCATTTTTTATGCATCCGGGTGAAGCCAGTCATGGTGACTTGGGCATGATTACCAAAGATGACGTGGTGATCGCGATTTCAAATTCGGGCGAGTCCGACGAGATTTTAAAAATTCTGCCGCAGCTAAAACGTCGCGGCACCAGAGTCATCGGCATTTCCGGCAAGCCGGATTCCACCTTGGCCGCCGCGTCCGATGTGCATCTGAACGCAGCCGTCGAAAAAGAAGCCTGCCCGTTGAATTTAGCGCCGACCGCCAGCACCACCGCGACTCTCGCGCTGGGAGACGCACTTGCGGTCACGCTGTTGGATGCACGCGGTTTTGGCGAGGAGGATTTTGCGATGCATCATCCCGGCGGCGCGTTGGGGCGACGCTTGCTGGTGCATGTGAGTGAAGTGATGGTGGAGGGTGATCGCATACCCAAGGTATCCGTCGATGCAAAACTGCCTGCCGCGATTTTGGAAATGTCGCGTAAAGGCCTCGGCATGACGGCGGTGGTCGATGCCAGCGATTTATTGGTCGGGGTGTTCAGTGACGGCGACCTGCGCCGCGCGCTCGAAACCCATGACAATATCAAGGCCACGCCGGTCGCGGACGTGATGACGCGCACGCCGAAAACGATCACGCCGGATAAGCTGGCCGCCGAGGCCGCCGAGCTGATTCAACGCTACAAAATTGGCTCCAGCGGGTTGCTGGTGATTGACGAAAACGGCAAGCTGGTCGGTGCGCTGCATGTGCTGGATTTGATGCGCGTCGGTGTATTGTGATGAAGTTCGACGACAAGCTGGTCGCCAAACTTCGCGACATAAAATTAGCGGTATTTGATGTGGATGGGGTGATGACCGACGGCGCATTACACTACGGTGCGGATGGCGAAATGGTCAAAGTTTTTAATACGCTCGATGGCCACGGCATGAAGATGCTGATGGCCTCGGGGGTCGATGTCGCCATTATCTCGGGCCGCCAATCACAAGCACTGGCGCGGCGTTCCAGCGATTTGGGGATCACACAATTATTCATGGCAGTCGAAGACAAGGGTCGCGTTTATACCGAGCTGCTGAAAAGCCTGAAACTGTCGCCGCGCGAGGCGGCGAGCATTGGCGACGATGTAGTGGATCTGCCGATTTTGCTAAATTGCGGTTTCGCCGCGGCCGTTCCGACAGCACCAAAATTTGTCCGTGAGCGCATGGATTACGTCACCGAGGCACAAGGCGGACACGGCGCGGTACGCGAATTTTGCGAAGTCATCATGTCAGCGCAAGGCACGCTGGGTGCGGCGCTGCAGAAATATTTACCTTCTTAAACTTGGAAAGCAGCAAATGCTCTACGTCAAATCGTTTCACATTGTTTTTATGGTCGCGTGGTTCGCCGGGATTTTTTATCTGCCGCGCTTGTTTGTCTACCATGCTCAGGCCGAAGACACGATCTCAAAAGAGCGTTTCAAAGTGATGGAGCGCAAGCTTTACCACGGCATCATGATGCCCAGCATGGTGATCACGATTGTGTTGGGCATGTGGCTGTGGATGGGCTACGGTATTGGCCGCGGTCAAGGCTGGATGCACGCGAAATTAGCGCTGGTCGGCGTGCTGGTGGTGTATCAAATGTATTTGGGCAAATTGATGAAAGATTTCCGGCTGGATCGCAACAAGCACGGCCATGTTTTCTATCGATGGCTCAATGAGTTTCCCGCGCTGCCCGCGTTAATCGGCATCGTGATTCTGGTCATCGTCAAACCTTTTTAAGATATTTTGTGCATAATTTTTTTGCTCCTTGTCCGCGCGGATTAGCCGCACCGTTATCTGCTGAACTCACCGCGCTGGGTGCGCAGAACGTAAAGCCTTTTGAATCCGGGGTGTCGTTTGAAGGCGAGATGGTGGATGCATATCGCGCCAATCTTCATTCACGCATCGCGAGCCGGATTCTGTGGCAGGTGGCGCATTTTCCCTATGCGTCCGAGCATGAAATTTATGACACCGTTTTACTGCTGCCGTGGACACAATATTTTGATGTGACGCGCACCATCAAAGTGGAAATGAACGCGCATCATAGTCCGTTGAAAAGCCTCGACTTCACCACCCTGCGGATCAAGGACGCGATCTGCGACAAGTTCCGAGAGGTCATGGACGCGAGGCCCTCGGTCGCGACGCGCGAGCCGGATGTTCGAATCCACGCGTTTCTCGATCCGACTGATGCGACCATTTATCTGGATTTATCCGGCGAGCCCTTGTTTAAACGCGGCTCGCGCGAACACACCGGCGTCGCGCCGCTGAAGAAAAATCTGGCGGCGGGCATCATTGCGCTATCCGGCTGGCAACCAGGCGAAACATTCCTCGACCCGATGTGTGGAAGCGGGACTTTTTTAGTCGAGGCGGCGCAGATTGCGCTGGGTATCGCGCCCGGTATTGAACGTGAATTTGCGTTCCAGAATTTGAAAAACTTTGATCAAAAAGTGTGGCAATCGCTCAAAGACGCTGCGCGTGAAAACAAAAAGCCCCGCACCGCGTTGCCGATCTATGGCGCAGATATGTACGGCCACGCGCTGAAAGATGCGCGCGAAAATCTGGGCGCGAATAATTTATTGGATTGTGTTTTTTTGAAGCAGGCTAACGTGTTGGAAATTTCAGCACCCACCGAAACCGGTGTGATGGTCACCAATCCGCCCTACGGCGAACGCCTCGGCGAAACCACCGATTTGGCCGAGCTTTATCCGAAACTGGGCGACGTATTGAAGCAAAAATTTGCCGGCTGGCGGGCATATTTCTTCACGGGCGATACGGCGCTGCCGAAGGGCGTGCGTCTATCCGCATCAAAGAAAACACCGTTGTTCAATGGCAAGCTGGAATGCCGCCTTTACGAATATAAAATCATCGCGGGCAGTAATCGGAAAGAAGTAAAAGTCTAACGCTGGCGAGCGTTTCGAAGCAAAAATGCTTGGAGAAGCCCGCCAATTCTGGTGTTTTACTTTACGATTTCGAGGTGGTCGAGGCCGGACGCCAAATCTTTTTCTTTCGATGATTTGCCTTCGAGCTTAATGCGGAGTCGTAAATCATTCAGTGAATCGGCGTTGCGCAGCGCGTCCTCGTACGAAATCAAATCTGCTTCATAAAGATCAAATAACGCGTGATCGAAGGTCTGCATGCCGAGCTCGCGCGAGCGCTTCATGATTTCTTTGATTTCGTGCACATCGCCTTTGAAAATTAAATCAGAAATCAACGGTGAATTCAGCATAATTTCAATCGCGGCGACGCGGCCCTTGCCCTCTTTTTTCGGGATCAGGCGCTGCGACACGAACGCCTTCAAATTCAGTGACAAGTCCATCAGCAGCTGCGCGCGACGCTCTTCCGGGAAGAAGTTAATGATCCGATCCAGCGCCTGATTGGTGGAGTTCGCGTGCAGCGTTGACATGCAAAGATGGCCGGTTTCCGCAAACGCAATTGCGTAATCCATGGTTTCACGGTCACGGATCTCGCCGATCAAAATCACATCCGGAGCCTGACGCAAGGTGTTTTTAAGCGCCGCAAACCAGTTGTCCGTATCGACACCAACCTCGCGCTGCGTAATCACGCAGTTACGATGCTCGTGAACGTATTCCACTGGATCTTCAATCGTGATGATGTGGCCGAAACTATTTTCGTTACGATAGCCGACCATCGCTGCGAGCGACGTCGATTTGCCCGAGCCGGTGCCGCCAACAAAAATCACCAAGCCACGCTTGGTCATGGCGACATCTTTGAGCACCACCGGCAAGCCCAGCTCTTCAAATTTCGGGATGTTGGTGGTGATGGTTCGCATCACCAGGCCAATGCGACCCTGCTGTACAAACGCGTTAACGCGAAAACGGCCGATACCGGTCGGCGAAATCGCGAAATTACATTCCTTAGTGGCTTCAAACTCGGCCGTTTGCTTATCGGTCATTACTGAGCGGGCAATTTCGCCGGTATGCACAGGCGACAGGCTGGACTGCGATACGGGGGTCATTTTGCCGTCGATTTTCATCGCAGGCGGGAAACCTGCCGTTAAAAACAGATCCGATGCTTTTTTGACCAACATTGCGCGCAGCAATTCGTGGACAAATTTAAGGGCTTGTTCGCGTTCCATGAAATTTCCTTACAACATTTAGACGAGCGGCTGAATTTTCAGCGCCGCTTGAGGATAGTTTTTGCGATAGATTTTTGAAGCAGGTTTTAGAACCAAGGTGACGACCAGAAAGACCCGGGGCAACGATCTGTGTAGCGCAGTGTCCCGAGCAAAAACATACGTTACACGATTTAGCCGAACGAGTCTTTGTTGGCCGCTTTGCCGCGCGCTTCTGCCACCGTGATGACGTTGCGTCGCACCAGATCAGCCAAACACTGATCCATGGTTTGCATGCCCAGCGCCTGCCCGGTCTGGATCGCGGAATACATC
>JBBRFJ010000089.1:0-10998 GCA_038224475.1 Burkholderiales bacterium
CGCAGTACCGGCCTCAAAGCGACCTTGCCGCGCCTAAAAGTACTTGAGCTTTTTCAGAATTCGAGTGAACGCCACATGACGGCGGAAGACGTATTCAAGATATTGCTGAATGAAAATGCGGATATTGGCCTCGCCACGGTATACCGCGTGCTGACCCAGTTTGAGCAGGCAGGGTTGCTCATGCGGCATCATTTCGAGAGCGGCAAAGCGGTATTTGAGCTGAATGAAGGCAGCCACCACGACCACTTGGTTTGTTTACAATGCGGAAAAGTTGAGGAATTTTACGATCCTGAAATTGAAAAGCGACAAATAAAAATTGCTAAAGATCGCGGCTTTGAGATTCACGACCACTCGCTTTATTTGTATGCTGACTGCACCAAGCCTAAATGCCCGAACAAACATGCTACGCAGAGCTAGTGCACAAAGTTAATGGGCTAAGTTGACCCGCAGAATTGAAAAGGACGCTGACCAAGAACGGCGAAGTCAGCTGCGATGGGCCGTTCGTACTGCCACCTGATTTTTCGCTGTTTTTCGCTCACAACGCCATTTTACCCGCGAGGCTATCTTGTTGAAATTGTCAAAAGTCTCGAAAATCTTATTGCTCATATTGCTGCTTGCGTCATTTGGAGCGCTGACAATATGGCCGCATGGAGATGCCGGTGCACGCGAAAAAGCTTCAAGCTCAGGAGCAATGTCAGGTGATTTTCCGCTCGTACTGGAAGCTGATTTACCGAGAGAGGCCCGCGCGACGTTGGCACTTATTGCAAAAGGCGGCCCCTTTCCTTATTCCAAGGATGGTGTGACTTTTTCGAACCGCGAGAAGGCTTTTCCAAAACAGCCGCGCGGCTATTACCGTGAATACACCGTAAAAACACCGGGCTCAAAAAACCGCGGTGCCAGACGTATCGTTTGCGGCACGCCAAAAACGCAAACATTCGAGTGCTACTACACCGACGATCACTACTCGACGTTTCGTAAAATAAAACTGTAGGAGACTGCACGCATGTCCTCGCCCGAACTTACCACTCTTTTCGCACATGACAGCCCCAGCGGAGTCTATTGGCTTAAAGCACACGCAAGCGTTACTGAATTAGCGAAGCTCGCGCGAACAAAGTCGTTGGCTTTTTATCATCTAGAAGGCAAGAAGATAGAAAAGAAGGACCAGTTCCTGAATCACGCGGCCGTGGCGATGAAGTTTCCCGACCATTTTGGAAAAAATTGGGATGCCTTCTACGATTGTTTGACGGATATGGAATGGGTAGACTCAAATGGTTACGCTATCTACTTCGACCATACCGACAGCTTTGCAGAGCATCACGAGAGCCAGCTCGAAACGGTAATAGAGCTATTTCAAGATGCGGTCGATTTTTGGAAAGGCGAAGGAAAATCGATGCTGGTGCTGCTGTCGGGTGAGCACGCGCCGACTGGCGCAAAGAAACTGTGATCTCAGTATTGGGCGCCTAGTTTTTACCGTCAGGTAAGTTGCCAACAGAAGGTTTGCCTACATTGCACCGCCATGATTAAGACACAGGCAGTCTCTATCGCGTTCGCTACCTCAGCACGTCATCTCAGGGAGTTTAGCAATCGAACTCGTTGCGCTATCTCACTGCACCCTGCGTGAGTGCGCCCCCGAAGCCGCCTGCGCTAATACTGCTGGTCAGGCTGTTCGAAAACAGAATGTCTCCATAGTAGGCCATAACTTTTGAGCCGGTCGAATTCGTGTCCGTCATAACGCCAACTGAAATTATTTTGCCCGGTTCTTCGTCAAATGCCTTCCGATAGTCCTCCAGCACGTTACGCGTCATGGTCAGCCACTGGCCGAGTCGTGCGGAGCCACTCTCTGCAACTATCATTCTGGCGCGGCTGGAATGCGCGTTTTCTAACACGGTCCCTACCGGTAATTTGTTTTCCCAGATATACATCAGCGTCGCGTAGGGCATTTCGCGACCACTAAAAAGCCTCACCATATCTGCCATCGCGCGATCTTCAAAGTCAAACTTTTTTTTGTCACCATCAAACGCGATTACCACACGCACTGGGGAGTCGTCCGCGCTACCTCGGCTGTTGTCTGCGCTGGCGATGAGTTGAGGCGCCTTCCAGCGCCAGGAAATATAGCGTTTCACAATTGGGTCAATTGACACCTCTTGTAATAAACCTGAGGCGGATGACTCAGCTTGCGCCTGCAAAATCGGTGTGCCCTCTTCATGAATAATTTTGTATTCAGTCTTTTTCAGCAAGCGCGACATGATCCAAGGTTGCCATCCGCTTGGTAGGCCATTGGACGCCAGAGAGGCTGAAAAAGAGGTCACATTTTCATTGGGCGCTTGAGCGGTTTCGTTGACGGGGGCAGATGCACACCCGGAGAGGACCGCTATCGTCAGCACCGCAGAAATTGTCCACATACACGAATATAAAAACTTAATCATGCTTCGACTGCTCCTTAACTAATCAACGCTAGCTCCAAAATTGCTTCGCGTTTGCCGTCAATGGTGTACGACTGATTTGCTCTGACTCGATTACCGACTCGAATCGATTTTAATTCTTTCTAAAACTGGTTATTCAGAACTTGCAATTAATGCCGCGTTGCCACCCGCTGCAGCAGTGTTGACCGTAAATGTGCGTTCCGACGCAAATCTGAACAAATAATGAGGCCCTCCCGCTTTTGGTCCCGTTCCGCTTAATCCCTCACCACCAAAAGGCTGTACACCAACCACGGCACCAATCTGGTTGCGGTTGACGTATACATTTCCCACTTTCGCCCGCATCCGGATCGCTGCGATTGTTTCTTCAATCCGAGAATGAATGCCAAGCGTCAAACCATAACCGCTGGCGTTGATTTGATCGACGACTTCCATCAAGTTTTCACCGTCAAATGAATATACATGCAAGATCGGCCCAAATACTTCCGATTTTATGGAATTGAATGTAGGAATTTCGAACGCGCAAGGTGCGAAAAAATGCCCTGTTGTGATTTCGCGAGGCAATCGGGTCTGACCAATTTGCGGAAACTCAGACGCCATCTTCTCTCGGTGCGCGATCAGCATATCCAGTGCATCCCGGTCAATCACCGGTCCAATATCAGTATCCAGTCGGGATGGATCACCCACCCGCAACTCATTCATCGCGCCTTTTAGCAGCGCCATAATGCGCGGTGCAACATCTTTTTGCACACATAAAATCCGCAGGGCTGAACAACGTTGGCCCGCACTGTTAAAGGCCGACGCAATCACATCATTTACGACCTGCTCTGGCAAAGCGGATGAATCCGCGATCATTGCATTTAGTCCACCGGTTTCAGCAATAAACGGAATGATGGCACCGGGTCGGTTGGCCAAGGCACGGTTAATTGCCCGGGCTGTATTGGTGCCGCCGGTGAACACGACCCCGGCAATACGTGGATCAGCCACCAATCTTGCACCAACAGTCTCTCCCAGCCCTGGAACCAGCGCTATTGCGTCTTTGGGCATGCCTGCGTCGAGAAGTAATTTAACGGCTTCGAACGCGATGATGGGGGTCTGTTCTGCGGGCTTGGCAACGACAGCGTTTCCCGCCGCAAATGCCGCTGCAATCTGGCCTAAAAATATCGCGAGTGGAAAATTCCACGGCGAAATTGCCGCGAATACGCCGCGGCCGGAAAGCATCAATTCGTTGGATTCACCGGTCGGGCCTGGCAAGGTCTCGGGGGTAGAAAAATGTTCACGGCACAGCGCAGCGTAGTAGCGGCAAAAATCAGCAGCCTCACGCACCTCCCCAAGCGCATCAGGCATGGTTTTGCCTGCTTCCTTGGCCATTAATGCCATGAAAAAACTTCGCCGTTGTTCCAGTAAATCAGCGGCACGTTCCAGAATAGTGGCGCGCTCCTCGGCGGGCAAACCAGGCCACTTGGATGCGATATCGCAACTCAAATCAAGCAAAGCATCGTCAGCGTTTTCGACGCTGCCGATGATTGAAAGAGTCGCGGGATTTAACGCGTTTGAAGGGCTGCCCCGCATTGGCACACCGGCGATAAGCGGTCGTGCGATGAAGTTGTTATTGGCTAGAACGGGTGCCATTTCCGCCATGAGTGCTTCGGTTGCAGCAACATCCGCAAAACTAAAACCAACGGAATTCTGACGAGGTACACGTGAAGCCTGAAAAAGATTTTGCGGCAATGGCAATTTAGCGTTGGCTTTGGTAGTATTTTTCTCACAGGCAGCAATGGGATCTGCTATCACGTCCGCAATTGACACGTCGGGATCTGCGATGCGATTTACAAATGAGGAATTCGCGCCATTTTCGAGCAACCGCCGAACCAAATAAGGCAACAAATCTTCATGGCTGCCGACGGGGGCATACACACGGCACGCGTAGTAACGGAGGTCATTGGATTTCGTCAGAACCGCGTCGTATAGCTCCATACCCATGCCATGCAGACGCTGAAACTCTAACTGGTTTGCAGCCGTAGCCCGCTCCATAATGGTGGCGACCGTGTGTGCATTGTGCGTGGCGAACTGGCAGTAAAACGCATCTGGTTGCGCCAACATTTTGGCGGCGCAGGCAAGATAGGAAACATCGGTGTTGGCTTTGCGTGTAAACACCGGGTAGTTGGTAAAGCCCTGCATTTGCGCTCGCTTGATCTCTGTGTCCCAGTAGGCTCCCTTGACCAAGCGCGTCATGATGCGACGCCCATGTTGACGGGCCAGTGCCGCCAGCCAGTCAACGACATAACTGGCACGCTTTTGATAAGCTTGCACCGCAAGCCCTAGCCCTTCGTAACCCGCAAAACGCTCATCTGAATAAATGGCGGCGAAGATATCGAGTGAAATTTCGAGTCGCTCAGTTTCTTCTGCGTCAAGCGTAATGCCGATACCACCATCGCGCGCCATTTCTGCAAGCGCCATGACTTTAGGCAACATTTCTGTCATCACTCGCGCACGGTGCGCGAGCTCGTAGCGTGGATGAAGTGCAGATAATTTTACTGAAATGCCCGGGGCTTCAAAAACCGATCCCGCAGACTTAGCGTAGCCGGAGATTGCCTTGATAGCATCTTGGTACGCTACAAAATAACGCTCCGCATCGGCAGCGGTCATCGCACCCTCGCCGAGCATATCGAACGAGTGACGATATGAGTTTTGATCGTCTGATACCGAGCGTTTAAGCGCCTCTTGGATATCGCGGCCCATCACAAACTGTTCGGCCATCAGCTTCATTCCCTGACGCAATGCGGTCCGCACAATGGGTTCACCTGCGCGTGCCGCAAGCCGTGAAATCCAACCGCCGATATCTGCAACGCTGCCAGGATTTACCGAAACCAGCTTGCCCGTTAACATCATGCCCCAAGTACCGGCATTCACCAGCAACGAATCCGATGCACCGAGGTGTTTATTCCAGTCGCCTTGCGAGAATTTATCCTTAATCAATTTGTCCGCGGTAGCGGTATCAGGGATACGCAGCAGCGCCTCGGCCACACACATGAGCAATACGCCTTCTTGCGTTGAGAGGTCATATTGCGTAAGAAATGACTGCATACCCACGTTTTGCTTTTGGCGGCTGCGCACAGACTCGACCAAAGATCGTGCGCGGGCTTGAACACTTGTGTTCGCATTCGGGGTCAGCTTTGCGATCTCAAGTAGAAGTTTTAGCGTTTCATCTTCATCGGATAAGAACGAGGCTCTGAGTGCCGAAAAAGAGGCTGAATTGTCGGGCACATTGTGCACATCAAGCAACGACGAACTGGGCGAAATATCTGGAATGGAATTCGGTAACGCGTTCATGGCGGCGAATAATCCTGGAAAATCAATCCGGAATTATCGCACTCGCGTACCCAAAGTGTGGGCAATTAAAAAAGAGCACCTTGTATCGGTCGTCCGGGAACCGCGAATTGCCTGGTATCGAGCTGCTGAATCTTTTTTCGTCCCTGATTGTTGAGATCAAAACGAGTACAGGCCTTGGCAAACCGCTGGCGCAGCAATTCCGCAAAGATGCCCTGTCCCACCATGCGGCTACCAAAATTCGGATCATTGTGTCTCGCAAAATCTCGACCGCCGCGCATTTCCTGAACGCGTGACATGACATGCTCAGCTTTAAGCGGAAAGTGCTGTTGAAGCCAATTGGCGAACAATTCTTTCAATTCCCACGGCATCCGCAAGAGCACGTAACCTGCGGTCGTAGCACCCATCCGACGCCCTGTCTCCAGCAAGCTTTCCAGCTCATGATCGGTGAGAAATGGGATAACAGGTGCTACGTTGATCCCGACCGGTATACCCGCTGCCGAAAGCGTTTTAATGCTTTGCATGCGCCGCGCAGGAGCTGCTGTACGTGGCTCAAGGTATCTTGAAATATGGTGGTCTTGGGTCGTCACCGAAATCGTTACATGAACCAAATTGCGCTCGGCCATCGGCAATAAAATATCGAGGTCACGCTCAATTAAGGCCGATTTTGTGATCAAGGCAATCGGCTGATTAAATTCATTGGCGATGTGAAGCAATTGCCGGGTGATCTTATATTCGCGCTCGCAAGGTTGATAAGTATCTGTATTTACGCCCAAGCAAATCACCTCACAACGGTAATGAGGCTTTGACAGTTCTGTGCGAAACAATTCAGGCGCATTTACTTTGGCAAAAATACGGGTTTCAAAATCGAGTCCCGGCGACAAACCGAGATAGGCATGACTGGGTCTGGCGAAGCAATAAATGCAGCCATGCTCGCAGCCGCGATAAGGATTCACAGAATAACGAAAAGGAATATCGGGAGAATCATTTTCCGAAATGATTGACTTTGCAATTTCCTGCGTAATGACCGTTTTTGGCGGCAAGGGGCCATCGTCGTCGGATGAGGGTTCGTGCCAGCCATCGTCAAAGGCTTCACGCTGCCATCGCTCAAACCGACCTTCGATGTTGAGCGCAGCTCCGCGCCCTTTGAAAGACTGGTCGCGATGAAATCCAGTTGAACGGTTGGTCGAAGGGAGTGACATGGACGCCTTAAGTACGCGCTTTCAAAGAAGGAATGATGCTGAATAAATATACAGCATTATTATTCTATTTAGAAGCGCTTTTCAATGCGAGCCAAAACAAGAGATTCTTTCTATTCATAGCCCAAAGTAGCCAAACTATATTGGCTCAGAGGACGCCCGCTCGCTACCAACATGCAACCATTGCAGGCAGGCGTCCGGCTCCGAGGTTCTTTTTTGCGCGCGTGCCTAATGCGCAGTTAGCGATTTGCGGTTCTCATATTTGACAATGATGAGTTCATTTCCCAGGTAAATTTCATGGCGGTATGCGCGGCGAGATCAGGCGTAAACCACGATAAGCCAGAAATACCTTGCGCGGATTCTTCCAGCGCCACCTCGTTTGGCATGCTGCCAGGCGTGTTGACCATGCGTTTGGCTTTGGCACCTACCCACTCAACCCAAACGGTGCCGCTTGCCCTATTTGGCGTAGATCCAACGAACATCTCGCCCTCATCAGCACTAAGCGCGAGATTCAGTTCATGCAATTCATTTTCAAGATGTGTGCTGATTGAATATGTGTATTCGATAACCACCTTTTCGTTCGGGATCAGATTCATCATCTGGTCTGTAGAAAATGTGTCCCCTTCATTCCAAATTATGAGCGCATCCTGACGACTGAATTTGATTAGCTCCTGACGATTCATGACGATAAAATCATGCGTCGCGAGCATTTTTCCGCTTAATATTTTTTCTGGCGTATGTGCCTTGAGCCCGAGTAGCTTAGCGTGGGGTGGCAAAGTCGTTTCGAAAAATGCGACGGTTGGGCCATTTGCAGGCAACAGGAAAGTTTGCATGACGCGTACTGCAGCGGTGTTGTTAGCAAACGTCACCTTCCAGTCACGTTCCACCACGTCGACAGATTCTCGATCACAACCGTCGCTGATAAATAAGCCGCCTGCAGTAGGCTTCAATCGCATTGGTGCGTCTTGCAGCGGCCGGCTTAATTTTGGATACATGGTTGCACTTTTCTGCGATGTGCCAGCGTCGGCGTTGCCTGCAAGCGCCAATGTCAAACCAATGATGAAGGCACTGACTACCACCCCTGATAACAGTGATGCTGCCAGCATTTTTATAAAATCTCGGATTGCAAAGGATGCCTCTGTTTGCGGGGACGATGAAGTTAATGCGCGAGCAGAATTGTTTGCTGCTGAGATATCGACAGATGAAGATGTGGTGTACATATAGCGCTCCTTTTTGCTGATTTAATTCGACTTTGCGTTTCACCAAGCCTAGCTGTAGGGCGTTGGGATATGCGGTGCATTGCTATTGAGCGCTGCAAAACGGGCAGATTCGAGGATGGAGTCGTGCCGAAAATGTTGTGGATTGTGTCGAAATTAAGGCAAGTGCAGCGGCTGGGCGGTCGAGAAGCTTGGTTGCGGTATAGTCAAAATTAATTACTATTCGGATGAAATAAAAATGCAGAAGCGGATCGCGATCGTGGAGGACGATTTACTTATTCGCCAGAATTATGCAGACGCGCTGATACGCAGCGGTTATGAGGTAGCGGCGTTTGCATCACGCAGCGATGCCATGTCAGTGCTGCGGACACGGTTGCCGGATTTGGCGGTGCTTGATATCGGGCTTGGAGACGAGGCTGATGGCGGCTTTACGCTATGTCGCGAGTTGCGCGCGCTGTCGGCGACGTTGCCAATTATTTTTTTGTCCGCGCGCGATAGTGATATTGATGTTGTTTCGGGGCTCAGATTAGGAGCTGACGATTATGTGACCAAAGACGTGAGCATGCCGCATTTGTTAGCAAGGATAGCTGCACTGTTCCGTCGTGTCGAAGCTTTACGAGTACCCGCACGCGCGGAGGACGTATTGCATCGAGCCGATCTCACTTTGGATATCAATCGACTTTCAATTTCGTGGAAAGGTGCAGCCGTTGTATTGACGGTGACTGAGTTTTGGATGATTCATGCACTCGTGAAGTTTCCTGGTCACGTAAAAAGTCGAGATCAGCTCATGCGAGAGGCAGAACTTACAGTGGACGACAACACGATAACTTCCCACATGAAGCGCATTCGCAAAAAATTCATGGCGGTCAACACCATCTTTGATGAGATAGAAACGGTTTATGGCATGGGCTACCGATGGAAGGCTTAACGCGCATAGTTTTTCAAGTTTTGCGTTTGAAATGAATGGTTAGTCAACTGAAGCTTCCGGCGTTTTTGGTTAGCATTCGAGCCAAGCTTTCTTTTGTGTCGCTTGTTCTACTATTAATCCCACTAATTGGTTTTAGGTTCGTAGTGGAGATGGAAGGTTTTTTACGCGATGGACAGCAACACGTTCTACTTAACGCGGCCCGGTTTCTGTCGGCCTCACTTTCTGAGCGCGCCGATTTAATGGGTAGACAGCAGAGCAGCGGAAGCGTTGTGAACGCAGAGGAAATCGAACAACGTCGGTTGATCAGCGTTGTGGGTAATAGTGATTCCACGCTGGCGGCCGCACTGGGCAAGGCCTATCAGCAATCTGAGCCGATTGAACGTTTGCTGGCTATCGTGGCGAAAGACGGAGCGAGAATTTGGGTGGTGGATTCTCGCTTGGTGGTGCGCGGTTTAGAGGGCAATCTGAATGAGCTAACTGCTTTAAAAAGTAACCAAGAGGAGACGAAGCGAGGTGTTGTCACCTGGTTTCAGTGGGCCTATCGAGCTTCGATTCGCCCGCTCGTCGATCGATTTGGCAATCCTCAGTCTGCTGCTGTTGTTGAAGATAGTGACGCTGTATTGCGCGCGGTCTTGGCGCAGGTTGATCGGGCGTTAAACGGACAAGCGAGCGTACAAAGTCGACGCACGAAACTAAACTCAATTTTGGTTCAGTCCGCTGCGCAGCCGATATGGTTAGGCGATAACATTGTAGGCGCGGTGGTCATTGAAGAATCAGATCGCGGCAGCAGATCGATTAAAGCAGCGGGCCTCGAAGCTTTGCTTGGAATGACGATACTGATTTTTATTGTTGGATTTGTGGCGTTAATGATTTTTGCCTGGCGTCTGGCATTTCGAGTGCGTCGTTTGAGAACTGAAGCAGACCGAGCGATTGATTCGCAGGGCAGAATTACCGGCTTTATTTCTGGCACCGCATCTCGAGATGAAATTGGCGCGCTTGCGATCACGCTCGAAGAGATTTTGGTCCGTCTGAAGCGCTACAACAGTTATCTCGAGCAAATGGCTGCACGCCTTTCGCATGAATTGCGAACGCCAGTTGCAGTCATTCGATCTTCGCTCGATAACTTGCGAGCGTCGAAGCAGATTGAAAAGGATATGGTTTATATCAATCGAGCCGATGAAGGGATCAAGCGTTTAGCAAATTTGATTTCACGCATGTCCGAAGCAAGCCAACTTGAACAATTTCTACAGGGAGCAGATCGTGAAACGTTTGACCTTGATTTGCTGGTTGCCGGCTGTGTGGCAGGTTACCAGACAGCCTATCCTGAACATCAGTTCGCGAGTAAGCTGACAGCGTCACCGCTACTTGTCTATGGCGTGCCTGATGCTATGGCACAGTTACTTGATAAGCTCATTCAAAATGCAATAGATTTTGCCACGCCAGGTACAGCAATTCTCGTGTCAGTTGAACGGAAAGGTAGGCGATTAATTTTAAGCGTTGAAAATAGTGGACTACCTTTGTCAGAACCAGTGATTGCACAGCTATTCGCTTCTATAGTGACTGATCGGCATTGCTCTATTTCACAGGATGGGCATTTGGGACTGGGTCTTTATATCGTGAAAATCATTGTCGATTTTCACTCTGGGGATGTCCGCGCAATTAACCTCTCCGATGGCACGGGCGTGCGATTCGAGGTGGAGATGGACTCGGCCTAAATAGATAATTCTAACCTTAAAGCACAAACGCCCCGACATGATAAGTGTGGGGGCGTTTATGTTTACAAATGGGTCTTGGCGATGACCTACTTTCGCACGGGTATACCGCACTATCATCGGCGCTACGTCGTTTCACGGTCCTGTTCGGGATGGGAAGGGGTGGGGCCAACGCGCTATGGTCGCCAAGAA
>JBBRFJ010000090.1:0-10983 GCA_038224475.1 Burkholderiales bacterium
ACGAAGAAATGCATCATGGAAGCCGATCAAATCAACCTTATTTCGAACAGCCTTAACGACTTGTCCGCACGCGCGCATGAGTTGCGGAGGTATCTTTGACTTTGACGGCAAATTAGAACGTCAGCAGGAAGTCGCCAGCCTGGTTGAAGACCCGGCAGTCTGGGCGGACACCAAACGCGCTCAAGAATTGGGCCGCGAGAAGAAATCACTAGACGCGGTCATCGATACGCTGATTCATGTTGATCAAAGTTTGCGCGACTCGCGCGAGATTTTTGATATGGCCAAAGAAGAGGCAGACGACTCCACCCTGAAAGCCGTCGGCGACGACGTGGCCGCGGTTGAAGTGATTGTTGCTGATATGGAATTTCGCCGCATGTTTTCAGGCGCGGCCGATCAATTTAATTGCTTCGTGGATATCCAATCGGGCGCGGGCGGTACCGAGGCACAAGATTGGGCGTCGATGCTGTTGCGTCAATACTTGCGCTATGCCGAGCGCAAAGGTTTCAAAACCGAATTGCTTGAGCAATCTGATGGCGAGGTGGCGGGCATCAAAAGCGCGACGATCAAAATTAGCGGCGACTATGCCTACGGCTATCTGCGTTCCGAGACCGGTGTGCACCGCTTGGTCCGCAAATCCCCGTTTGATTCTTCCGGCGGTCGGCACACTTCGTTCGCGAGTTTGTTTGTGTATCCCGAAGTTGATGATTCGATCGAAGTGGACATCAATCCCGCCGATTTGCGTATTGATACCTTTCGCGCCTCCGGTGCGGGTGGTCAGCACATTAACAAAACCGATTCTGCGATCCGCATTACCCATGCCCCGACCGGGATCGTGGTGCAATGCCAAAATGACCGCTCACAGCATCGCAACAAGGCCGAGGCGATGACGATGCTGAAAGCGAAACTATACGAGCTTGAAATCCGCAAGCGGCAGGCAGAGCAAGATAAATTGGAAGCGGGCAAAACCGATGTCGGCTGGGGCCATCAGATCCGCTCGTATGTGCTCGACCAATCACGCATTAAAGATTTGCGCACCAACGTTGAAACCAGCGCCACGCAAAAAGTGCTGGATGGCGATCTGGATATCTTCATTGAAGCCAGTTTGAAGCAAGGTGTCTGAGCGAATACCATGCTGAAAACAGGACTTCTCGTCGCCTTCTTGATTGCGATTGCAGGCCAAGTGCTTTATCACGTCACACAGAAAAGTATTTCGGCGGGCGCCCATCCGGTGATTTCGCTGCTGACGTTTTATCTGGTTGCCGCGGTGCTGACGTTACCGCTGTTTTGGTTATTTCCTGTAACTGGTTCGGTGATTGAAGAAATTACCAAACTGAACTGGGCCGTCTATGGCGTCGCCGCCAGTATTGTGATGATCGAGATTGGCTTTCTGCTTGCTTACCGCGCTGGGGCGGAGCTTTCGTCTGCGGCTGTTCTAACCGCATCGGTGGTCGCGGTGTCCACACTGATTATTGGCGCACTATTTTTTCGTGAAACGCTCTCGGTCATGAAAGTAGTCGGGATTGCAATGTGCCTCGCTGGAATTGGACTGATGACATGGAAGCAGGCAGCGTAATCATGGCGACACGCCCGCCGCTGCCCGCTTTTTATAATGATCTTGATGCGTCGCTTGAAATGGCGTGGCAACTTTGGGGGCGCGGCACAGTAGACCGCCACTCGGCATTTCATGCGCCGGTGGTGACCAGCGTGGACTCGATTGGAAACCCGCAGGCACGCACGATGATTCTACGGGCGGTCGATCGAGAGGCGCGGACGATGCGATTTCATACCGACGTGCGCTCGGCGAAAATCAACCAGTGGCAGCTCAAACCACGTGTTTGCATATTGGGCTACGACGCCTCAAAGAAAATTCAGCTGCGCGTTAATGGGCAGGTGACTTTGCATACGAACGATGCGGCGGCCAACGATGCATGGAACAATTCACGGCCCGAATCGCATGTGGCGTATAGCGTCAACATTGCACCGGGTAGCGCAGTAGACGCACCCAGTGGCGTGCCGCAGCCAACTGATGCAGGCCGCGAAAATTTCGCTGTCGTTATTGTGAATATTAATTCGCTGGAATGGATTTACCTTAGCGCTGAGGGCAATCGTCGGGCGCTGTTTTCTTGGCAGGATGGTTTGCTGAAATCTCAATGGCTACAGCCATAAGAGTTTTTACCCTGGCCTAAGTGCATCCAGGAATTTTCATTAACGTGCCCGATTCAATTTAAAGCAATACCAACTTCTGAACGTAATAACCCCAAATAGAGAACAACCATGTCCGATCAAACGCCGATCTCCACTCCACCCCAAGACGACAGCCATGCCAACGAGGGCCATGCGGTTGAAAGTCACGTCATTGCCGAACGCCGTCAAAAGTTGGCCGCGATCCGGGATCACGCGAAATCAAACGGTACTAATCCGTTCCCCAATGACTTTCATCCTGAACATCATGCAGCTGATTTGGCAGCAGCATATGGCGACAAATCGAAAGAGGAATTGGAGGCCGCTGCACCGGTGAATGTGAAGGTCGCGGGGCGCATGATGCTCAAGCGCGTGATGGGCAAGGCCGCGTTTGCCACGATTCAGGATGCGTCCGCACAGATTCAGCTTTACATCACCATGAATGATCTGGGTGCCGAGGCGCTCGAAGCTTTCAAACACTTTGACATGGGCGATATTCTGGGCGCTGAAGGCCGGCTGTTCAAAACCAAAGTCGGCGAACTATCGATTCATGTGACCGCACTTCGCCTGATCACAAAATCGCTGCGCCCGCTGCCTGAAAAATTTCACGGCCTGACCGATACCGAGCAGCGCTATCGCATGCGCTATGTCGATCTCATCACCAATCCCGAGGTGCGCGAGACCTTCAAAATGCGCTCAAAAATCGTCCAATCCATTCGCAGCTTCATGGTGGACGCGGGATATCTGGAGGTAGAAACACCGATGCTGCATCCGATACCTGGCGGCGCGGCAGCCAAGCCATTCATCACGCACCACAATTCGCTCGACATGCAAATGTATTTGCGTATCGCGCCAGAGCTGTATCTAAAACGTCTCATCGTTGGCGGATTCGAGCGTGTGTTTGAGATTAACCGCAGCTTCCGCAATGAAGGTATTTCGGTGCGGCACAATCCCGAATTCACGATGATGGAGTTTTACATCGCGTGGCGTGACTATCATCACCTGATGAATTTTACCGAGGAAATGTTCCGCGCCATCAGCACCAACGTTTTGGGGAAAACCGCGTTCACCTACGGTGAATATGAGATCGATTTCGCCAAGCCGTTTGATCGCATCACCATGCCGCAGGCGGTAAAGAAATACTGCCCTGAATTTGTTGATGCGAATCTGGATGACATTGAGGTGTTGCGCGAAGCGCTCAAAAAACTGCACGTGCAGACCAAGCCGACACACAGTGTGGGCGAGCTGCAATTAATGTTGTTCGAAGAAACCGCTGAAGCGAAATTGATTCAGCCCACTTTCATCATCGACTATCCGGCTGAAGTCTCGCCACTCGCGCGACGCAACGACAAAACCCCCCACACCACGGATCGCTTCGAACTTTTTGTCGCGGGCCGCGAATTAGCCAACGGCTTTTCCGAATTAAACGATGCCGAAGATCAAGCCGAGCGCTTCATGGCGCAAGTCAAAGCCAAAGACGCAGGCGACGAAGAAGCGATGCACTACGACGCCGATTACGTCCGAGCGCTGGAATACGGCATGCCCCCCACGGCGGGCGAAGGGATTGGCATTGACAGGCTGGTGATGCTGCTTACCAATTCGCCATCGATTCGCGATGTGATTTTGTTTCCGCAGTTGAAGGCGAGTGATTTGGCGAGGTAGATTGGCAAAACGCCAGTATGCACGGGTAGGTTTCGGTATTTTGTCTCGTGAAATATTGCTGCTGTTGGGGGTTACCGATTAGATTTATGCTACGCCCTTAACGAAAACGAGCTGAATGCATCACTGCGCCCACTCGAGCTCAGAGGCTCCCGCTTGCCGTGCGACGAAACAACTAACTTTTTCATATTAATTTCATTAAAAATTTAATTAGGCAAAAATGAACTTTAAACGAATGCAAATCAGAGCGGCGTGCATTGCTATGCTTGCCGTATCGATGGGACCTCTTGTTTCCGCAAACGCACTTGAGCTAGTTAGTTGCAATAGCCCGTTCGTACAAATCGATGGTTGGTGCCAGCTCGTTCGCAAAAATCCAACAAATCTAAATCTTCCGGCAACTCCAAATGCAGGAGGCTATCTTCATTATCGGGGCCGCATTCAGCCCGCCGACTATGACCTTGTAAGAATCAAACTTTCACAAATGCCTAGACTGCCATCTGGACAAATCGCCCCGGAGATCTGGATCGAATCGATCGGTGGAGACGTAAATGCAGCAATGCAGATCGGAACATTACTTAGGGCGAGTATGGCAACGGTTGTCGCATCCGGAACATGTGCAAGCTCATGCATTTTCGTGCTTCTCGGTGGCGTCGAACGCGGTGTAATGCCGGACGATAGTAGCGCTTCTTCTTTTATGGTGAATAGCAGAGAACCGAAGTATTTTGGCCGTGTTGGAGTGCATAGAGCATACAGAGCGTCCGTATCTGCACTTGAGACAGCGCAACAAATTCGCTCCGAGAGAAATGCCCTTAAGCAGCGAGTAGTGAAATATCTCGACGACATGGACATTGCACCCGAATTGGCCTCATTGATGGACGCAACGCCGCCCGAGGAGATGCGATACCTCACAAAACAAGAGCTTGCGCGGTTCAGGATTACAGGCCGCGATCCAACCTACGACGAACGGGAAATTGCGTCTGCTGCTGAGTTTTACAAACTTACGTCAGCAGAGTATCGCGCCCGTGTTGTTGCTGCAAACTTGCTCTGTAATTCAATAGACATTTCTAAGCCAGTCTCACATGGTCTTCGTGAAATGGCGGACTGCACAGAGCGAGTATTGCGTAAAGGGAAATAGACTGAGAAAAATAGTGGTATTTCAACTAGTCATCGAGCAACAAAAGTATCCTGTTGGCGAAAAACGCGCATTCCAGTTAGAACTAAATTCTTACTAAAACAAAAATACAATTCGCTCTATAAAGAGAGGCCAATAATCAAACATCACATGCGACTAACATACACCACAAGCCGAGCTAATTTAGGGCTATTCAGTCGAGATTTGGGCCGTGGCGCCATCTCCCTCTTCGAGGTCAAGTGATCGGGCTCAATACGTTGATTAGACACAGTGCATGCGATGGCGATGGCTTAAAAAAGCATCGTGTCAAGAATTAGGTGTGTCCTATAGTTTTTTGGGGGAAGACATGGCATTCAGCCAAACTTTTTTTCTGCTCAATCAGGAGTGTTATTTGATCGAAGGCACTCTCGCTGCCGGGCTCAATTCACTCATGAATGCGGGTGTTGCCAACAGAGGTGAGTGCTACGCTGCTTTTTTTAACTTAGCCACCGCGCTTGAGAGGCTGATGAAATTAGCAGTGCTGCTTGATCATATGGCCAGAAATAATTTCAACGCGCTTTGTAAGAACGATATGAAAAAATATGGTCACGATCTCATGTCGCTCTATGAACGTATTGCGCAACTAGCGCGAGAAAACTCGACGGCAGCATTTTTGCGGTTAGAACAAGATTCAACCGGATTGCAAATTCTTCAGTTCCTAAGCGAATTCGCACGCGTCACTCGGTACGCAAATTTTGATCAACTTGCCGGCAAGTCGCAAGTAATAGATCCTTTGGAAAAATGGAATGAAATCCTTGGGATAGTGATTCAAAATGAAGTATCAAGGCGACAGAAAAGCAAAGCACAAATTGTTGCCACGAATATTGCAAAAGAGATAGCAAACTCTGCATTAATTCGCTTGCATGATCTTGCTAAGCACCCGATGTCCCTTGAAGATTGTTTCCGCGATCCGAAGGTCCAAGCCCTCGCCGCATCACGTATAGCTTGGCATCTCATCCAATTAATTGCGTCAATTAAACAAGTTGTTGCTGATTGCGCAAGCAATGCCACGGTAACAGGCCACGATAGCGACCCTAGCAATATGCATATACCGGATATGACGGAATTTATTACGTTCGCTTTGCCAAAAAAGCAGTGGGTTATGAAGAAGAAACGATGGCCTTAGCTAGTAACGCACAGCAATTGTCCATTCGCTTGCAACAGAAGGCTGCGACGTAGCGTTCTGCGCTCGAACACCGTCTCGCATTGAAGCAACCTTGGCGTCAACGAAGAATTTGCCCGGTAAAGTGCATGCAAAAGCCGTTGACGTGACGGATCTAGCAGCGTTCCAACTGTGGTTAAAGGAAATCGGATCGTTTGATATTTTTATCGCAAATGTGAGTGCGCTGTCCGTTGATTGGCAGGCGTCGATGCTGACCGATATTCAAGCGACCGTGAACGCGACCGAAGCGGCCATTCCGTTTTTGCAAAAGTCATCATTCGGCGCGATCACCTACATTGGCTCAATTGCAGGTTCTTTGGCTGCACCAGATTCGGCCCCGTATGGCGCTGCAAAGGCGGCTATGGCGCACTATATGAAGTCACTGTCATCGCGTTTATTGCCGGTGGTACGCGTCAACACTGTCTCGCCAGGCAGCACGCTGTTTGCGGGTGGCCTCTGGGACAAAGTGCAGCGCGAGGACCCTGCCACGTTCGCGAAAACACTGGCCAGAAACCCGATGAACCGGCTTGCAACGCCGGAAGAAATCGCCGATGTGGTCACATTTATTTCAAGCCCCGCGGCAAGTTTTGTTTCCGGTGCGAATTGGTATGTTGATGGCGGTTGTATCAACCACGTGCAAATTTAGCGTGTAGGATGAACGAGCGTAGCGACCCCCGGGCGAAGTGCAATTATTTCCTCGTCAAGCTCAACCGGTAAGGGTATTCGTCACTACCCAAATAACTTTGGGTGCATCGCCAAATGTGCGGAAATACCCGGAGTCGCTGCGCTCGTCCAGGCTACGGTAGCTTTTTACGTTTCGCACCGAATCTTCGACAGAAACATCCAAGGTGCTCAAATGCAAACGACCAAACTATTCAAAGACGGTAGCTCGCAGGCCGTGCAAATTCCAGCTGAACTGGCCTACGAACACACGGATATTGATCTGGAAATTGAGCGGATCGGCGATGAGCTGCGCATTCGTCCAATGAGACGTCCGCTCACAGGCGTGTTGAAGAAATTTGCAGACTTTGGGCCAGCATTCGTGGCGGACGGGCGTGGTCGCCATGAACAAGAGGGCGACTAGGATTACTCGATCACCTGCCCTCGCAACCAGCTATCTCATCGAATAGAAGTCGAGCGGCTGCGGGGGTTTCTCCACGCCATTCCCCCACTTTTTGTCAGTTCGCGCGCTGTTTTCGCCATTTCGTCGCAATCCAATTGAGGGTTTCGGGTCGGGCTCGTAAAGTCACATCATCAACAAACGAACCGAAACATCCAAACCGAATTCAACCTAAACGAAACTGGAGACGAACATGAAAACCACCAACTATTTCACCACCAACAACAGCAAAGACAACACCACATTCGCACTCGCTTTAGGTGTCGCTGCAGTCGCACTGGTGACGCTATTTGCGAACAACGTCAACGCAAATCCAAAAGTCGCCACAGAAGTACAAATGCTCGACACGATCGTGGTCACCGCACCACGTATTCACACCTTAAAACTGGACACGATTGTGGTCACTGCTTCACGCTACAACAACAATGAGAACATGATCGTCGCGGCGAAATAAGGCGGGTTGATCATGCAGAAAGATTACGAGCAACATCAACTTATACACGAGAAAAAACGATGAAACCCTAGCACTGGTGGGCTTTTCAGGCACAAATGCCTTGCGGAAGCTCACCAGTCCTAGGGTTTCATTTTTTATTCGCGCAACAGATACCTCATCTGCGTATAGCAGGCGGAGACACTATTTCCTTAGCGTGTTCGCCGATCTTTAGCGTTCACCGCTAATGATTCAAGTCAAACCGCGGCTGCGCAATCCAACCCGGAAAAACCGTCCCTTCAAGGCCAATGCCCGCTTTTCGACGCCGTGCCACGAGAGCCACGCGACAAATGCCGTGATCGAAAACGCGACCACGAACAGCGTCCACGGGCCGATGCTGGGAACGTTGTAGATCACCGTTTGCTGAATCGGAAACGCATAAACATAAAGCCCGTATGAAATATCGCCAAACCGCGCTGGAATTTTCACGCGAACACGCGGATGAAATGCAAGCCAGGCCGTGGAGTACGCAATCGCGATACACACGAAGACGTTGCCCGGTGGCTGGGCATTGTTCGTCAAAATGATCAGCGCGATAATGGCAACGACACCCATTCCATGCAATGGAATCCGCGCGCGATTGGTGTAGAAAATCATGCCGAGTGCGAAACACATCACAGCGGGGAGCGCAAAAATTTGAGTGACGCGCGGGATTATCAGCACCTTGCTGGGATCGAGCACCAGCCAGATCATCAAACTCGCGATGACCAACAGCGCCCATGTCGGGCGTCTGAGTAGCGTGAGCAGGCCCGCGATCATGACGCCGACGTACATCATCATCTCAATGGGAATTGTCCACAGCGAGCCGTTAATGCCGTTTGCGAAGGGAAGTGTTGCGTACACACCGGGCAAATTGAATTGGATATCCGTCAACAAGCTGCGGTAAATATAGCGCCAGGTATATTCGTTGCTCACATAATCGCTCAAAGGCAACGTCGTGACGCATGCGCCGATGAAGACGCCGAATAGCAGAGCCACCAAAAACGCGGGATAAATGCGTAAAAAGCGCGCCTCGATAAACGCTAACAGGCTACGCGCTTGAAAACTTTCGCTGACCAAGTAGCCGCTGATAAAAAAGAATATCCACACACCGAGCGGTGCGCCCGCCAGCGAGGCGTTGCTGAGCAAAATTACCGGCTCGCCGGGCGTCTTGGTGAGTTCCCAGCCGTGGCCCCAAATAACCAGCCCCGCGACTAGCACGCGCAAGATGTCGAAATTGTTGTCCCGACCCTCAGTCGCAAAAAACGGCTTTAAGAAATTTTGCATCGCAGAATCATAACTCGTGACGTGATCCTGTCCGCTTCGATCAATTTTTTAAACCTTCGGGTTGGCGACGGCATCGCGGCGCCAACAATCTGCCCGTTTCAAACGATCCTTATGGTTAACCCATGGACGCAACGACATTACGAGAAATAAAAAACCCGACTGCAATCGCAGCCGGGCTTTTTTATTTCAACTACGGTTACGTTTACTGTTAATTCACATTCACCGCTGACCAAGCGGCTGCCACGGCGCTGTATTGCGTCGATGTGCTGCCATACAAATCAGTGGCCGCTTTGAGCGTTGCCGTGCGGGCACCTTTGTAATTGGTTGAGGAGGTCATGTAGGTCGTCAAAGCGCGATAGACGATTTTGATTGCTGCCGTACGCCCGATGCCTGTCAACGCGGTGTTGCCGTTACAAACCAACTGCGACGCGCTCAAGTTGAAGCCGGGAGGGCTAACGGCGCCTTGCGAAACCAGATAGAAGAAATGGTTTGCAACGCCCGATGAGTAATGAACATCGAGAGAGCCAATGGTGCTGGTATAGCAATCACGCGATGCGCCATCGAGGCTCGGTTTAAACATGTAGCGCAATGCCTTGGTGGGCGTCGCGACACCTTTATTGGATGCAAAAATGCGTTCACCGATCAGGTAATCCGGGCGGCTGTTCGCGTTGTTCGCGTAAAACTCAACAGACGTGCCCACCATATCCGAAATGGCCTCATTCAAGCCGCCCGACTCGCCTGAGTAAGTCAGATTGGCGGTGCGTGCTGTCACGCCGTGCGTCATTTCATGGCCCGCCACATCGATGGCGACCAATGGCAGATAGGTCGAGCCATTGCCATCGCCGTAGGTCATACAAAAACAACCATCGCTCCAAAACGCATTGACGTAATTACTGCCGTAATGGATGCGCGAAAACGCGCCGCTGCCGTTGTTGGCAATGCCGTTGCGACCCAATACATTGCGGTAGAAATCCCAGGTGAGGTTTTGGCCGTAAACCGCGTCGACGGCTGCGGTACGGTTGCTGGACGTGGCGAAATTACCCCATAGATTATCGGCATCGGTGAAGATCGTACCGTTGCCTGAGGTTGCACCGCTCAGGTTGGTGGCGTAATGACTGCCACGGCTTGGATCGCGCAACTCATAACCGCCGCTGATGCTATTGGTGGTCAATGCGACCGTGCCAGATAACAGGCTTTGGCCGGTGCCAGCGGCAGCGGCCTTGGCAAGCGCTGCGGCGCTTTTTTCGAGAAACGACGATGCTGCGTTGTCAATCGTGCCGTCAGTAGCAGCATCATTCAACATTTTACTGTTCACCGAAACATCGCGAGAAAGCAAGGTGCGAACATCATCAAAGCTATCGAGCAGAATATTTTTCTGCGCATCGATGATGTAATGCATTTCGCTAGGCGTGCCATCTATGCTCATGCCCTTGATCAACACATCAAAAGCCAATGTTGGCTCGACTTCGCGCGCGTAGAAAACTTTCTCGGCTACCGGCGTCGAACGGCTGACACCTTGAAACATCGCTTTGGCTTGAGCCAGTGCGGTTGCTTCAGCGCCATCGGCGACGTTCATATCAAGCGCGAATCGTTTTGCAGTAGACGAAACACGTTTTGAAGAATCGGCACCATGGCTCATATCGAGCAACTGACCGGTTGCGCTTGAATGCACCACCACGTCCCCGCCGATGACGCGGAGGCCGCGCAGCTTGCGATCAAAGCGCACATGCTGCGTCCCGTCCATGTCGATCATTACATCGCGCGCAATGAACGAATCATCCTGCGAAAGAAAAAGACCCGATGATAAATCCGAAGATCCGCCCGACCTTTTTGAGGTCAGATGGCTCAACGCCTTTTCAACGGCATTGACTTCTATTCCGTCGTCCGTGTTGACCGACATTTCTGCTGCGGAAACAAAAAACCCAGTATTGCAA
>JBBRFJ010000091.1:0-10968 GCA_038224475.1 Burkholderiales bacterium
CATCACGGATGCGATGCGCGCCGAGGCCGCGACGGTTGGAATAACCGAGATTATTTTCAAGCCCAACTCTGCCGAGGAATTGGTCGCGGCCATGCAGCGGTTGTTAACAACCGCCTGAGCCGTTTGTGACAGGGTGAACAACGGAGAGACCGGCGCGGCGAAAATGATGTCGGCCTCGCAAAAGACATCGTGGGGTTTTCGCGTCAATCGCGCTGAAAAAGCGTGCTCCGCTTAAGCCTCCGAACTGACCCGTTTACGCTGTAAACGGGCGCAGCGCGTTGGCGATCAACGCAGCAAGAATATCCCGGCAGCGATGGCGGCCACAACCAGTGCAGCTGCAACCGGCCAACGGGCACCAGACGCCTTTTCGGCAATTGGTGCTGCCTCTGATTGCCGAATCAAGGTCTCCAGTTCAGCCGCCGTCGTCGGGTCGTTGGAGGTGCGCAACAGATTCATCACCTTCTGCACCATCGCCTTGTCAAAGCGGTAAGGGTCAAAGCTATTGAAGCCCCCGTCCCTCAGCAGCTGCGTCATCTCCTTTTCCAGCGGAACAAACTTCATCGCCCAGTCTGAATAGCTGAGCGCACTAACCGCCTCACGCGACAGCAGCTTGATGTCCTTATGCCGATCATCTGACTGCAGGCGAGCGTACAAGGCATCGACTGCCGACTGCTCTCCCTCAAGGCACTGAAAAAAACAACCGTCACCAAAATAGAGCACGCCGACCAGTCCGTTACGCCGGTTATTTATTCTTGATTTTGCCAATATGCGCGCGACATTCGGTTCAATGGCGTTATACGACCGCGTTGGCATAAACGTTGAGCGGCTAATATAGATGATGCGGATCAGGTCAGACATTGATTCATTCTCGTGTTGGACGGCAATACAGGGAGCTCACTATGATCGACAACTAGACTGCGAACTGAAGGAAAATATGCAGCGATCTGAAAATATTTTTCGACCAACAATGTGTAGATTGTTCGGTATCGGCAAATCTATTGGAGTGACTTGGCAACAGCCCCAAAGAAATCGTTGTCAGCTATTACCCGTGCACCCGTTGGCTTAGGACTCGCGCTCAACACGACCATCACCAGCTGCTCGCGCGGATTGATATAAATATACTGCCCAAAAATCCCTCGCCCTTGATATGCACCTTTGTGAATAGGATCCCCCTTAGGGATGGGCCACCAAAAATAGCCGTAGTCCACCGCCTTGCCCCCAATTATTTTGGGCCCTGTTGCTTCAGCAAACCATCCCTCGGGAACGACGCGCTTGCCATTTATTACGCCGTCGTTGAGAACGAATAAACCGAAGCGTCCAAAATCGCGCATAGTCGCCAAAAGGCCACTGCCAGCAACACCTAGCCCGTTCGGTGACTCCAGCCACCAACTCGCATCACTCTCCATGCCCCACGGGGCCCAGATCTTTTCGGACAAATAGTCCGCAAGCGGTTTCTTGGTTGCAGCTTCAAGAAGCGCACCGACTAAAATCGTTTCGCCGGTGTTGTAGTTCCAAATGGTGCCGGGTGGCCCTGCCTTGGTCAGTGTGCGCATATACCCAAGCGTGTTGCCCGGTGTGTTGGTCAACTGCCGATCAAGCAATTTGCGGCGGTCTGATTTGGGATCGGTGTACGTTTCGTCCCAGCGCACAGCCGACGCCATTTGCAACAAATTTCGAACGCTCACGCCCGCATACGCGCTGTCGCTCAACTCGGGAAGATATCGGGCTGCCGTGTCGTCCAAGTCGTTAATAAATCCATCTTGGATCGCGGCTCCAACTAATGTCGATGCGAACGACTTGGCAATCGAAAAGCTTACCCAATGCGTCGAGCTATCGATGCCGAGTTCGTAATTTTCGGCAATGACCTCACCATTCTTAATCACCAACAAACCCGCCACCCTGTTTAACGCCAGGTAATCGTACAGGTCATATGTCTTATTGCCGGAATTGAATTTGATGGCGGGCAGCGGCTTGGCACTCTTCGGCAAGGGCCGCACCACGGGGCCACGGCGCACAACGCGAACCGGGAAAAGCTTCTCGGTATGGGCAAACGTATTCACCGCGACGTCCGGAAGCATAACGCCGTCATACATTTGGCGCGCATCTGCTATCTTGGCCGCGTTTAGCGCATCTGCTCGAGACTCAGTGGCAAGAATCGCGAATGTCGCGATTCCCACAGCAAGCGTTCGGATCATGTCCATCTTTGTATTCCCCCATAACTTAGCTAACTTGAACATTCATGAAATTGAACGGGGTGCGAAAAATGAGCAGCCGCCGTCCCCGAAATACACGCCTGCCGCGAAACAAACGCCTCAGTTGAAAGTGCTTAACAACGTATCGCCAAGCCGCTGATTTTAGAATTTATATCACCATCGTGGCGCAACAATTTTGCTAGGCACCATCGCTAGGCCACCCGCGCGATTTAAAGATTGATATGCCCGATTGAGACCACAAACTATTGACCTGGCCTCGTCTGCTCGGCCAGATTTTGCGTTCGCCGCGCTTTCTCAGGCACATCAATATCCAGATACTTCCATGGTGCCAGATGCACTGCGTGCGGCATGTAGCCAATCAACCAAGGCTGTGCGACCGCCGCGCGCAATAAAAAAATATGATTAATCGTTGGCATGTACGCAAAGCTAAGTTTATCCATCTGTCGGTAGAGCGCATTGCGTTCGGGCGAGTCTTTAAGACGCTGGCTTTTTGCAAAAAGGGCATCGAATGCGGGCAATGCAAACTGGGATGTATTCGCCGAGCCTGCCGCCGGCCCGCTGTGAATAATGTAGAAATCCTCGCCGTCGGGAAAATCCATGTTCCAAGCATCCTGCGCAATCTGGTATTGCGCGGCTTGGCGCATGCGATAAGCCTCGGTCTGGTGGACTTTTTTGATATTGAGACGAATGCCAAGGTGGGCAAACGTTTTTGAATATATCTCATCCCAAACGACAAAGCGCGGCTCGGGACTGGTGAGCAACTCTATGCTCAGCGGCTTGCCTTGCGGGTCTTCGCGCCAACCGTCGCCATCACGATCAACATAACCAAACGTATCAAGCAAGGCGCGTGCGCGCCCTATGTCTTGCGTGAACACATCGGTGTGAAAAGCAGGATCGTTGCCCGCGACACCGGGCGGCACCACACCATGCGCCGCAACTGCTCCGCCATACATTGCGATGTCAATTGCCGCCTTGCCATCGAACGCGAGCGCGATCGCACGCCGCAACGCGATCCGCTCTGGTGTGTAGCCACCGATTACGGGATCACGCATATTAAATGCCGTATACCAGAGCGCAGGATACGCATATTGCTGAACCTGCACGCCCTGCCGAATGAGACTGGGTGCAAGCTTACCGTTAGGAATCGCACTCGGTCTGAATTCATTTGGGATATTGATCAGATAGTCAAGATCACCGCGCGCAAAGGTGAGCCACATTGGCTGACTCTCGACGGTAAACGCAAGTTCAACGCGATCCAGCATCGGCAAAGTGCGGCCTTGTAGCTGTGCAGCGACGGTACGCGACGCGGCATCCTCACCCGGCACACCACTAAAAAGTTCGTTGCGGTATGCCCGATTACGCTCAAACACCATTAGTGAACCCTGACGCCATTCACGCAATATAAATGGCCCTGTTCCCACCGGATGAAAAGCTACTTCAGCACCATAAGCCTCTATCACTTCACGTGCAACCGCGGCCAGGTTTTGCTGTGCCAGCACATGCAAAAAATTAAGATCGGGGGCTGTTAATTCGATCCGCAACGAGTAGCGATCAATGACTTGCAGGCCCTTGATGGGCTTGTTGTAATCAAACCGGCCAGACTTCACAACCGCTTTACGCAACGCATCCGCGCCGGCGATTTTACCGTCGACCATAAAGAACTGGCTCGACACAAATGCCGGATCAAAAAGCCGCCGAAAACTGTAAGCATAGTCGGCTGCAATGAGTTCGCGGCGCTTGCCTTTGAACGCGGGGTCGTCTGTAAAATAAATACCGGCTTTGAGTCTACAAATATAAACAAGGCCCTCTTCCTGCACTTCGGGCATTTCACGCAGCGTCAGCGGTATCAGCTTCAATGGCCGCGCCAGATAATCGTATTGCAGCATCGGCTCGAAAATATTATCAATAATATTTGCGCCAAAAATGGAATTCACCTGCGCAGGATCGATAGGGCCGGGAGAAACAGTCTGCTGAACAGCATGGAGTATTTTTTGCGGTGGCGCAATCTCGGCTTCACAGTTTGATGCAGCCATGAGAACAGCAGTGACAATGGAAAATTCGAGTGCTACACATCGGACAAACCACGTTAGGCAATTCATCATTTGTGCTTTCTGACTAGAAAATTGACGCGAAGGTGCCAGCATTTAGTTAACCTTTACGCAAGATAAGACAAGGCAAGACAACTCGACTCAATTCAACACAACTCAACTTCATTTAGTTCTTGTGGAAGCAAAAATTAGCTGTTCTGTTTGAAAAGCTGTCTGCCTTCGTCAGTTCCCGAGCAAGGTCGCCATCTCGCCACGCCTGACGGGTTTTATGTTGCATATCTACAATGTCGCTATTATTCCAGCAAAGCTCTCGGCGGCGGCAAAGTGATCTCGCGCAGGATGCTGCGGATGCAAGTGTAGGTGTCTTCGCGACAACGCCCCGATGACAAAAACCAGCAAACATCATCTTTTAAATTGTAGGCTGACGGAAGCAGTGTGGTGTCAACGCCTATCTTGGCTGCCAGCTTGTCGGCCAACCAATCGTTGAAAAGTCTGGGGTCTGATTCGGTTTCGACCCTCAGCAATTCCGGACCGATGATCGGGATGAAGCGCTTTTTTTCGATGAAGTTGAGTAGATCATTCCATGCGTCGCCGTCGAAGTTCGGGGCAGGAATATCGAGCGCGTAGACGTTGTTCATGAACCTAGCTCCGAACCATACCTCTGCCAAGTGGCGGTAGTGATGGTGCTAGTTTGGGTGCTGGGATGATGTTTTGAAGCTACCGCCCCCGGACGCGCGAGTTCATAAGACCAACTAACTTGCCACAGCATTAACTGCGCTCCCTGTCAGCTTTTTTCCCGCTATTCTTTGATAGTGGTGGCCTTTTGCTTCCACTCCGAAACGCATGAGAACCGACTGCGTTTGGTACGGAAAGTATATCGAGTTGCGCGATATTTTTTTAGCCGTGAAACCGGAATATTGCCGATAACATTGCTCTGCAGCCTGGCTTGACCCCCCTATTTCCAACCGACACGGTCATACATTTGTGAAGCAGCCGCGTAATTTTTGCCGACCATGTCCATCGGTAAAGGATCACGCTTGAATTCCCCTAATGCAGCGAGCTGGGCATTGCCACTGATTTTTCCTACAACCGGATATTCGTTGTTGCCGTTGGCAAAATAATTCTGCGCTTCGGGGCTTGCCAGATACTCCAGAAACTTGATGGCGGCCGCTTTATTCGGCGCATATTTCGAGACGCCGGCCCCGGAGATATTGATGTGTGCGCCACGATTCGCTTGATTGGGAAACACCACGCCGACTTTTTCAACAATGGCCCGATCCTCGGGTTTATCGGATTTCATGATGCGGGCGAAATAATAGGTGTTACCGACTGCAATTTCACATTCACCGGACGCCACGCCCTTGATCTGGTCGGTGTCGCCGCCTTTTGGGGAGCGTGCCATGTTGGCAACCACGCCACGCGCCCAAGCTTCGGCTTTTTCCAGGCCATTCGCCGCAATAATCGAGCTCAGCATAGAAACCATGTAAGGATGCGAACCCGAACGGGTGCAAATCTTCCCTTTGAATTTAGGATCAGCCAAGTCTTCATAGTTCGCAATTTGCTTGGGATCAATTTTGCTTTTAGCGTAATAAATCGGCCGGGCGCGAACCGAAAAGCCGTACCACGTGCCGTCTACCGAGCGTAGTTCGCGTGGAATTTTTTCATCCAGCACGGCAGATTTAACTGACTGAAATAACCCCATCTCTTGTGCTTTCAACAAACGCCCCATGTCGACCGTAATCAGCACGTCGGCTGGGCTCTTGTCACCCTCGCTTTTCATCCTTTCAAGCAGCGGATCTTCGAGGCCTTCAATGCGATTAATTTTGATCCCGGTCGCTTTTTCAAAATTTAAGTAAAGCGCTTCGTCGGTCTGATAATGGCGCGATGAATAGAGATTCAATACCTTTTGTTCCGCGCTGGCGGCCAACGGATATACCGAACCCAAAACCAAAGTTGCCGCGAGGTTGCCAGTGAAATTAAGGGCGATATTAAAATTTCGGATCAGTTTAAAAAAAGACATACTGGGTTTCCTAGAACAGTGTGAATATTAAACACTGTAATGCGAATGATTCGCATTAGTCAAGTAAATATTATTACCGTGACTCATCTATAATTCCAAATGGCTGACTTTTTAGAAGTTCACGACGTCGCGTTTTCCTACGCCGACGGCACCGCTGTTTGCGAGCACCTCTCATTTACCGTCAGTGACGGCGAAATTGGCTGTCTACTGGGCCCAAGCGGTTGCGGCAAGACGACGCTACTGAGATTGATTGCGGGCTTTGAAAGGCCGCGCGCAGGCGAGATTCGCTTGCAGCACAATATTTTGGCGAATGCACATATTGCGTTAACACCGGAAGAGCGCGGCGTTGGCGTCGTATTTCAGGACTACGCGCTGTTTCCGCATTTGTCGGTTGAAAAAAATATTGAATTCGGCTTACGCACGCTTTCGTCCGCACAACGAAAACTACGGGTCGGCGAGATGATCGAATTGACGGGCTTATCGAACGAACAGAAAAAATTTCCGCACGAAATTTCTGGCGGGCAACGTCAGCGCGTGGCGTTGGCAAGAGCGCTGGCGCCGCGCCCAAAACTATTGTTGTTGGACGAGCCGTTTTCAAATCTAGATGTGGCACTGCGCGAAAAGCTCGGGCTTGAAGTGCGGGCATTGTTGAAGCAGCTCTCGATGCCGGCGCTACTGGTCACGCATGACCAGTTCGAAGCTTTTTCAATCGCCGATAAAATCGGGGTGATGAACCACGGCAAAATCGAGCAGTGGGACCATGCTTACAATCTCTACCATCGACCAGCCAGCCGTTTTGTAGCGGACTTCGTAGGCCAGGGTGTTTTGCTGCGTGGACGATCCCGTGCGGACGGCCAGATTGAAACCGAGCTTGGTCTTATGCGCCCCACCAATATGCCCCTGGGCGCGCTGAACGCGGAAGCGTTCACAGATGTATTGGTACGGCCCGACGACATTCTGCATGATGACGACAGCCCATCCCAGGCTGAGGTGGTGCACAAAGCATTTCGTGGCGCCGAGATTCTCTACACCTTGAAACTGACCAGTGGCGCAAAAGTGTTGTCGTTGGTGCCATCACATCACAACCATGAGATCGGCCAGAAAATTGGCATCAGGCTCGAGATTGACCATGTGGTGGCATTCCCGATTGCATAATCAGATCTACTCCAAATTTCGTAGGCATCAATCCGAGATCAGGCCGCTGATAATCTCATCGACAATCCACAGTCGAACGATTTCCACGGCACGCTCCGCCACCGCTGCAGACTCGTACCAGATTGAGCGCCCTGCGCTATCGCGTGTCCGATGCCCGATGACGGCTAAAAATTCACCGTGAAATTAACGCGAAACGAACGCGATTCAATCGGGTGAAAGTGAGCTTCGGTCACCGGCGCAGGTTCGTTCGATAAGCGTGACTCGTAATAGTAATCAATGGCAGCGTCCTTACGATTGATCAAGTTGTAGCCCTCAAGTTCGACACGTATTTTTGGATTGACGCGATAGCCAATACGGCCGTTTAGCGTAGTGGTGCTGTTTGATCGCGCGCTGTTGTCTTCAATCAGTGGGCGCGGGCCGAAATAACGCAACTGAACGGCGCCGAACCACGGACCGATATTGTCGACCGCCAAGGCCAGCGAAGCCACACCTTCAACCGCCCCGGGAATGCGCCTGCCGGGCACGTTCACATCAACATCGCGAAAGCGCGCACGCGCAAAGGCGATCTCGGCATCGACCGTCAGCCAGTGGCTCGGCTTCCAGTAATTGGAAAATTCGAAACCGTAGCGACGGCTTGGTCGCCCGGCCTCGGTGGTACCAGCGTCGCCAACAAAAACGAGTTCGGAATCGAAATCGATGCGATATATCGACATCGAGCTTTGCAGACCGCGAATGAATTCCGTGCGCAAACCTAGTTCGATGCCGTTGGAGCGCACCAGTGCCGGTACCTTGTCCACAGCATCACCGCTTTTCGGATCAACGCTAATGGTGGTGCCGCGCGCATCGTTGCTGTGAAAGCCACGTCCCACGTTGAAATAGGCTTCGGTTTTTTTCCAAGGCCCGAAAATAAGGCTCAATTTTGGGCTCGCGATGCTGTCATTGGCGGTACCGGAATTGGCTGAATTGTCGCTCTGCACTTTGAAGCGATAGCGGTCGGCGCGAATACCGGCCTCGCTGCGAAACCAATCCGTCCACCGCGTGCCAACTTCGGCATATACGCCGGCACTGGATTCGAGTATGTGATCTTCGCGCGTTGTCGACAGGCGCTGCCGCGCCACCGTGTTATACAAACCATTGTAGATATTATCGTTCTGCAATTGCGCACCGATGGTAATGTCGGTTTTTTGTCCAAGCCCCGGCTGCAGCCACTGATGACTGATATTCAGCGCGCTGCTGACCCGTTTATCGGGCTGGCTGAATTGATCGCCGTTGACCGGATCGTCGAGGAAATAAGTAAAGTTGGAAAACAGATTCAGCTTGTTTTGCAACACATAGGCGTTGACTTTAGTGGCGCTGGTCTCGCTACTGCGCTGCCAAGCGGCCGACAGGCTGTAGCGATCAGCATTGCCGCCATCGGTCTTGTCGATGGTGTCGAAGCGATCGAGGGCTCCGGACGCAACCGCACGCCTCGGGATCTGATCGGTCGCATTCCACTTGGCGGTGTAGGCCATGGCGGTGATATTGAAGCCATTGGCGTCGCCGCCCTCGCTATAGCCCAACACGCCATTGTATTTTCGATAGTTGTCCGGGTTTACGAACGGGCCGTTGTTATGGAATGCCTCAATCGCAAATAGCAAATGCCCGTTGCCAACAGCTGGTGATGCGGCCAGTAACAGGCGGCCAAGCCCGTTCTGACCGGCGCTAACGCTGGCGATACCTTGCGCTAGGCGGTCAGCGTAGACGACGCTGGCGCTTCCTGCGGTCGCAAAATCGCCCTCGGCTGCGGAGTACGGGCCCTTGCGATATTCGAGCCGGCTCGCCAATTCTGGGATCAGAAAATTAAGGTCGCTCCACCCTTGTCCATGCGCATGGCTACGCTGATTGACCAGCATGCCGTCGACGGTGGTACGCAGATCGGTGCCATGATCGAGATTGAAGCCGCGCAGATAAAACTGATTAGCCTTGCCCTCGCCGCTGTGCTGGCTGACGATAAGGCCGGGTGTCGCCTCCAGCAATTCACCGGGACGATAGACGGTGCGCGCTTCCAACTGCTTCTGTGTAATGACGCCCGCGTTGGCCGAATCAGCAATACCCAATTGGCTATTGCGTGAGCTTTGTACCTCAACCGGTTCCAGCTTTTGCGCAGGCGTCTCAGTTTCAGCCCAAGCCTCCGAGGACATCATTGCGACGGATACCAATGCCGTGCTGGCAAAAGCTATTGTTATGGCTGCTCGATTCATACTGACTTAACTCCTTGATGGGCTGGACGTGGGTTTGGGTTGCCGGCCAATTAGAAACTTGGACCCGATCTACAAATTGTGCAGGTAGGCAAACTGAGTTCAGCCTCGTGGGAAAATCGCAGGCGAGAACCGCGAAACTCATTCTTAGTCATGTTCATTTTGCGGCCGATTTATTAAAGTTCTAAGACGCGGTATGACATTTTTAAAATTCTTCCTACTTTACTACACGATCGCAACTACGTGCTTGATTTGGGTATGGATGCAAATTTTTTATTGCTGGCCAATATCTCATCAAAGTCAGCTATTCTCAGAGAACATAAATCGTCACTGAAAGGATCACATGCGCCGACTTACCGTATCTATTGAAGACGAGCTAGTCCAAAAATTTGACGCATTGGTGCAAAGCCGCGGCTATGAAAATCGCTCCGAGGCTTTTCGGGATCTGTTGCGCGATGCGTTGGGCGAGGACAAGATTGAAGCGGGCGAAGCCAAATATTGCGTGGCAAGTTTGAGTTATGTGTATAACCACCACGAACGCCGTCTGGCCAGCCGCCTCACCGAACTACAGCACGCAAATCACGATGTGGCCCTGGCGACGATGCATGCCCATCTCGATCACGACAACTGCATTGAATCCATCATTTTGCAAGGATCAACCAATGCTGTGATGCGATTCGCCGATTCCATCATTGCTGAAAAAGGCGTGCGGCATGGCAAGATAAACTTGGTGCCCGTTGAGATCAAGGCCTCTTACCTAAAGCCACGGCGGCATGTGCACTTGCATCCGGAAACCTGACGGTAAAAGTGGACGACATTACTCGATACGCGTTCAACTACAACCTCAAGCACAAACAATTTTCCTGATACGGGGAGCTACCCATGGCATCGCAACGAGGCGGTGAGATTCAGAATATGGCGCTGTTCTGTGATTTTGAGAACATGGTGCTCGGTTCGCGCAATGCCAAGTTAGCCGAATTCGACATTCGCAAAGTGCTCGAACGCCTACTGGTAAAAGGCGATATTGTGGTGAAGAAAGCCTATTGCGATTGGCAAAATTACAAAGATTTCAAAAAGAGCATGCATGAGGCCGCATTCGAGCTGATCGAGGTGCCGCATGTGAGCCAGTCGGGGAAAAATTCCGCTGACATTCGCATGGTGGTCGATGCGCTCGACCTTTGCTACACCAAAGCGCATGTAGATGCGTTCGTGATCATCAGCGGTGATTCCGACTTTTCGCCGCTGGTCAGCAAGCTGCGAGAAAATAATAAGACCGTCATTGGTGTCGGTGTCCG
>JBBRFJ010000092.1:0-10925 GCA_038224475.1 Burkholderiales bacterium
CGCGGCAGGCCGGGTGAATGCGGCGTTTTGATGAATTTTTAGTCCGCCATTTTATTTAGCAAGGCCCGCTTGCAGATTGCCGTTAGAACCAAAAATGCGCTGAGAAGCATGTAGATACTAGGGTTTTCATTTTAAAGTAATTCAGTTCGACGCGAGTAAATCCAGCGCGCTGCCCGGAATGGGACAGAAATCATCGGCAGCAGATTCCGCGATTTGATTCGGATTGATAACGACTAAATCGTTATCCTTGGCAAAATCCAACAAAAACCGATACGCACGCGGTTCAATCGTGATCAGTGACGGCTCCACCACGACACAACGCACACCATCCAGCATCACCGGCCGCACATAGCGCGAGTAACGCATCTGCCCGTCGCCGCCAAACGTCGACATCACCCCGCACAAACGTTCCGCCCAGTCGCTCGGACGAAAGGCTTTCCCCGCCAGCGTAACGCCCTCAATCACGATCCGAGTCGGGACAATGCTTTGCGCAACCTTGCTTTCCGCACCGCCGCTCGGCTCGATCTTTTTCATAGGACGCAGCTCGTTCGAAATTCGCTTGAACTCAAGTGAACCAGCGATGAATAGTGGGAAGTGATCGTGCAGAGCTGATAATGCAGAGCGTAGGCTGACATGGATTGCGGCTGAGGGATGAATATCGACAAAGGATTGGCGCAAATTATAGCGGCTAAGAATCTTTCACCCAGCGCATTGTGCCCAACTTGGCCCAACGCGGTCCAAGCCATTTCAACCTCGACGCGTAAAGTCAGCACCCAACGACCGTTTTCCCGTTTTTTTCCTACAAAAAAGTCTGGCGCATTGTTTGTTGCGCCGCATCATGGTTTGCCCTAGTATTTGCGTCTCCGCTTCTGTATGTGTCGCGGTTTGCTGTGACGTCACGAAATTATTTTGCGTAGGAGTAGCCATGTTATCGGTCCACCAAATGAATACCTTTAGCCCGCAGGACATCGCGTTCACACACGGAAAAGGCGCGTGGCTTTTCACCGCCGATGGGCGAAAAATTCTTGACGGGCTGGCCGGGATCGCGGTCAATGGTGTCGGCCATGCGCACCCCAAGTTGGTGAAAGCGATTGCGGATCAAGCTGGCAAAATTATTCATTCATCGAATCTCGTTAATATTCCCGAGCAGGCCGCACTCGCTGACAAAATTTGTGCGTTGTCGAATATGGACAATGTGTTTTTCGGCAATTCAGGTGCGGAAGCCAATGAATGCGCGATCAAAATCGCGCGGCTGCACGGGCATCAGCGCGGCATTGCTAATCCGCAAATTATCGTCATGGAGCGCGCATGGCATGGCCGCACGCTGGCTACCCTTGCCGCCACCGGCTCGCGCAAGGCACAGGCCGGTTTCGAGCCACTGGTGACAGGTTTTATTCGTGTGCCGTATAACGATATCGCGGCGATTCGCTCGATTGCGGAACATAGCGGCGATGTAGTCGCGGTGATGACCGAAGTGCTGCAAGGTGAAGGCGGAATCTACGAAGCGCGGGCGGATTATTTGCGTGAACTGCGCACGCTTTGTACCGATAAACAGTGGTTCATGATGATTGACGAGGTGCAATCGGGAATGGGCCGTACCGGCAAATGGTTTGCGCATCAGTGGGCGGGCGTAACCCCGGACGTAATGGTGCTGGCAAAAGGCTTGGGCTCGGGCTTGCCGATTGGTGCCTGCGTCGCGCGCGGCGTGGCGGCCAATGTATTCAAGCCCGGCAATCACGGCACCACTTTTGGTGCGGGGCCGTTGGTCTCAGTCGCGGCGCTAACCACGCTGGCGATCATGGAAGAAGAAAATCTGCTGGATAACGCCGCCAAAATGGGCGCGCTAATTAAGACCGAACTGGCGACATCGTTGAGCGGCATAGCATCCATAAAAGAAATTCGCGGCATGGGGCTGATGCTGGGCATCGAGCTCGACCGGCCTTGCGCAGAGGTGGTCAAAATCGCGCTAGATCACGGTGTGTTTATCAACGTCACGCACGACAACGTGATACGTCTACTGCCGCCACTGATGATCAACGAAGCAGAAGCGCGTGAGCTGGTGACGCGGGTTTCAGTGGCAATCGAAATTTTCTTGGCGACGTCGCTGGCGACACCCGTTAGTCAAACCCCAATAGAAAAATTCGCGGCTGCGGCCGAATAAAAAATGAGACATTACCTACAGTTCAGCGATCTCAATCGCGACGAAATCAACCATTTGTTCCTGCGCGCCAAAGTTCTCAAACATCGTTTCAAAAACTATATTCCGTATCAACCGCTCACCGATCGCATGCTGGCGATGGTGTTTGAAAAAAGCTCGACCCGCACCCGCGTTTCATTCGAAGCCGGCATTTATCAACTGGGTGGCTCGTCGATTGTGCTGAGCACCTCCGAGAGCCAGCTAGGACGGGGCGAACCGATTGAAGACGTGGCAAAAGTGATTTCGCGGATGGTGGATCTGGTCATGATCCGCACCTTCGATCAATCGATCATTGAACGCTTCGCCGCGAATTCACGGGTCCCGGTCATCAACGGCCTGACTAACGAATTTCATCCCTGTCAAGTATTGACCGATATTTTTACCTTTGTGGAATTTCGGCAATCGATTGAAGGCAAAACAGTCGCCTGGATTGGCGATGCCAACAACATGAGCTACACCTGGCTGCAAGCCGCGCGGGTGCTGGGGTTCAAGCTCCACGTCGCCACCCCGCCGGGTTATGAAATGAAATCGCAACTCGGCGTACGGTTGGATACCGAGCATCTCGAGGTGTTTTTAGATCCGATGGAGGCAGCTAAAGGCGCACATCTGGTCACCACCGATGTGTGGACCAGTATGGGGTTTGAGGCTGAAACCGCTGCCCGCAAAAAAGCGTTCGCCGATTTCACCGTTGATGCCGACATGATGCGAGTCGCATCGCCCGATGCGCTATTTATGCACTGTCTGCCCGCGCACCGCGGCGAGGAAGTGAGCGCTGAGGTGCTTGAAGGTGCCCAGAGCGTGGTGTGGGACGAAGCTGAAAATCGCCTGCATGCACAAAAAGCGCTGATGGAATATCTGCTGCTGGGGCGCATCGATAGTTAGTGCAGGATTGCAGGCGCGGCCTTTTTCTTTAAAGGCTAATTCGCATAAGAATGCATATCGTCTCCCGATGTGAAATCTGCTGACCCGCAATATTCCTGTCATGATGCGGCACTACCATCGTATTCAGTGTCTTTCACGTACGGAACTTTGTCCGCACATTCACGCCTAAAAACCGGCTTTCATCCATTATTTAGGGCGGTTGGTCGCTTCATCATGGCAGTACAAAGCGCGGCAAATTAAGGTAGCGGAAGTCAAGATTTAAACTCCGAACCGTTAAAGTAAAAACTAAACTCTTTTGTGGTGGTGCATCTCCAAGGAAAAATGTCTTGAAGTGCACAGCAATAAAAGACCTCACCAGGAAAATACAAAATGAAAAAACGCTCCGCCCAAACCGCCAGCCGCTTGTTGATGCCCTTAGCAATCAGCTTGTCGCTGGGGTTGTCCGTGGTCGCAACACTTGCTCACGCTCAAACGCAAGCCAGCGAACCACCAGCCGCCGCTGCGCGTCCGCTAACTTATGCGCTGATTTCTGCGGTCGGCGACAGGTTTACCGTCGTGAGCCAGAAATATTCGACAGGAAGTAATGTCATCGATAACTTTTCGCGTACGGTGCTTAAAGTGCCTGACAACGCGCTGAATTCAGCAGTCCTGCGCGGATTGGATCGGGCGCTGGCTCAATCGGATCCCAACAGCGTTCGCATATTTATGTCTCTGGAAGCCGTCGAACTCGACAATGTGTATCCGCAAGATCGTGAAGCTGTTGCCTTGGGCAAGATTGTCTCTGCTGTAGAAAAAATGCCGGAGCGCAAGAATTGGGACAAAATTATTGTGGTCGCGCCCACGTATATGCAGTCTGAATATAGCGGTATGGGATCAAAACTTGCCGGGCTGGGTGTCTACATTCAGCCGTTGCAAAGCGGATCACTGACCGGTAACACAGTGGATTCTAGCCCCGGACAAGATATTTCTTTGGACCAGTTTGGCGGATCCGATACGGTCTCCCCAGATGGTCAGAGATCCTCTTCACGGCGCTACATTGCACCATTTGCCTATATTCAGTCTTGGACGCTTGACGCGAAAACGCTTGCCGTAATCGACAAAAATGCGCGCCACAACTTCACCAAACTTTTTGATCGTCAATCCACCTCAGTAAATCTGTGGAACTCGATTCCGCCAGACGTCTTGGCTGGTCGCCTTCTGACACTTACGGAACGCTCCGCAGCGGGCTCATTGGGCGCCGATCTTGGCGCGACGGTTGAAATCGGCGACGTGACCGCGATTGACCCAAAAACTGGTACCGCAAAAAAGCCGGACGCACCGAAAAAGTAGTTGTCGCGCCACCATGCGCTCGCTCGCTTGTCCGTTTAGGCAGGCAGACGAGCGCAGGGAAATGATCCGCTATTGAATTCAGGCTTGATTGCTACCCGGCAATAAGTATAATTCTGGTGTGTTGGACGTCGGCCAACGCGTGCATGATCCCGTTTCGCCACTTCCGCAGTTTCAGGTTTTTTTACGCCTGAGCTACCCCCCGCGAACGGTGACCTTTCCGACGATATTGCACACCTCGAGACTCGGCGGAACAGGTGCGCGCATCAGGGCACACATCATGAGCGAAGCAACGGGTCTGAAGGCAGGCGCAAAACCTGATCCTTCCGATAACAAAATCAACAAAGTCGTGTTGGCATATTCGGGCGGGTTGGATACATCCGTCATCCTCAAATGGCTGCAGGATGTTTACCAATGCGAGGTGGTCACTTTCACCGCTGACATTGGCCAAGGCGAAGAGCTGGAGCCCGCGCGCAAAAAAGCGCTGCAGTTGGGCATCAAAAAACAGAATATTTTTATTCACGATTTGCGCGAAGAATTTGTCCGCGATTACGTGTTCCCGATGTTTCGCGCGAACGCAGTGTATGAGGGCGAATATTTACTCGGTACCTCCATTGCCCGCCCGCTGATCGCCAAGCAAATGATCGAGATCGCCCGAAAGGTAGGTGCGGACGCGATTTCGCACGGCGCGACTGGCAAGGGTAATGATCAAGTGCGGTTTGAGCTGGGCGCATATGCGCTGATGCCCAATGTAAAAATTATTGCGCCATGGCGCGAGTGGGATTTGTTGTCGCGCGAAAAATTATTAGCCTATGCGGACAAAAATAAAATCCCCGTCGATTTTAAGAAAAGAAAGGGCGGCGGCGCGCCGTATTCGATGGATGCAAATTTGCTGCATATTTCCTACGAAGGCGGCATTCTCGAAGACCCGAATTTTGAGCCCGAAGATTCGATGTGGCGCATTACCGTGTCGCCGGAAAAAGCACCCGGCAAACCAGAATATGTGGAGCTTGGTTATGAACGCGGCGATATTGTTTCGATCAACGGGAAAAAACTATCGCCGGCAAAAGTCTTGACGGAATTAAATCGCCTTGGCGGCAAACATGCAATCGGCCGGCTCGACATGGTCGAAAACCGCTACATCGGCATGAAGTCGCGCGGCTGCTACGAAACGCCTGGCGGCACGATTATGCTGCGCGCGCATCGCGCGATGGAATCGATCACGCTGGATCGCGAAGTTCTCGCACTCAAAGACGATTTGATGCCGCGCTACGCCAGAATGGTTTACAACGGCTACTGGTTCGCACCCGAGCGCGTGCTGCTGCAATCGCTGATTGATCAATCGCAACTGGTCGTCAACGGCACCGTGAAATTGAAGCTGTACAAAGGCACCGTGCTCATCGTGGGCCGCGAATCAAAAACGGATTCACTGTTCGACCAAACGATCTCTACCTTCGATGATGATGGCGGGGCGTACAATCAAGCGGACGCAGGCGGATTCATTAAGCTGAACGCGTTGCGGATGCGGATTGCGGCCAATAAGGCGGCAGCAAAACTGGCAAAGCCGGTTGGCAAAATAGTGAAGAAGGCCAAGAAATAAGCTGCAAATTTTTACCCGGCCCTCAACCACGGGCGAAGGGCTGGGATTAAAGAAGGCATCGCCGCGCAATCGTTCACTCAGAGGAACCAAAATGCCATCATTCGATATCGTTTCCGAAGTCAATAAAGTAGAACTCAAAAACGCGCTCGAACAGGCAAATAAAGAGATCACAAACCGCTTTGATTTCAAAGGCTCCGACTCACGGATCGAGCAAAAAGAACTCGAGCTCACCGTCTACGCAGATGATGATTTCAAGTTAAGCCAGGTCAAAGACGTCCTGCTCAACAAGATGGCAAAACGCGGTGTAGATGTGCGGCTGCTGGACGAAAAAAACAAAGAAAAAATCGGCGGCGATAAAGTAAAACAAATTATCAACGTTAAAAACGGCATCGAATCCGATCTCGCCAAGCGCATTGTCAAACTCATCAAAGACAATAAGATGAAAGTGCAAGCCTCGATCCAAGGCGAAACCGTGCGCGTCACGGGCACCAAGCGCGACGATCTTCAGGACGCCATTGCGCTATGCAAAAAACATATCGAAGATGTGCCGCTGCAATTTAATAATTTTCGGGATTAAAATCGGTCTCAAATAATGTGCTGCAGCGATAGCGGTCTTTCAGGCGCTTTACGGCACAGCGAGTTCAGCATAACTGCCCTCATGCGCACTACCGATTGCATTAACAACCGACTCCAATACTTTTTGAATGCGCGGCCAGCTGGTGGAACCGAGAACAACAATAGCGATTTTGCGACCGGTCAAATTATGTTGATATTTGAGATTTTGATCCGTCGTTACCACGACGTCAAAACGACCATCCTCAGCCAGCTTCAGCAATTCACCATTTTCGACCATTCCCCACCCCAATTCATGCGCAGTAGAAACTTGATGATGAGGCAAATGGTTGCGCAACGGAACTGGCGTACCTTGATCAAAAAGTACCCGGACTAAGCGGCTTTAAGCGTAGTTGCCGCGTGCTCCAGCACAGCGCGCGCCTGCTCAAGTGTGACGCTTGGAAACCACGAAACGAAATCAGCTAGCTGTGCACCATCCTCAAGATTTTCAAATAGCGCCACGACGGGCACACGTGTGCCGCGAAACACCCAAGCGCCGCTGACTCTGAGGGGGTCGCGCTCAACTGCTGTGCACGAGGACCAATTATTCATACGTTAATTCTAGCCCTGATTTTTGTCGGTATCAACGTTGCTAAACGCTGACATGGAATGACGCTATTTTTCACTTGCTTCTGGAAGTCTGGGTTCAATAGAATGAGGCTCGTTGAACCAATCAGTCTCAACGATTTTGAACGTAATTTTGTCACCGACTTGCAGATCAGGAAATTGATAATGCCATGATTCGGTTTCGTTTCCAGCCATACAGAAAGCACGAAATTCCGTCGGCCGCGATGGCAAATTTCCCGCCATCAGGGTAAAGGCACCATTTTCAGCAGTGCCACAACGAGCCCACTTTTTGCCATTGACCAAAACATCAACGCCCAAATTTTTATTTTTATTTGCTTCTAATTTACGAGTCGTCATTTAGGGTTTCCTGTGATTGATACTGATACTGCCTATTCGTGCTAACGTCTAGAACAAAGTTTTTATCGCTGTGTATTTGCACCATAAGATCAGCAAAGCTCTCAGCTCACTTCTATGCCAAGCCAGCCGCCAATGCTAGCGTTTCAGACCCGTCAGCCATTTCTCATACAACCGATCCGCGACCCGATTTAGTTTCTGCAAATTTTGATCCATCGCAGCTAGGATCTCTCCCGGCGTCTGTACACTCGGCAAATCCGGATCGACATTTTCTTTCTCCCAATCCACACACCACGCCTCAATGATCTCTGGCGTCATTTCAATGTGGCACTGCATGCCTAGCGACTTGCCGATAACGTAGGCTTGGTTGTCACATGCATCACCGGTAAGAATTCGTTCACCGTGAGGCGGGATCGAGAAAGTATCGCCGTGCCATTGGAATGTTGTCCAAGTTTTTAAATCGTCACCGAGCCAGTCGCGAGCGGTTTGTGAAGACTCCACTCGTACCGGATTCCAGCCGATTTCTTTGACGCGGTTTTTAGTCACCATCCCGCCGAGTGCCTTGGACATTAATTGACCGCCCAGACAATGGCCGAGGCACGGCATGTCGTTCACAATGGCCTGTTGAATGAGCTTTAACACCGGCGGAATCCATGGCAAGTCATCGTTAACGCCCATCGGCCCGCCCATAAAAACGAAGCCTGCAAACGGGCTCAAATCGGTCGGCACTAATGTGCCTTCGTCCAATGCAAATAGCGTCCAGGGAATCAAGCGGGCGTCCAGAAAGGTGGCAAAATAACCGGGGCCTTCAGTGCGAGAAAAGCGGAAAATGGCGATGGGTTTCCCACCCGGTTTTAGAGCGGACGTCGGGTTGGGCTTCGAGGTGGTCATTAGGGCGGGCTTCAAAATAGTTTCAGTCATAAAATAAAACGGATCTTTAAAGGGCGCGCAATGAAAACAGCTTGGTATTTTAGCGCAGCGAAAGTTCTCACACGCCGACTCATTTGGGCAGGTGCGATCTTGAGTTTGGCCTCAGGTCTGCCCTTAATCATGCTGACTGCCTCTATGGCAAACGCGGCGACCAATGTGACGGTAGTCGGCCTGTTTCCCGGCAAGGCCGTGGTCGTGATTAATGGTCAGGCACCGCGCACCTTGTCAGTGGGCGATAAGACGGCAGATGGGGTCACACTCCTCGCCACCACCGCTGACACAGCTACCGTCGACATCGATGGCAAACGTCATAAATTGGACGTCGGTCAACATTACGCGGCACCTGCCTACGCTGGCAAAGGACAGGGCATTACGCTGGGCGCAAATAGCCAAGGCCATTTTCTCAGCATGGGACAAGTCAATGGTCGCGCCGTACAATTTTTAGTCGATACCGGCGCGACCTCGGTTTCAATCCCTTCGTCACTCGCCGACAGTTCTGGCATCGATTACCGTAAAGGCCAGCGCGTTTATACCCAAACCGCGAATGGTGTGGCGACGGCCTACCGAATTGTTTTTGATTCCGTCACGCTTGGCGACATCACCATTTATCAAGTTGACGGCATTGTGATGGAGGGCAAAGGCATGGAGGTTGCGTTGCTGGGCATGAGCTTTTTAAATCGAATGGAAATGCGGCGCGATGGTGCACAAATGACGCTGATGAAACGGTTTTGATTTCAGCCTAAAACACTAGCATGAGCGGGCTTTAGCAGGCATTTATGCTCCAAAAGCCACGTTCAGAGCGGCATCGTCAAAAAAAGCCTCGCGACGCGAGGCTTTTTTCATTACGAGATTTATTTGCGCTTAGCCGCCCTGCCCCATGATCGACGCGGTTGCCATCATTTCGTGGAACAGCGCCATCGATACTTTTCCAGACACGGCGTAGGGGTCCAGCTCTGGCTTTTCGGAATATTTAATGAGCAACGAAGGGTTGATCCGTTGTAGCGAAACCTGGCCCATGGACCAGTGCGAGAAGCGGCGCTCTTCGATTTCCTCGTACGATAACAACATCACATCGTGATGCCGGTTGTCGGTGGAAATTTTATTGTACAACGCATTAATCTCGAATCGACCGCCCTCTAGCACCTGAAGAAAAATTTTCCCGCTGTAGCAAAGCACACCCGTAATACCGCGGGATGGATTATTGCTGCGAGATTTACTGACAATCGCGGTGAGCGCTTCCTGCGGGAGAACGTCGGCGGTGCGGCTGCAATACATGAGACGGATCAGCATATTGATTCCTCTTGTTGTTTTAGGCGGCTATGTATTTTTCTTGGTCAGCAGCGAAAGAAATTCGCGGCGCAAGTTGGCATCTTTCAAAAACGACCCGCGCATCACACTATTCGTCATTTTTGAGTCCATGTCTTTGACGCCGCGCCAGTTCATGCAAAAGTGGTCGGCTTCCATCACGATCGCCAAACCATCCGGCTTCACTTTTTCCTGCAATAAATTAGCCAGCATGGTGACCGCTTCTTCCTGAATCTGCGGACGACTCATCACCCAATCACAGAGCCGCGCGTATTTCGACAGGCCGATCAAATTGGAATGTTCATTCGGCATCACCCCAATCCAAACGCGCCCAATAATCGGACACAGGTGGTGCGAACAGGCGCTGCGGACGGTAATGGGGCCGACAATCATCAGCTCATTCAAATGCTCAATATTCGGAAATTCAGTGACGTCGGGCTGCTTGACATAACGACCTGCAAAAACTTCCTTGATAAACATTTTGGCGACCCGTTGCGCGGTCTCACCCGTGTTGTGATCGTGTTCGGTATCAATCACCAAGCTCTTTAAAACCTCCGCCATTTTCGCCGCGACTTCTTCGCGGAGTTGTTCCAGCTCGCCGTCTTTGACGAATGCAGAGATGTTGTCGTTCGCATGAAAGCGCTTGTTAGCCCGCACCAGGCGCGAACGGATGCGGCTGGATGCGACGCCGCTGGGATCTTCGTCGCTATGAAACAGCGGTGTTGGGATTGCCGATGACATATCGTTTTCCTCGCCGAGAATTTTAGGGTATTAAATCTTGCTGACCGAGATATTACCGATCCGCACTACGTCTTGCTGAATTTGATCGCCGCCACTCTGGCACGTCCACTCCGGCGCTTCCTGCTTTGTCACTCGGGAGCGGGAGGGCGAATCTACGAACATTATTGTTGAACCGTGTCGGTAAAATCAGGCTGTCAATAATTTATCGCGCTCGATTAGTGCAAACGCCGAGTGGTTATGAATAGATTCGAAATTTTCTGATTCAACAATATAGGCTTCGATGCGCTCATCTGCATCAAGTGCTGCCGCGATATCGCGAACCAGATCTTCGACAAACTTTGGATTATCGTAGGCGCGCTCGGTGACGAACTTCTCATCGACGCGTTTCAATATTCCATACAACTCTGCCGA
>JBBRFJ010000093.1:0-10782 GCA_038224475.1 Burkholderiales bacterium
TCACGCGCGTCGCCAAGTAGAAACGGCGCGACCAACGCCATCACTTGATAGACCCCACGCGTCAGATGCTTTTCAGTGTCGTTGGCCTCACTTGGCCGCGCACGAAGATGCTCATAGTTCAGCCAATAGCTGGCGACCACAAGCACATTTTCCGCCAACGCGCTGATTTCATGCTCGGTTGCACGCATCGCTTTCACATCCACCAGAGAATGACAAAGCGCGATCACCGCCTCGCGCTTATGGTTCACAATGATATTGAAATGCGATTTTAGCTTTGTGTCGCGGGTGAGTAGATCGTCGAGATTACGGTACAAAAAACGATAGGCCAAAATCCGCTCAAACATCACGTGCAAATAAAGCCACAAATCTTCCATGGCGCTCGCCGCATCTGCCACGCCTGCGGGCGCGACATCAATCTGTTTTTCAAAATCCGCAAACAGGTGATGGATAATTTCGTCTTTGTTGCGGAAGTGATAGTACAAATTGCCGGGACTGATGTTCAGCTCGTCCGCAATATGACCCGTGGTGACATTGGACTCACCATGCGCATTAAAAAGATCAAGACTCGTTTTTAAAATTCGTTCCCGGGTGCGGGCGGAGCGGGAAACATTGGCACTGGAATGTGAAACAGCGTGCGGAGAATTCGCGGGCTGAGCGAGAAATTTAGTCGGTCGACTTGACGATATGGACATCGTAGAATATTACTATGGGCACCGATTGAGTGCGAACATTTAAAAATCAAAGTGTCAGCCTAGGTGAGGCAATCAAAGAATTTTCCCGTCCATATCGCCCCCGAGACGGGCACTTTGAAATTACGGCGTCCGGCGCTTCAGAGCACCCTCCAACTCGGCAATGGTATCGGCTAGGCTGAGCGTCGTATCGGCCAGACGCTGTTTTACAGGCAGCTTTGCACCACGCTTGAAGACACGCCTATCGAGCGTGAGCGTTTCATCACGCAGCACATCGATTTTCATCTTAATGCCAAATTTTTCAAACACCTGTTCGAGCTCAAACTGGCGCTTCAACAAGTCCTGGCGGGTGCGTTGATAGGCATGCTCACAAACTTGCTTGCGGGTGGCGTAACTGAACAAATTCGTGAAAAACATTTCGGCATCGTCAGACGCGGGTTCGAATAGCACTACGCTTGCATCTTTATATTTGTTGACATATTTTTCGAGCCCGACGTGCATACGCGAGTGAATCATGGTGCGAAATGTTTGCGAAAGCACGGCCGGCAAACCACCATCAACCAGCTTTTTCATGTGAGCTTTTCCATGGCTGGCGCGGCGTTTGGCGGCATCAGCGTCGAACGGTACGAGTGGATTAACACACAGCACCAACTCGGCCCCATCTTCAAGCGCCAGCGAGGCGTTGAGGGTTTTCTTCAGCGCGCCGTCTACGAAGTAATGACCGTCAATTTCGACTGGCGGAAAAAGCCCCGGCAGTGCGGCGCTGGCCTGTACGGCTTTTGAAATTGGTACATGATCAAACCCGGGCGCCCCAAAGGTAACGGCTTTACCGGTATCGAGGTCAACCGCAACCGAATAAAGCTTGTGTTTTAGGTCGCGGAAATCATTGGTCCGGCCCGATTGGCTGAACGTCTCACTCAGGAATTGCGAAATCGCGTCGTTATCGAATATGCCGGCGGGAATAGCGCGAAACAAACTCGCAAACGCTTCGATAGGGGTGCGCCCGAATGGGTCGGCAAGCAGACGCAAGACGCCATTCAATGCGAGTGCTGGAACGCTCTTCGCGCGACGAAAATATTCCTTAAAGGCGGGACGCAAAAAAACTTCCGGCTTGAGCGCGCCGCTGCGCACGGCCGTGTTTTGGTTATCGATAAACATCCGATAAATATCAGCAGGCGTGAGTTGATTTGCGAGCGCAGCCGTAATGAAACTACCCGCTGAAACGCCCACGTAAATATCCATGTCGTTCAAATCAAGGCCGTCAAGTGCCTCATCTAACGCCATCAACACACCAATTTCATACATCGCACCCAGCGGACCGCCTCCTGCCAGCGCCAAAGCGATTTTTCTCTTCGTGTGGACGCCGTCATTGGTACTCGCGGGCGGCGGCATTTTTGCAATTTTCGCCACGCGAGCGTGTTGCGATGAAATCAGGCGCGCCACGTTAGGGATTATTTCTCTGTCAAAGAAAGACGCAACTATAAACCTTCAAGTCTGCAATTAAATCCGCACTGAACCCTTATTCAATTGATTGAGCGCCTTTTGCAAATCCGCCATACGCGCCTGCAACTCGCGAACATCGGCACTCGATGGAATGCCAAACGTATTGAGGGTTTTGGCGACGCGTGTCTCGAACACATGCTCCAGCTGCGCCACGCCTTCCTTGGCAGAAGCCATTGTGGTCGCAAGGGTACGTTCAACATTGGCTTTAAATGAATTTTCCTGCTTCTTGGCGAACGCGGCGACTTCTTTCGCGGCGTCGCGCGCTTTGGCTTCAGCAGCGCTGACGGTCTCAGTTTGAACTTTTTTACCTTCACGTACATAGGCGTTTGCCTTTTTCGCCAGCGCGCTTGCCGCGTCGGTGGTCATGTCGGAAATTCGCTGCGCCTCAGTGGTCAGCCGGTCGTAGGCCCTGACCGCTTCAGTTTGCACGCGTGTCGCTGCGCCGAGGCTCGCCAAATAAACTCTACGGGTGCTGGAAGGTGCCGAGGATACGGAAGTTGCGCGATTAGCTTGAGACTTTGCTGCGACTTTTTTTGCGACAATTTTTTTCGGTGATAAGCGAGTGGCTTTTTTTGCGACTGCGGCCATGGGAATTCTCCAATGAATGGTTATTTCGGAAAGCACTCACGGCACGCAATTAACCAGCGAAGGTGAGACTTTTGATGATCAAATATAGAGCCCGCCTTTAGAGCAAACACACTAAAGCGACCACGCAAGCCACGCGTCTTTGAGACGCCATGAGTCCTGAACCCTATTCAATCAGCAACGATTCCGATAAGATACAGGTTGATTTCACCCTAACATTTTGCCCCTATTGATCGTCGCTTAAATGTTCATAAGCTTTGCGCGGGTTTATCGCAAAACTTCAAAACGCATCAAAGGCGCGGGCGAAAAAAATAATGAAAACGCCCCACAAGTTTGATAAATATCTCGGCACGCTGTGGCGCTACCGGGATTTCCGAATACTCTGGTTGTCGCTGACGATCACGCATTTTGGCGGGCAGGTTACGTTTTTGGCGTTGCCGCTGACTGCCGCAATCTTGCTCAACGCTTCACCGGTTGAAATGGGTATTTTGACTGCGGTAGAAGTGCTGCCTTACACTTTGTTCGGCCTATTTACAGGCGTGTTGGTGGATCGTTCGCGCAAGCTGCCGCTGATTATCGTGGCAGATGTCGGACGCGGTCTTGCGCTGCTGATGATTCCGATCGCGTCTTGGTTTCATATGTTATCGATGCCGATTTTGTATGTGGCAGGCTTTTTGGTCGGCACCGGTGGCATCATCGGTTGGTCGGCATACCAAGTATTTATGGCCGAACGAGTCGGCCGCGACCAATTGGTAGAAGCAAATTCGCGCATTGCATTATCAGACTCGGCTGCGCAGTTGGTCGGGCCCGGTTTGGCGGGCATGATTATCCACGCGCTCACCGCGCCGTTCGCGATTTTGCTCGATGCACTTTCATTTTTCGCATCTGCCTTGATGCTGCGCAGCATTACACCGGCGGCCACTGACGCGCCAAAGCTACAAGGAAAATCGCTCTCAATGCAGAGCATCTGGGTCGATGCGAAAGAAGGCCTGGTTATGATTTGGCGCACGCCGATTCTGCGTTCAATCGCGTTCAGTCTGATGATGTGGAACATCCTGAAGCACATGTATTTGGCGATTCTGATTTTATTTGCAACCCGTGAACTGCAACTTTCCGCGGGCCAGATTGGCGTTTTGTTCATGATCGCCGGACTTGGATTTCTGCTGGCATCCGCGACTTGCCAACGGCTGAACGGTCGTTATGGAGTCGGCCCAATCATGCTATTTGGCTTGTCGTTGAGCGGCATTTCCTGGCTTCTGGTGGCCACCGTATCAGCTGAAAAATTGACGATGCTGCACTTTGGATCTGCATTGTTTACGTTCGATTTTGGCGCGATGTTATTTTTCATCAACTATCTCACGCTGCGCCAGGCAGTCACGCCGGATCATTTGCGCGGCCGGGTCACGTCCACCCTAATTTTCATTTCGGTATCACTGTCGCCATTGGGCTCGCTTGCAGGTGGGCTGATGGGCGAGTATTTAGGCTTACGCACCACGATCGCGATCGCGGGAGCCGGCGGGCTATTACTGGGGTTGGCGCTTTTTGGCTTTTCACCGCTGAAGCAGATGGTGAAATTACCAGAACCTGAAAATGTACCTCCGCTGATTGCCGAGCCGGGCGGGCCGACCGGCCTTACTGCGGATTAATTGCAACGAACAAAATCCAAAATACTGGCTCAGCGCATCAAAGCATTAAAAGTTCAAGATTTATGTGACCCAAGCGATTTTGAATAATCGGATTTTAATATTGCCGCCTGGAGTAAAAATGGATTCAGTCAAATACGTCATACCCATCGTAGCCATCATTTTTGGCACCGCCATGCCGATCGTTTTTGCGGCGCTAGTGCTCTGGTACCAGTTGCGCAAAACCGAGCGGATTCACGATCTGGCGTTGCGCCTGGCCGAGAAGGGTCAGCCGGTGCCTGCGGAGTTGTTCACGGGCTCACGCGGCCCCTATTCCGACCTCCGCCGTGGCTTGGTGTTGATCGGACTGGGCATTGGTTTGTCGATCTGCCTAGCGCAGATTGAAGTGCCGTGGGCATTTGGCTTGATCCCACTGTTTATGGGCATGGGTTATTTGTTGGTATGGAAACTAGAAAGCGGTAGGACCGGCGGCGGGTAGACGGTACCTTCGATTGCTTGTCCAATCCTGCGTTGACGGCTAACGATGCCGCTTTCAACTCTGTCAGCTAACGCTTCGGCTGCACCCATTTCAAAATCAGTCGCCAGCGAAGCCGTTATCGATCGCGCGCTCATTACGCGCGTCAAGTTAAATGATGACCGCAATGCATTTGCAGAGCTGGTACGCCGCCATCAGTCGCTGCTGCGCGCCTCGGTCCGCAAAATGACCCACGGGCAGATCGAATTGTCTGACGATGTCGCGCAGGAGACGTTTATTCTGGCGTGGAAGAATATCCGCCAATTTCGCCATGAAGCAAAATTTTCCACGTGGCTTTATCGTATTGCATTTAATGTCTGGCAAAGCGAACTACGAAAAAAACATGAGGTCTTACTCAACAGCGAAATCATGCCTGAACCAGAACCGGTGCCGCCGGAATCCGCCCACACTGGAATGAAACGCGATCTGGACCGCGCGATGGGTGCGCTGAACGATGCCGAACGCAACGCAATTTTGCAATGCTATTACAATGACTTATCGCACGATGAAGCGGCCTATGTTTTAGGAATTCCGCTGGGCACCGTCAAAACCAACATCTTGAAAGCCAAAGAAAAAATGCGCGCGAGGCTGGGCGCATATGAGGAACAAAAGGAAGGAAACGCCCCATGAACATGATCCGTGACCCGCTGGACGAAATGCTGAAGGCCGATGCCGAAACGCATCGTGATCAATATATTAACGATGCGGGCTTTACACTTCGCACCTTGAATGCCTTGCCCGCGCCGCGTACAAGTTATCGCGTTTCACGCGCCGTCAGCATATGCGTGCCGTTCGGTCTGGCGTTGCTGGCGGCACTATTCGTCACCCTGTTCGCCGGTGGCAAAAATTTTTTTATCGACGTCACAATGGATCTGGCTACCGAAACTGTCACGCGGGACGTAGTGGCGCTTGCGATGGTTGCGGTAGCGCTGTTTGTAGTGGTGTTTGCAAACATAGTGAACGATTAATAGCAAAACACGAACTTGTCAGCTCGATGATTCGCGCCTATTATTCGCCGTACCCTGAACCCGCTGTCGCAACTGGTCTCGGGCATCTGGATTTCGGTATGTACATGCTGGCATTTACAAACGACCCGAGCCCGCCCGGTGGAACAGATCCGCACTCCGCCATAGTCACAACCACGCCACTTTCGCTCACGATTGATAAAAATTATTTATGCGCAAAAACAACCTTGCCACTTTATTTGCCGCGACAGCTTTCATCAGCATCGCCGCCCTTCCCGCACATGCTGTCTTTAAATGCACAGTAGATAATAAAGTCACTTATCAAGATACGCCATGTGCGAATGAGGTTAAGCAAAAAGGCGGGCAAGCGGAAATTGCCCCGCCACCGCGCAAAAATGATTTGATTAGCGGACCGACAGCCACCAGCAAGGCTGAGAACGACCGACGTACCGGAACGATCAAGAGCGAGCTTGAACCGCTTGCGCGCAATGCATTCGCGGCCTACAAGAGCGGTAGGATGATGGAGTATCGCGATATGTCGTGCCTAGATCTTAGGCGCGCCCTAAGCAAACCGCAGCTACTGGACGCGCTCAAACTTGAGGGCGCAAGCTATGCAACGCGTAAAATTGAGCTCGGCAAATTGGAATCCGCACCGGTCGCTGAAATGCTGACCTTTCTTGCGACCGAAGTAAAAGATCCGTCAAAAACGTGGCATCGCCCGCCTGAACAGTTGTTCGTGAACATGACGCTGGCCTTTGAGGAAGGCAAGCCGTGTATTCGTGGCATGAGCAGCTACACTAAAGAAATTCGTTAGCGCGGTGGTTTCCCACAAAAAGCGACGCTGCGGTTACCGATCACGCAAGATCTCGCGCGCCGCATTGTGTCCGGGCACCCCGGTTACACCACCGCCCGGATGGGTGCCCGAGCCGCATTGGTATAACTTTTTGATTGGCGTTCGATAATCACCGTAGCCCAAGATCGGGCGGGCGCTAAATAGTTGATTTAAAGTCAGTGCGCCATGAAAAATATCACCGCCAACGAGACCAAAATTTCTCTCTAAATCAAGCGGCGAATGGATCTGTCGGGCGATCACGCTGGCTTTGAAGTTAGGCGCAAATTTATTCACGGTATCAAGCATCAAATCAGCCACGTCTTCGCGCGCATCATCCCAGCTTCTGCCATCAGGCAGAATTGGCGAAACATGCTGGCAAAACAAGCTCGCCACATGCTTGCCTGCAGGCGCCAGGGAATCATCGACAATACTCGGAATGAGAATTTCAACAATCGGATTTTTCGACCAGCCATGAGTGCGCGCGTCGAAAAATGCCTGCTCCATGTAGCGCAGCGACGGTGCCATGATAATGCCAGACGAATGATGCAGCCCCGGCTCGGGATGGCAGGTGAAACGCGGCAATTCATCTAACGCAACATTCATTCGAAAGGTGCCTGAACCACATTGATACCCAGCGACGCGCTGCGTGAAAGAAGGCGGCACAAATTCAGTCGGAACGATTTTTTGGAACAATAATTTCGGGTTCAAATTCGACACTACGTTTTTGGCAAGGATTTCACTGCCCTCTTCCAGGACGACACCATATGCGGCCCCGTCACGAACCAGCAACTTTGCGACCGGCGCATTCAATGAAATTTCCACTCCTCTCGCTAACGCCTCCGCCGCCATTGCCTGCGTGATCGCGCCCATACCGCCGATGGCATGCCCCCAAATACCGGGTTTGCCATTCACCTCGCCAAAAACATGATGCAACAGCACATAGGCCGAGCCCGGTGTGTATGGGGATGCAAAATTCCCGACCACGCTATCGAAGCCAAAACAAGCTTTGATCGGTGCGCTTTCAAACCACTGATCCAGCATCTCACCGGCGCTTTTGGTGAATAGATCGAGGACATCACGCCGCGCATCCATGTCGAGCGCTTTGAACCGCTTACCGGTTTTCCAAGCCTGTATCAGGTCGTGCAGCCCGCCACCGACGTTGGGCGGCGTTTCCAATAGCAAGTCTTTGAGCACATCTGCGACCCGATCCAGCATCTGGTAATAAGCCGGCAAACGCACGGCATCACGCGCGGAGAAGCGTGCAACTTCGGTCAGGGTTGCAGCCAAAGTGCCGCCCACTTTGATGTACTCGGTGTCGCTCAGCGGGAGAAAATTCGAGAACGGGCGTTCCACCACGCGCAAGCCATGTTCATGCAAATTCAAATCGCGAATAATTTTTGGGTTCAACAAACTTACCGTGTAACTGGCAGTCGAATTCTTGAAGCCTGGATGAAATTCTTCGGTGACGGCTGCACCACCAACTACGCCCCGCCGCTCCAGCACCCGCACCGACAGGCCCTTTGCGGCTAGATAGCAGGCACAGACAAGGCCGTTATGGCCGCCACCAATAATGAGTGCATCGTAGGGTTTGTTCATTTGTACTTCTTTAGCGTGATATGGTTGCGATGGTAGTTGCGATTACGGTTGCAGTACTGGTCGCAATAGAGGTTTTATTAGGTTGTCTTGCCGTGTGTGCACTCCACTCAATTCCCCATCATTATTTCACCGTTTTTAGTGCCCCTATGCGTACACATGTAAACATCATCCATCGAAAGCTGTCCGGGCCGACTGCAAGCCGGATGGCGACATTTTTAATGGTCGCGATGATAGCGGGTTGCGCGGGGGGCATCGCTGAATTTAATGGACCTGACGCGCCGAGTTTCGCGCCGTATCCGGCCGATAAGCCCGCCCATGTGGCACTCGTCTTGGGCGCTGGCGGACCGCGCGGCTTTGCGCATGTGGGTGTACTCAAGGTGCTGCAAGACAACGGCATAGACGTCGATCTGGTAGTGGGTGCCAGCGCCGGCGCGATGATCGGCGCGATGTATGCCAACGGCATGACCGCGCCGGAGATTGAGAAAGTCGCTCTTGATCTGGATGCGAAGAAATTTATTGGCATTTCGAGCTCTGGCTTCAAGGGCAATGGCACCGCAGTGGAATCATTTGTGCGCGAGTTGACTGACGGTAAACCGCTTGATGCCATGAAGCGTCGGTTGGCGGTTACGGTCGCCACCGCCCGCGATAATAGGTTGCAAATTTTTAACCGTGGCAATACCGGCGCGGCAGTACGTGCATCCGCCGCCACGCCCGGCCAATTTTTCCCGGTCAAAATTCGCGGTATTGAATACCACGATGGTGATGAGGCAATGCCGGTGCCGATTAAAGCTGCGCGCGAACTTGGCGCAGAAATCGTCATTGCGGTGGATGTGTCGGCATATGTAGCGGCGATCCCATCCAGCGCGCCAGCCGATTGGGGAACGCGGGATCGAAAACGCGCCGCGCTGGTGGATACCGAAAAACCTTATGCAGACGTCTACATTCATCCCGATTTGGGTTACTACGCGGGCATTAGCGATGACTATAGGCGTATGTGTATCAAACGCGGCGAAGATGCCACACGCGCGGCCCTCCCCGCAATTCGCGCGGCCATTGCAAAACAAAACGCAAAAATTCGTTCAGTCGCCATTTTTCCCGCTTTTGTGCCCACTGTTTTACCTGCTTTTTTACGTCATCTAGGCAAGCAAACTTAGCGCAAAAAGTAATCTAATGACACCTCTTCAACGCCTGCCGCGCGACCACCTCTATTCATTCACTGCCCTAATTACATGCCCATAATACGATCTCATTTCGCGCTAGCCTGCATGTGGCTGGCACCGCTACCCTTTGCCGTTGCGCAGGCTAACCCTCAGTCGAAGTTGCTAAAGCCGCTGCAAGCATCAATGTCTGCTCCCGCCGTGTCCAGCGCCCCCGGCTCAATACCCTCAATAACGCCTCCGGTAGCAGCGACTGTGCCCGTCTCAGCTGCCGCCGAAACGGTTTATGCGGCAGCGCGGCCACGTTTATTACAGATACGCACCTTGCTGACTGCTGCAGGCAAGCAATCGTCATTGGGGTCCGGTTTTGTGGTGACCGCAGATGGCTTGGCCATTACCAACTACCATGTGGTCTCGCAATACGCGCTCGAGCCAGCCACTTATCGTATGGAATACGCCACCCCGGAAGGCACCAAAGGCGCATTGAAATTGCTGGCGGTGGACGTAACGAACGACCTCGCCGTGATGCAACTCGACAAAACTGCCTACCCTTTTTTTACCTTCAATCCGCGCGCCATCGACGGTAGCCTGCCAAAAGGTGAGCGCATGTATGCGATGGGCAATCCGCACGATATTGGCTTCACCATCGTGGAAGGAACGTATAACAATTTGGTCGATAAAAGCTACCAGGAGCGCATTCATTTTTCAGGGGCGATGAATCCGGGAATGAGCGGCGGGCCCACGGTGTCAATCGATGGCCGCGTGATAGGTATCAACGTTGCCAAGCGCATTGGCAGCGACCTAGTCAGTTTTCTGGTGCCCGCACGATTTGGTGCTGCCCTGTTGGAACGCGCCCGCCAAACGATGCTCGAAACACCAGCAGGCGCGCAGGATCTGGCACTGACGCCGGAAAAAACAAGAATTGAGATTGGCAAACAGTTAACCGCTTGGCAAGCCGCACTTTATAAAACGCTACTCGAACAAGGCTTTCGCACCACGACATCTGGCCCCTATCAAGCACCAGAGCCGGTCGCGGCCTGGTTTAGCTGCTGGGCGCGAACCAATGGTGAACAAATTCCAAAACCACGCGCATTGCTCAATTCAACACAATGCAATACCCAGACATGGCTGTTCATCAGCAACAATCTGCAAACCGGTGCGATCGAAATTTCGCACAGCTACGCGAAAAGTATTGACCTCAACGCGTTCCAATTTGCAGCGTTTTTATCGCAAAACTATAACCTCGCATGGTCTGGCAGCGGGGGACGCAAATACGTCACGCAAAATCAATGCACCGA
>JBBRFJ010000094.1:0-10753 GCA_038224475.1 Burkholderiales bacterium
AGCTGCGCCCTTTTCTTCCAGAATCGCAATCATCGCCAGCATGTGGTCAATGTGCGCGGTTGCGCGCGGGCTGGCGTTGGGGCGAAGTAGATTAAGCCGATCAGCGTCCGCGAACATAGCCGCAGTCATACGCTCGGTCAAGGCCGAAATCGGCTCGTTGTTTTTCGCCGCGCGCTCAATAATCTTGTCATCGATGTCGGTAATATTGCGCACCGAATTCACCGCATAGCCCGTCGCGGTTAGCCAGCGACCCACCATGTCGAACGTCGTAAATGTGCGTGCGTTACCGATGTGAAAAAAATCATAAACCGTCGGCCCGCAAAAATACAAGCTGACTTTGCCCGGTTCGATAGGCGTGAAGATTTCTTTTTTTCGGCTGAGGGTGTTGTAGATGGTTTGCATACAATTTTGAGGAACGAATTGAGAGCCGGAGCGCGGTCGTGGGGTACCCGAATGGGACGTTTGCAGCGCGGATAAAATAAATCGAAACCAATTATATGGGCTTCACTCGTTCTGCGGCCATTTACAAAAAGTACGGTGGATGGCCCAGCTTTTTGCGAACCGAAACATTTTTTGCGTTTTTGTTGTCGTGTTGAAATATATTCCATCCGTTATTTGTCTTTGAATTAAGTAAAGCGTCTCGTCGACGGCGGTTTAAAGCTAACGCGACTCGGAACGCATACACATAAAAGATCTTCAAAAACGCTCAGCGTTATTTTGGTGTGAGCTTTTGTGGATTCCTTTCGATACGGTTAAAAAGTTTTTGCTGCGCTTCCGGGATCAGCTTATTCATCAGCTTCGTGCGCCCCTCAGCGCTCTGATGATATAAATCGAAAAATGCGGTGCAATCGGTGCCGTCTTGGGTGTAAAACAAATCGGTGTAATCGAGCAACTGGATCACACCCTCGTCTGCTAACGGTTGAAGAATAGCCAGTGTCCACGCGTGCAAACCCTTTGGATAAAATTCGTCCACCAGCATCTTGTGGACTGGCAACAGCACAATAAGCGGCGGATTTTTCCAACCGATATCACGAATCTGCCGCGCACGGACTTGCTTTAGGCGCATAAATTCTGGTGACTGGGCGAGTAGCGATTTCGATCCTTCAATAGCGGCCAGATCGTCTCGATGCGATGGCGGTGGGCCGAGACTTTTACAATGTTCCACCAATACGCGTTCCGCATTGCTGATAGGCACGAACGCTGAGCATTCCGCTTGTTTACGAATAGGCACAGTGCAGCTATTGTCAGGGTTGGCTGGAAGATCAAAAAGCCAATTTGCGCCAGTACGCGGGAGCCACAAGCTTCTCCACCGATCAAGCGGGTGCACGACCAAATCGCGAATGTCGGCACGATATTGAAAGAGCGCTGAGTAGCTACCGAACGTTGCAGGGTCGGTCGCATCGGTAGGAACATGCAGCGCCCGCCACGCGCTGTCATCAAAGCCACTAAACGGATAGACGATCCCGAGTTCATGCGTACCGTTGCCGACGGACGTAAATTCCGCAATCGAAGTCGCAATAATTCCGCCCTGCACCTCTGGTCTATTCCGCTTGAGCCAATCTGTAAGCACGCCAATAGTCATCCAATGTGTGCCACCGAAAGACATATTGATGTGCGTGAGGCCTCGTTCGTGTGCGGCTGCCGACAATGCCGCATGATCCATGCCCCACTGCGCTCTTGAGCTTCCCAACAGAACTGTATCGACGGGTTTCTCTAGATGATTGATTGCACGTTTGATGGTCACGCTGATGCCGCTGTGACTATCCGGCTTGGCGACGGATTCCCACGCACCCGCGCGAAACAGCGCCTCGGCACACATTAGAAAGGCGCCAATAATTGCGAGCCGCTTAAATATGAAAGAGACAATACGCATGCTTGCTAAAATTGAAAGTAGATAAACGGCGCGCTCTTGGTCGGTGCAAACCAAATCATGCAAAGAATCGATACTGTAGCGAAGGCGGCAAATGTCCAGACTCCCGCACCAGCCAAGCGATCTTTAATGCGCCCCAGTGACATCACCATATGCAAGACCATTACACCCACGAGTAAACACGCAAGCCCGCCATGTTGTGCGCTATCAAATGCCGTGCTCGGGATTGCGGCGATCTTTTGAAGGACGCCAAAACTGGTGGCGAGGTCCGGCGCACGAAAAAATATCCACGCAAAGCAAACGAGATGAAATACGATCAGCCAGCGCAGTACGACAGCCCACCACGCAGGCAAACCCCACCAATTCACACGCGGACCGATAACGCGTTCTGCAGCAAGGTAAACACCATGCAGTCCACCCCAGACAATGAAATTCCAGCTTGCGCCATGCCAGAGTCCACCCAACAGCATCGTTGTGATTAGGTTGGCTATTGTACGTGCATGTCCTTTTCGATTGCCGCCTAGTGCAATGTATAAGTAATCTCGCAGCCATCGCGATAGCGTGATGTGCCAGCGCCGCCAGAAGTCCTGAAACGACGTGGCAAGATAGGGGTAATTGAAATTCTTCGGAAATTCGAATCCGAACAAAAGTGCAAGGCCAATCGCAATATCGGTGTAACCCGAAAAGTCAAAATAGATTTGAAACGCAAATGCGTACACCGCCAACAAAGCAGCCCAAGGCGATACTGAAGCAGGGGAAGCAAAAGTCGCCTCCACATTGATCGCAAGATTGTCCGCAAACACCACCTTCTTAACATAGCCCGTGATGATCAGCACTAGCGCGTATTGCAACGCATTCATTTCAATCGGTTTTGGCCGATCAAGCTGTGCGAAAAATTCCGACGCACGCACAATCGGCCCTGCCAGCAGCTGCGGAAAGAAAGTGGTAAACAATGCGTAATCCAGCACCGAAGTCCTTGGCACAAGTTGCCGCCGGTACACGTCAATCGAATAGCTCATATTCTGAAACGTGTAGAACGAGATACCAATCGGCAGCACGATATCCAGCGGTGTCAGGCTCCACGCGGAGTGCACAGCCAGCGCAACACCATTCGCGGTTTCAATCAGAAAATTGGCGTATTTGAAAAATGCAAGTACGCCAAGATTTGCACACACGCTCAGCGTTAACCACCAGCCGCGTCGCGTCGAGTGCTGCATTAGACGTGCGATGGTGAAATCAACCGACGCTATCAGTACAATTAGACTTAAATACTTCCAACTCCATTGCGCATAAAAATAGCAGCTCGCCGCGACAATAAAGAGTTTCCAAGCCGTGCCGTAGCGCGGAAGCCAGCATGCAATCGCGACGACGACAAGAAAAAATACAACAAAGTGCCAAGAGTTGAATAACACGTCGCCTCAATAAGGTCGCAATAGTTTTCGCCGCTGTGCCAACGTTCTACGAGCTCGAGCTTGGCAAAATAATCATGCAAGTCCGAAGACGGTCACTCATCGAGGCCAGCGCCGGCGAATGCCATGTTCCGCTCGGGATGCAGGCATAACTTCCGCCGATAAAATTCACGCGTTCGCGAAAGTTTGCGTTGGATTCATTTTTGTTCGCTCACCATCGCGTTAAGTCGACGAATTGAATCTCGCTGGGCGCCGACTTTCAAGTCCCGGTCATAGACGGCAGATGGCTCAAGCACGGTAAACAATTCGACCAAATCAATGGCGAGCGCATCAGTTTTCGCCTTTATCGTGAGCAACAGTTCACTGCCGCGTTTAACTTTTGTGCATTGTCGCTTTTCGTTCTGCCGCCAGGTCATCGTGACTGGCTGATCGCCGGTGGCCATCTCAAGCCGCCGGTTATTACCTGGGCCAAGGGTAATACAGACATCTAAAGGATTATTGCCGCCCTTCCACGTACTTCTTTGTTGAACCGGAATTTTTTGTGAGACTTCGTCGCCTTTGTTAAGCACGGCAGCGTAATGGCCATCCGCGAGTTTAGATACTTCCACGCTTTCAGAGGCATGCCAGCCCTCCAAACCCATCGAAAAATGCGCGTTGTATACAGCGTTATCGACGTAGTCCCGGTAGTACCAGAGCGCATAACTAATATCTAACTCGCGAAAGCGTTGCGCCACCGCTTGCAAAAAAATGTCACGTTCTTCCGGTTTGATTTGGGTATTTCGCTTGAATTCTTCTAGCTCGTAATAAAACAGAAATTGATCCAGAAAAAGATGTTGATGATTTTTTTTTGCACCAAGATGTTCAACGAACCGGTCAAAGCCTTTTATCGTATCCGCGGCACTCAAAAAATCCCCCTCGTTCTTCATGCCCCAAGACGTGGCGTAGTAACTGGTCAAGGTATCGGTACCGGGGAGCGCATAGGTGGAGGCATGGTTTTTCCACGTAATTTTTCCGTCTTTATCCCAGATCGGATCCCAATCGCTTCGAACCTCAAAAGACAGATTGGGGAAATTTTGATTTGCCGGAATAAATAAGCGATTCAATAAAGCATCGTCCCAATAATCCAGCACTTTTGCATAGGCAGGCGATTTTCTGTCGGGGAATGGCAGCGCATCCCAGCTAGGAATCGTCTTACCGTAGAGCGTCGAGATATCGCTTAACGTGGCAGTGCGAGACAAATATTCGCGATACATGCGGAGCATATTTTGATCGCTCAAATTAGGCGTGCTGGATGTCAGCGCCATGGGATATAAATCTTCCCAAGACAAAAACGCCAATCGAAAGGCAGGGTGCTTTGCCACCTGACTCTGAATTTTTGCCAAGTGTTTTAGCCACGTTTGGCGGATTGTTTCATCATGAAACACGCCGTGCATGCGATCAAAAATGCTGTTTTCTGCATCCGGACGGTAACTCCAGACATAAGATAAGCGCAGCACCACCCCCAACTCGTAGGCGGAGGCCGCATCCATCAGCATTTTTAAACGATCAAACATCTGTTCGTCATAACCGTTGTCGCTGAGCATGGGCTGAAATTCCGCCCAAGGCAGGACCAAGACAATGGCATTGAATCCGTCGGCCTTTATTTGTGCAAAATCGCGCGCAACGTCGGCGAACTCAAATGAATTCCAAAAATTCTTGGGATACGCATCCGCAAAATAATGCGTGGCGCGCAGTCGCTGGTAGGTACGCGACGCGGGTGCAGGCGGCTTTGCTAGCAATGCTGCCGAAGCGGGTGCGGAATCACTTTGCGGCTTGTTTTTTTTCGTCCAAGTTTTCAACGCCCATGTTGTGCTTATTGCAAGCAAAAGCAAAATTACGAACGACAAAAGATAATGGATACGCTTTTTTGATTGTTGCATCGATCATCCTGAGGTTGTGAACGACTCATGCTTCGGCTTAAACATCGTTTACAACACCTGTCACAACCCGCGCGCCAAATCCGCCTTCAAATCTTTTACATCCTCTAACCCGACTGCAACCCGCAACAAGTTCTCACCGATGCCGGCAGTATCGCGCTCAGCTTGCGAAATTCGTGCGTGGGTAGTGGTAGCGGGATGAGTGATCGTCGTTTTGGTATCGCCCAAATTTGCCGTGATCGATATCAATTTGACGGCATCAATCACCCGCCAAGCCTCGGCGCGTCCGCCCTTAATTTCAAACGATAGCACCGCACCTTGCAGCGGCGCCTGGCGCATGGCGAGCGCATGTTGTGAATGTGAGGCGAGCCCCGCATAGTGAACCTTGGCAATACTGGGATGCGCTTCGAGCCAATTCGCAAGTTCGATTGCGCTGCGTGATTGGGCCTCCATGCGCAGCTTGAGGGTTTCTAAACCTTTCAAACATACCCATGCATTGAATGGCGATATCGCGGGGCCCGCTGTTCGCACGAAGCCATAAACCTGATCAATCAATTCTTTGCGGCCACACACCGCACCCGCCAACACACGACCCTGGCCGTCGATATATTTGGTCGCAGAATGAATCACCAGATCGGCGCCGAATTCACAAGGTCGTTGCAGGGCGGGCGTTAACAGGCAATTATCGACGGCGAGCCACGCCCCTGCTTGCTTTGCGACTTTAGAAAGTGCGGCAATATCGCAAATTTCGGCAAGCGGATTCGATGGCGTTTCGCAGAAAAGCATGCGTGTATTCGGCCGAATCGCGGCGCGCCATGCCTCCAGATCAGTGGGATCAACCCACGTTGTATCAATACCAAATCGTTTGCAGATTTGGTTGAGCAACGGCATGACCGTGCCGAATACGCTCTGCGATGAAACGATGTGGTCGCCCTGCTTCAAAAGTCCCATAACAGCACTTGATATCGCGGCCATACCCGTTGCTGTGGCAATACAGGCTTCAGTGCCCTCTAACGCCGCCAAACGATCCTGAAACATGGTCACGGTGGGATTGGTGAAGCGGCTGTAAATAAAGCCGGGCTCTTCGTTGGCGAATCGGCGCGCGGCTTCGGCGGCATTCCTGTAAGTGAAGCTGGAGGTTAGAAAAAGTGCTTCGGAGTTTTCCTGAAAACTACTCTGCAAATATCCAGCGCGGACGGCGAGCGTATCAAAACCGACACCATCCAAATTTGAATTCGACTTGTCTGCCATTGCTTCCTGCTAGATTTGGTTCGATAACGTTTTTATTCTATTGCTCGACGGTTGAGAGTCCGAGATCAAGCTGATACGAGGATGCCCCGTTTTCGTTGCCAACATCGCTACCGCTGTCGCCTGCTCCACGTGCTTCGTTATTCGCGCGACTGGTTTCGATCCCGGCTAAATATTCAGCGGTGACCCCCCCCGTGATGTATTTGCCGTCAAAGCATGACGCATCAAAGCTAGTAATGGCGGGATTACAGGCGCGAATATCTTCGATCAGCTCATCCAATTCTTGGTAGAACACGGCGTCTGCGCCAATCGCCTCGGCAATTTGTGCGGCGTCGCGTCCGTTCGCGATGAGTTCCGAACGGGTGGGCATATCGATGCCGTAAACGTTGGGGAAACGTACTGGCGGTGCAGCGGACGCAAAGTACACTTTTTTCGCGCCGCAATCTCGCGCCATCTGCACTATTTCTTTTGATGTCGTGCCACGCACGATGGAATCGTCGACCAGCAATACGTTCTTGCCTTTGAATTCAATACCCATCGCGTTAAGCTTTTGGCGCACTGAGCGCTTGCGCTCTTCCTGGCCCGGCATGATAAAGGTGCGGCCAATGTAGCGGTTTTTGATAAAGCCTTCGCGATATTTAACCCCCAGCACCTGCGCGACTTCCACCGCCGATGGGCGGCTGGTATCAGGAATCGGGATCACCACATCGATTTCAATATTCGGATTCTCGCGTTTGATTTTTGCGCCGAGAGATGCACCCATGCGGGCACGGGTTTCGTACACCGAAACACCGTCAATTACCGAATCGGGGCGTGCCAGATACACGAACTCAAAAATGCAAGGATGCAAGCTGGGGTTCTGCGCGCATTGGCGGCTGAAAAAATTGCCCGAGGTATCAATCAGAATGGCTTCACCCGGCGCCACATCGCGCATGACCTTAAAGCCCATGACGTCAATCGCGACACTTTCGGACGCGACCATGAATTCAACACCGTTTTCGCTCTCATGCTTGCCAATAATGAGCGGGCGGATGCCGTTCGGATCGCGAAAAGCCAACAAGCCAAAGCCGGAAATCATCGCAACAATCGCATATGCGCCCTGCGCACGGCGATGAACGCCCGCCACGGCTGCAAAGATTGCGTCAGGATCCAATCGTTGCCCTTTTGCAGAAAGCTGAATCTCGTGCGCGAGCACATTCAACAATACTTCTGAATCGGAATTGGTATTGACGTGACGTAAATCGTCCTGAAATAGATCATTTTGCAACTGCGCCGTATTCACCAAATTTCCGTTGTGGCCGAGCACCAGACCGAACGGCGAATTTACATAAAAAGGCTGTGATTCCGCCACGCTGGTGGCCGATCCTGCAGTCGGATAACGGCAATGCGCGATCCCCATGTTTCCCTTGAGATTACGCATATCACGGGTGCGGAACACATCCCTCACCAAGCCTTTATTTTTGTGCATATGAAAAGTGCGCCCTTCGGCAGTCACGATACCAGCCGCATCCTGGCCTCGATGCTGCAACACCGTCAACCCGTCATAAAGCAGCTGGTTTACCGGACTTTTTGAAACAATACCGACGATGCCACACATAATTTTCTCCTGCGTTTAAGCTTTCTTCGACACCGACAACCGACTTGCGGTGGACTTGCGATACTGAATACGGGCGGCTACCGAGTCAGGCAAAAGACTGCGCGAATAAAGTGCCGCCACTTCGAGCCAAGGCGTTGCTGTCGCCTCGCGCCATATGTTGGATTGAGGAACCTTGGTGAGTCCCGCCGCCAGCGTCAACGCCAACAGAACCAACGCACCGCGCAGCACCCCGATCATTGCTCCCACGCTCCGATCCAGCCCACTCAAACCCAACTTTTTGATCAGTCCTGTGACCAGACTTGAGATTAGCGCCACACCAAGCAAAACCACCAAAAATATTATCAGCCATGCAACCACTAAACGCAGCACCGGCTCGACGGCCCAATCCGCAAAATATGTTGCCAGATTCGCCGCAAACGTATGCGCCAGAATAAATGCGATCACCCATCCCGCGATATTCATCACTTCACGAATTGCGCCGCGAACCGCACCGACGATAATGGACAGCAGCATGACGCCAATGATCGCGTAATCCAGCTCATTCATAGGCGCGGATCGATTGCACCATCGCCAATGTTATTCAGTGAAGCTATAAGCGATTTAGACGCTTCGAAGTGTCTAGCAACATTAAGAAAGTTATGGCAATGGAACAATTTTTCCGTCCGAGCCAGTGAGTTTAAGCTGGGCGAGCGCCGAGTCCGCCTTTTCTTTAGTCGCGAATGGGCCAACCCGTACTCGCGTTACCGTGCCTCCAGAGATCGCGATTGAGTCGGTGTATACCGGTAACTTTGCCACCTTGGCCTGGGCGATTATTTGCTTTGCATTTTCAGCGTCTTTATACGCCCCTATTTGCACCACAAAACCTTGCTTGGGTTCGACCGCTTTAGCGGCAGACTTGGGCGGAGATGAGGCTGGCTGGGAAGGTGGAGACGCAGGTGTCGGCGCAACTTTTGCCACTTGGGTCACCGGATCAGGTTTCTTTTCGGGCTTTTTTTCGTCTTTTTTGTCGTCTCGTGTAACCTCGACTTTTGCCGGGGCGTTCACCGTGGCAGGTGGCGCTGCGGGCACGACGACAGATGCCACAGCTGCATTAGATGTCGCTTCAGGCGCTGCGGACGTCGCCGCCGGGGACGTGGCGGGAGCGGGCGCAAGAATCGGCGCTGGCAGCGGCGGCAATCCTTCTTTAGGCGGAATCTGGATGGATATTTCTTGCGAGCCGGGCTTACTTTTCGATTTGTTGCGCTCCGGCTCTGAATCAAAAATCATCGGCAAAAAAACAATCGCTAATAAACCGATCGTAATAGCACCGATTAGTCGAAGCCTGCCGCGACGTTTAATCTCTAATTCAGCCGCTGAAATCTCGCCCGCTTTGGGTGATGCCATTTTGTCCGTCCATCGGAGCGTACCCCGAAAAATAAAGCTGAATCGTTAATGATTTAAAGTTCATTCTGGCTGCCAGGCAAGGCGTTACCTGACTTTAAGCGTCTTCATCACTTCGGCTACTATGCCAAATGATCCAAAGGCTAAAATTCTATCATTCTCGCTCGCCTTTTCCCGTGCGGCCGCATATGCGAGGCCGACGCTGGTATGCAATGAAAACTTGCCGTCCAGTCCCGCTGCGCGCAGTTTTTCTGCTATTAATTCCGCGCTCAGGCCGCGCTCTCCGGGCAGTCCCGCCACAAACCAGAAATCAATGCGGCCTTTGATGATATCGATTACTGCATCAATATCTTTGTCCTTGAGCATGCTGAAAACAGCAAACGTGGTTTCGTAAAACCCCATCGTGCCCAGCGCGTCTTCCAGTGCCCGCGCCGCATGCGGATTATGTGCGACATCCAGCACGACCGCGGGCCTGCCCGGCAGCACCTGCATCCGCCCCGGCCATTCCACCTCAAGCAAACCACGCTTTATGTGGCCAATGGATACCGGCAAACGCTCCTGCAACGCAGACAAGACCGCAAGCGCAGCGGACGCGTTCTTCAGCTGATACGCGCCGCGCAGCGCGGGCCATGGCAGTGAATGGCGCGCAATATCACGGCCCATAATTTTGCCGGTGAATTGCCACTGGTTGTCCATGCGCTGATATTGGTAATCGCGATTGAGTCGAATCAAATGTGCGCCGATGGAACCGGCGTAAGCCGTAAGCGATTCAGGCGGGGTGACATCCGCAAAGATTGCGGGTCGGCCTGTGCGATAAATATGCGCTTTCTCCAAGCCAATTTTTTCTGTCGTGTCACCCAAATAGTGTTGATGATCGAGATCAACGCTCACCACCACGCTGACATCTGCATCAATAATATTTACCGCATCCAGCCGCCCGCCCAATCCGACTTCAAGGATTGCCACCTCAACATCTTGCTGCGCGAATATCCATAGTGCAGATAGCGCGCCGTATTCGAAATAGGTAAGCGGGATTAAGCTGGGCACGGACCGGGACGCCTCAATCGCCCTGAATGAGTCGATCAACAATGCATCACTTGCTTCTACTTTATCAAGGCGAACCCGTTCGTTGTAACGCAGCAAATGTGGTGATGTGAAAAAGCCTGTTTTGTAACCGCTCACATGAAGAATTGATTCCAGCATGGCGCAAGTCGAGCCTTTGCCATTGGTGCCACCAACGATAATATTTAAGGGTGCTTGTGGGCATCGCATGCGCTGCCAGACTTCACGTACCCGCTCCAGCCCCATTTCGATTTCAAGCGTGTGCTGGTGG
>JBBRFJ010000095.1:0-10732 GCA_038224475.1 Burkholderiales bacterium
ATGGGTCAGGAGCTGATGAAAGGCGCAACGCTGGCGGAGGTTCATGCAGATTACATTGTCGTCGCGCGCAACGGCGCGAGGGAACGAATTGATCTCGATAAATTTCGCGTCACCTCTGCGACCGCAAATTCAACCGCGAAAAGCGCAGCAACAAGTGGCGCTTTCCGCCTGAACGTCACTGCGTCAGGCGGCGGCTACAGTCTGTCGCGCCAAGAATTAAACGGGGTATTGCAAGACCCCAGGCAGATGGAATTTTTAGGCGCCATCGGCGTGGCACCCGGCGGCGGTGTGCGCATTGACGGCGCGGCGGCCAACACGCTGGCCGGTAAATTAGGACTTCAGTCGGGCGACGTTATTTCGTCTATCAACGGCCAGCCAGTGAATTCTGCCGGCGATCTAGCGCGCTTTTACTCGCAATTCGCCACGCTTTCCGCCGTGCGGCTGGAAGTGAAACGGGCAGGATCACCTACGGTGCTGAATTACGCGATTCAAAACTGATTTTCTTGATCTATTCACAACAAGGCAACAAGGCAACAAGGCAACAAGGCATTGCAAGTCTGCAAAAATTAAAGCAGGCAACTTATTTTGCAAAAAGCAACCATTCGGTGAAGTAGACACCAGCAATGGCGGACGTCTTGGGCACTTTATTGCCCTAACATCGCGCCACTGCTTGCGTTACAGGTTTGAATTCGTCATTGTCACGGCACGACCCGCAACGTCCCCGCCCCCGTCAATCCGGCTGTGGCCGAAATGCTCGTTCCGTTCATCGTCCACGCTGTGATGCTACCGTCCAGATTGCGCCAAATTAGGTCCGCCTTGCCATCGCCGTTAAGGTCGGCGATGTGACTGACTCGCCAGTTCGGGTCGGCCCCGATTAGTCCTGCGCTGCTGGCTACGGTGGTGCCGTTCATGAGCCACATCGTTACCGCTCCGTTAGTGTTGCGCCATAAGAGGTCAGCTTTACCGTCGCCGTTGAAGTCGGCGGTGTGGCTCACGCTCCAGTTGGGGTCGGCTCCTAATATTCCCGCCGCTGAGACAGTCGCGGTGCCGTTCATGAGCCACATCGTCACGGCTCCGTTGGTGTTGCGCCATAAGAGGTCGGCTTTACCATCGCCGTTGAGGTCGGCGGTGTGACTGACACTCCAGTTGGGGTCGGGGCCGAGAATACCGGCAGCTGAGACAGTAGCGGTGCCGTTCATGAGCCACATGGTGACGGCACCATTGGTGTTGCGCCATAAGAGGTCGGCTTTGCCGTCGCCGTTGAAGTCGGCGGTGTGACTGACACTCCAGTTGGCATCGGTGCCGATAAGTCCGGCCGCGCTGGCGATAGCGGTGCCGTTCATGAGCCACATCGTGACGCTGCCGTCGTTGTTGCGCCAAAGCAGGTCAGCTTTGCCGTCGCCATTAAAGTCGGCGACGTGGCTGACGCGCCAGTTAGGATCGGCGCCCAAAATACCCACGGCACTTAATACGGTGGAACCATCCATAAGCCAGATCGTGACGCTTCCGTTTAAGTTACGCCAGAGGATGTCGGCCTTGCCGTCACCGTTAAAGTCGGCGACGTGGCTGATGCTCCAGTTGGGGTCGTTGGTGAGAAGAGCGGTGCTGCTGGAAATGGTGGTGCCGTTCATGAGCCAGGCGGTGGTGGTGCCGGCGCTAGATTGAACGAGAAGGTCGCTCTTGCCGTCGCCGGAGAGGTCACTAACTGTTGGTACCCCAGCGCCTTTGATCGCATAAATTTTCCCAGAACCGTAAGCTACAAGATAAAGCTCCCCAGATTCATCCTCGCCAAAGCTGCTGATATTTGATGGTGCCACCTGCGAAAACTCCGGCGTCCAGACGCCGTTTGCATTGGGTGCCGCAACCCACAAACGCTTGCTTACAAAATCTCCATAAAAATAGTATCCGTTCAGCGACGCACTCACCCTTCCTCTATGGCGATATCCACCGGTAATGGACGAACCACCAAAGTCAGTATTATCGTGGCCGTATACGATCACGGGTGGGGTATGCGGTGCCAATCCTGCCGCTATGCTGCACGGGGAAGATCCGTAGCATTGAATGCCCTCGAACACGTTCCAACCAAAATTTTTGCCGCCAGCAGCACTAGCCGGAACATAATTAACCTCTTCATACAGATTCTGGCCGACGTCTCCAATAAAAAGATCGCCATTGCTGCGATCAAAACTAAATTTCCACGGATTGCGGAGGCCGAAGGCCCATATTTCAGGGCAAGCGTTTGCTGCGCCGGTGCAACTGGATGAAGCATAAGGGTTAGTCGCCGGAATGGTGTAGCTGGCATCACCGCTTACGCTTATGCGCAGCATTTTCCCGAGTAATGTCGACAGCTTTTGACCATTTCTGTCTGGATCGCCACCACCTCCGCCGTCGCCAGTGGCAATATATAAATTACCGTCGGCACCGAATGCGATGTGTCCACCGTTATGGTTTTCATAGGCCGGATGCGGAATGGTTAATATCACGGCCCCGCTTGCAGGGTCGGCTTGCAACGGGCTCGCGCTACTGCGCAAATAGCGTGCAATCGTCAATGCGCCATCACTGGCCCTAGTGTAATAAACATAGAAAGCTTTGTTGGTCGCATATTGCGGGTGAAATGCCAAGCCCAACAAACCACGTTCCCCTGCCGCTGAAATGGCGGTTGAAACATCAAGGAACGGTGTTGTATTTACAACGCCACCAGACAATATCTTGATTTTTCCGCCCTTCTCGACAATGAATAATCGTCCCGAGCCATCGCCGCTATTAACAAGTTCGAGAGGCGCTTGAAACCCACTAGCAACTTCCTGCAACGTAATGCTAGGCAGTGCTTGCGCTAGGCCCGTAGTTGTCAGCATCACGAAGCCTGAAAGCGCAACAAAAAAGTGTGTAAATCCAATCATCTTCATCAATGGAAACCGTTTGAGAACAACATCGTGACGCCCTTTTTACTGGCGGGATGTAAATGAAAATTAGAGACTTTTCGGCTGCGAATATGTACTTGTAACTAGATTAGAAATGTTGACTTGATCAATCACATTTAAACGCTTGCATCTATGAGCGCGCTAAGCGCAATCAAAGCGTAATTTCTATGTGGAATCAATTTGACACGGTCGCATTTCGGTCACAGCATCGATGGCACTACTTGCGACTGGCCCGCGCCCGCCAACCCCTTAGAACTGGCAATGGAAGTGCCCGACATTAACCACATAGTGATGCTGCCATCAATGTTGCGCCAGACTAGATCTGCGGTGCCGTTGCCGTCAAAATCTCCTGTATGACTCACACGCCAATTCGGATCCGCACCAATTAATCCCGCCGTGCTTACCGTATTTACCCCGTTCATAAGCCACATTGTTACTGCACCATTATTATTCCGCCAAAGGAGGTCGGCCTTGCTGTCGCCATTAAAATCTGCAACATGCGAAACGCTCCAATTTGGATCCGGGCCAAGAATGCCCGCTGTATTGGATATCGCGGCGCCGTTCATCAACCACATCGTCACGGCACCGTTTTTGTTGCGCCACAAAAGATCTGCCTTCCCGTCCCCATTAAAATCAGCTACATGGCTGACGCTCCAGTTTACGTCGGCTCCCAGAATACCTGCAGCACTGATCAAACTCCCACCATTCATCAACCACATAGTCACTGCGCCGCTAGTATTTCGCCAGAGAATATCCGCTTTCCCATCCCCATTAAAGTCAGCCACATGACTAACAGTCCAGTTTGCGTCCGCGCCCAATAAGCCAACCGCACTAGTAACTGCGCCACCATTCATTAGCCACAACGTAACGCTGCCGTTTGTATTTCGCCAGAGAATGTCAGCTTTGCCGTCACCATTGAAATCGCCGACGTGGGTTACACTCCAGTTAGGGTCCGAGCCTAGCAGGCTTATTGTGCTCAGCACATTAGTGCCGTCCATTAGCCAAAGTCCCACACTTCCGTTGGTATTACGCCACAAGATATCGGCTTTGCCATCCCCATTGAAATCAGCGATATTTGTAATGGACCAAGTTGAGTCCGGGCCAAGCAGGGTGCTGCTCTGAGTAATTGAGGTGCCATTCATGACCCACCCACTGACACTGCAATCGATGTTGCGCAAAATCAAATCTGATTTGAAATCGCCCGAAAGATCGTTGGGGGCGGCAATGCTTTTAAAGGAGCCTAAACAAAGAATTGCTCCTAAAACAAAAATCGCGAACTGATTTCTAAAAGACCTAGCTGTTTGAACACAAATATCTGGCAAGACCATGCTGCATTTCCTCTCAAAACATTCACTTGACACTTAAACGAAGCAATTAAGTGGCACATATAAGGCAATGATTTTATTTATAACATCGCAGGCCGCTCGGCCTGAAAATGTCGCTGATGGGCGACATAGTTGGTGTCTCTTCCACACATAGGGGATCGCAACAAGCATGCCAGTCGCAGCCAAGATGCAGCGCTTAATGCGCTTGTAATTTTGAGGTGTCGCGGCCAAGCACGAGGGCAACAAAGATCGCGCAGGCTAGTGTAAGGGCAATGCCTACAAAAACCAGGTCTGCTCTATTCCTGTCGAGCAGCAAGCCAAATAGAATCGGGGCTAGCGCCAGCCCTACATCCAAGCCTGAATAAACAAATCCATAAACGCGGCCATATGCAACCTCACCGAGGCGGGCCTTGGTAGCTGTTCGTACCAGCATGTCTCGGGATGGCCCGGCTATCCCAATAAAGAAACCCATTGTGCCCATTAACGGCACAGCGAGTGCGCTCGGAGCGACAGCCGACGCCAGAATAAACGCGACTGCAACAGCGACTAGCAACGCTCCGGCAACAAGAAATTCGAAAGATTTTCGTTCACTTACGAGAAATCCGCCAATGAGCATGCCACCGCAACTTGCCAGCAAATAGATTGACAGCGCCGAGGTAGCAGCCGCAATAGACAATCCATACAGACCTCCCAGCAACGTGGGCGCAAAATTTTGTATTGCGCCAAATCCAAACGTCGAAAAAAAGAAGAATCCAAACGCAAGCCACACCATTCGCGTGCCGAGCAGCGCCAAGGTGCCTACCGAGACCGTAGACGACACGATTGAAGCGGTTGTTTCGACAAGACCATTTATTTTTTGTTGATGAGCATTTGCCTGTAATGGGTACTGCATCAGCCTTCTTTTCCAAGTCAACAGAGCCAGTGCAGCCACGCCTACAACAGCCGCACATAGCCCGGCCGCGCGCCACCCATACGCGCTGGCAGTAGCCGTCATCAAGAGCGGCGCTATCGTCCAGCCAAGGTTACCGGCCAAGCCATGAATTGAGAAAGCATGACCCAGCCTGGCTGTTGAGACCCGTCTGTTCATCAGCGCAAAATCGGCTGGATGGAATACGCTATTGCCTAGTCCGGCAATCACGGCGGCGAGGTAGATAGCATTCAGACCTGATGCGAAAAAAACACACAGCCCGGACGTCGATAGCAACGAAAGCCCTGCACAAAGCACTTTGTGTGCACCAAACTTGTCAACCCAAATGCCTGCAAGCGCCTGACCAAGACCAGACACGATAAAAAACACCGACATTAACGAACCAACTTGTGCGAATCCAAGTTCGAAGTCTTTTATCAACCACGGGAATAACGGCGGCAACATCAGATGAAAAAAATGCGAACTCCCGTGAGCGAAGCCCACTATCGTAATCACGGAAGCATCCTCCCGCATTGTCGGCAATATATTGGATGGGGCGATACTTGACATAGCGTATTTTAATAACATGCTTATCGCGAGGCTGGATTTTAATCACTTTTTTAAGCGCAATAGCATCACTAAGTAGCGACGGTTGCGCGAAGTCCTTCCGAGCCGTTTTTAGCTAGACATTTTCTTATCGGCTAACTTGATTAAGTCTTCAACGGGATCGGCATCGAAAGGGAAAATTGCAATGTCGATGGACGCATTTGACCGAAGACGTCCCCACCGACTAATTTCGGATCCGCGAAAGTTTGATCTACCGTTTCGCTGATTTCCGCGGCAATTTGCTTAGCGGGCGGAGGCACTGAAATGTTCCTCGGCATGAGGACAAATTCGTGTTCGCGATGTTAACAACAGTTCCGGTTTGCACTGCCTGCCGCAGCCTATCCGCCACCTCCTTTAATTTTTTAGCCCACTGAGCAGTCTAAATCATCGATGTCGGCTTTGAACTTACCCGTTTTGGCGTGCTGCCGGAAAGAAATTCCGGTTGACGTCTCTGGCATTTGCCGTGCTAGCGCACTGAGCCTATCGAGAAGCTAGCTCCCGCTACCTTACCAATATTTCGCAGCCACCTATCCAGGTCAGGTCATAGACCCGCAAATCGGCATACATTTTCTCAAAGCAGCACGCGGATTCAACGATCTCGTTCCGACTGAAAGTAGCCAAAAACTCGCTAGCATGCTCACCGTTGATAGGCTAGGTTGTAGCAGTCAAGCGTTTCAAATCACAAGCGACTCAATTAAGCGGCTACATGCCCTACCGCTTGCGTTACCAGCAAATCAGCCAAGGTTAAATTTTCAAACGCCGCCTGATATAACCGCGCCCTGCACCGCTAGAATTGCAGTCACCCACGAATTTGACTCAATGCGCCTAAAGCGGCTCCTAATCAAAAAGTTTTATCAAATACCATAACACCGGACTTAACATCCACATGAATAGTTTCTTTTGGCGAGAACTTACCTTCCAACATCAGTTTCGCCAACGGATTTTCAATTTGCTGCTGAATGGCACGCTTGAGTGGTCGAGCGCCATATACAGGGTCAAATCCTGCGGCTGCAATCTCCGCCAGCGCTGCGTCTGACACCTCAAATCCAATTTCGAGAGCCGCCAAACGCTTTTGCAAACGTTGCAGCTGGAATTTCGCAATCGCCTGAATCTGGCTTTCACCCAAGGCGTGAAATACCACGACCTCGTCAATGCGATTAATAAATTCGGGTCGGAAGTAATTTTTGACTTCTACCATCACCGCAATTTTTATCACACCATAATCCGAACCCGCCATCGCTTGAATTTGCTGCGAACCCAAATTGGACGTCATCACAATCACCGTGTTCTTGAAATCCACCGTCCTGCCCTGCCCGTCGGTCATACGGCCATCGTCGAGCACCTGTAGCAGCACGTTAAACACGTCGGGATGCGCTTTTTCCACCTCGTCGAATAAAATAACGCTGTAGGGTTTGCGACGCACCGCCTCAGTGAGCGACCCGCCCTCCTCGTAGCCAACATAGCCGGGGGGCGCACCGATTAAGCGCGCAACGGAATGTTTCTCCATAAATTCGCTCATATCAATACGGATGATATGTTCGTCTGTATCAAATAAAAATTCCGCTAGTGCTTTGCAAAGCTCAGTCTTGCCCACGCCCGTCGGTCCCAAGAAAAGGAACGAGCCGTATGGACGATTGGGATCACCCAAACCCGCACGCGAACGCCTAATCGCATCTGACACTAGGCGCACCGCCTCGTCCTGACCTACAACGCGCTTGTGCAATTGCTCTTCCATGTTGACCAGACGGTCACGGTCACCTTGCATCATTTTTGAAACTGGAATACCAGTCGCTCGCGATACAACTTCAGCGATTTCCTCCGCGCCAACTTGCGTCCTCAACAGTTTCGTTTTCCGCTGCTGACCCGTGCCGGCGTCCAACTCAGGCTGTGCAATTTCCGCCTGCTTGAGTTGCGCCTCTAACGCGGGTAACGTCCCGTACTGGATCTCAGCCAATTTATCGAACTGACCCTTGCGCTGCAATTCCGCCATCTGCATGCGATTTTTATCAATTTCCTCTTTAATGTGCTGGGTACCCTGCACAAGTGCCTTTTCAGATTTCCAGATTTCTTCGAAATCGGAATATTCTTTTTCGAGACGGCGAATTTCGTCTTCAATCAATCCCAAACGCTTTTTCGATGCCTCATCCTTTTCTCGCTTAACTGCCTCACGTTCAATCTTAAGCTGGATCATACGGCGCTCCAACTTGTCCATCACCTCCGGCTTGGAATCTATTTCCATCCTGATGCGTGATCCTGCCTCATCAATTAAATCAATCGCCTTGTCCGGCAAAAAACGGTCCGTGATATAGCGATGAGAGAGCTCGGCAGCCGCCACTATAGCCGGGTCGGTAATTTCGACGCCATGATGCACTTCGTACTTTTCCTGAAGCCCACGAAGAATAGCAATCGTCGCCTCGACACTGGGCTCATCAACCAAAACTTTCTGAAAACGCCGCTCCAGTGCAGCATCTTTTTCAACGTATTTTCGATATTCATCTAACGTCGTCGCGCCAACACAATGCAGCTCGCCGCGCGCCAAAGCAGGCTTCAACATGTTGCCCGCATCCATCGCACCCTCGGCTTTACCCGCGCCTACCATGGTGTGCAGCTCATCGATGAATACAATGGTCTGCCCTTCGTCTTTCGCCAGGTCTTTCAGTACAGATTTCAGGCGCTCTTCGAATTCGCCGCGGTACTTTGCACCCGCCAGCATCGCCGCCATATCCAGCGAAAGAACGCGCTTGCCCTTGAGAGATTCAGGCACCTCACCATTAACAATCCGCTGCGCCAAGCCTTCAACAATTGCGGTTTTACCGACGCCGGGCTCGCCAATCAAAACGGGGTTGTTTTTCGTACGGCGCTGCAATACCTGAATCGTGCGACGAATTTCATCATCGCGACCGATTACCGGATCAAGCTTGTTTTGTCGCGCCAGTTCAGTAAGGTCAATCGTGTATTTTTTCAGTGATTCGCGCTGACCTTCGGACTCTTGGCTATCCACGCCATCTGTGCCACGCACCGCGTCAATCGCCGACTCCAACGCTTTTTTTGTCGCGCCCTGCTCTTTAAATAATCTTCCAGTCGCGCTTTTATCGGTTAATAACGCCAGCAAAAAAAGCTCGGACGCAATAAATTGGTCACCACGCTTGGCGGCTTCTTTGTCAGTGAGGTTCAATAAGTTATTCAAATCACGAGACACCGAAATCTCACCGTTATTGCCAGAGACTTTCGGAAGATGCTGAATTTCATTTTCAAGCGCTGCTTTCAAACGCGGCGTCGCCACACCCGCGCGCGACAGCAACGATGAAGTGCCGCCGTCCTCCTGATCAAGCAAGGACAGTAAAAGATGCTGTGGCTCGATAAATCCGCAGTCATTCGCCAGTGCCAAACTCTGAGCATCCGCAAGCGCTTGCTGAAATTTAGTGGTGAGTTTGTCGATTCTCATTGGTGGTATCCTCCGAATTGATTTATTACCCGTTAAATGCGGCATTCCCTTTATTTTTCAAGGGCTTTTATGAGTTTGTGCACTTTTACTTACGCGACCCAGTTGCACGCATAGCTGTCTACTCCATGGCCGATATTCAACGCGATTTGCATTCTCCTCACGCTCACCATGACATGGAAGCAAGTGTTACTGCGGACGTCACCCGTGCGCTAGAAGAGGATGTTCGTGATGGCGACCTCACGGCATCCCTGATTTCTGCCAATACACGCGGGCACGCTCGGTTAATCACACGCGAGAACGGCGTATTGGCGGGATGCGAATGGTTTCAGCGTTGTTTTACCGAGCTTGACCCTGACTGCGAAATTTTCTGGCACGCCCGTGACGGTGACAGCGTGTTTGCAGATCAACAAATTTGCGAAATCGAAGGGAGCGCGCGCGCCATGCTCACCGCTGAACGTTCCGCACTTAATTTTTTGCAAACGCTATCAGCTGTCGCAACGAAAACGCGACTCTTCGTTGATCTTGTTGCTGGTACCAAAGCGAAAATTTTAGATACACGCAAAACTTTGCCAGGCCTGAGGATAGCGCTGAAATACGCGGTAAGTATCGGCGGTGGCTACAATCATCGAATCGGATTGTTTGACGGCATTCTGATCAAAGAAAATCATATCGTGGCCGCAGGCGGAATCTGTCTGGCGCTTGATGCGGCCCGTCAACTTGTCCAACACAACGCGCCAGCGGATACAATGATTGAAATTGAAGTTGAAAACATGCCGCAGTTGCAAGAGGCAATTGGGTGCGGTGCAAAACTGATTTTGCTCGACAATTTCACACCTTCCGCCATGAGAAAAGCGGTGAAGTTTGTTGCCGGCAAGGCTGAACTAGAGGCATCTGGCGGCGTCACTACCAAAACGGTTCGCGCAATCGCCGAGACTGGCGTGGATCGGATTTCAATAGGCACGCTCACCAAAGACATTAAGGCGCTGGATTTATCAATGCGCTTTAAAATTAATTGAACCCTAAGCTAACACCGCGAGCCGCTGAGTACCGATAAATATGTTAGTTCGGAACGAGACAAAAATGATAAAACAGATTTCCATTTTGACCCTACTCATGGCGTTCGCGCTGCTGACAGGTTGTGCGTCTATTAATTCACCAAAAGCAGACCCGCTTGAAGGCTTGAATCGCGCAACTTTCAAAGTTAATGAAACCGTCGACGATTACGTCTTAAAACCAGTGGCCAAAGGGTATCAGGCCGTTACACCGGCGTTCGTTCGTTCCGGGGTCTCGAATGCGTTTTCAAATATCGGCGATGTCGGCACTTCAGTCAACAACCTGCTGCAGGGAAAGCCCAGTAATGCGATTTCGGATGTAGGCCGCTTCCTGCTTAACTCCACAATAGGCGTGTTGGGACTTTTTGATGTGGCCACATCGATGGGAATGGAAAAGCATGATGAAGATTTCGGCCAAACCCTAGGCCGCTGGGGACTGGATAGTGGTCCCTATTTAGTGCTTCCTTTGCTGGGGC
>JBBRFJ010000096.1:0-10670 GCA_038224475.1 Burkholderiales bacterium
AACCCGGTCGGGTCCGATGGTGGGAGCGGCGATTGTGGTGATGTTGCCGAGCCTATTATCTGATATCGAGCTTTTCCGGCAAATCGCATATGTCGCTGCGGCGGTCGGTGTGCTCGCCTCCGCATGGTTATTGGCGACCAAACGCAAAACACCCCGTCAGGTGGCGATTCCGGTTGGCGCGACGATGGCAATGGCGGTGTTTTCCTACAAACTTGAAAACATTGTTGATTGGCGTTTAACCATTTTTGGATTAATGACGCTATTCGTTGTCTATTATTTGCAAGATGGTGTCATCGGTTTTTTGCGCAATATGGCTGAAAAAATTTCACCGCAATCATTTCGCAATGAAGATCAATATCAAGCGCTCGCTGATGATTCGCTGGCGTGGGAAAAGGCCGGACATCAATCTGCGACTGCCGGAGATTTTCTGCATGCAAAGCAAGTATTGATGCAATTTGGCGGTTTAAAAGCGCTGAACCAGGTCGATCTCAAAATTGCGAAAGGTACCATCCACGGCCTTATTGGGCCTAATGGTTCAGGCAAAAGCACGATGATGAACGTGCTCACCGGTATTTATAAACCGACAGCAGGCGGTGTCGAGTTCAACGGTGCCTCAATTTCGGGTTTGACACCATCCGCCATCGCCCTGGGCGGTATCGCCCGGACATTCCAAAACGTGCAGCTGTTCGGTGAAATGACGGCGACCGAGAACGTGCTGGTGGGTCTGCACCACACATTCAAGAGCAATTTCCTGGATGTAATGCTCCATACCAAGCGCTATCAACGTGAGGAGCATCAGGCACGCATCCGCGCCGCCAGTATTTTGAAATTTGTGGGCTTGGCCGAATTCGCCAACGAAGAAGCGCGTAATTTGCCTTATGGAAAGCAACGCTTACTCGAAATCGGCCGCGCGCTCGGCGTGAGCCCCAGCTTGCTGTTGCTCGATGAACCTGCTGCCGGTCTCACCGCCCCGGACATCAAAGAACTCATCGCGATCATTCGCAAAATCCGCGAGCATGGTATTACGCTGATACTCATCGAGCATCACATGGACGTAGTGATGTCGATTTCAGACACGGTTACGGTGCTCGATTTTGGCCAGAAAATTGCGGAAGGTAAGCCAGCTGAGGTGCAGGCTAACCCGAAGGTCATCGAGGCGTATCTCGGTGGCGACGCGGGCGCAGCAGAGCTGTCCGGATCACTTTCATCCACCCCGCTTCCGGCTTAGGAACGACCATGCTATCCATCAATAACCTCTACGCGGGCTATGGCAAAGTTGAAGTGCTGCACGGCATTTCGCTGGACGTGCCCAAGGGCAAAGTCGTGACCTTGATCGGCTCTAACGGCGCGGGTAAAACCACCACCATGCGCGCCATTTGTGGAATGATCAAACCGAAATCCGGTGATGTTTCGCTAAACGGAAAAAATGTTGCGGGCATGGACTCACACCGCATTGCACGCGCCGGTTTGGCGCACTCGCCCGAAGGACGCCGGGTTTTTTCCACGATGAGCGTGCGCGACAACCTGACGCTCGGCGCATTTCCGCGCTTTACCGGCGCACGCCCCAAAGGCAATATCAAAGCGGATTTGGAGCGCGCCTTGGAATTGTTCCCTCGTCTGAAGGAACGTCAGGATCAATTGGCGGGCACGCTGTCGGGCGGCGAGCAGCAAATGCTGGCGATGGCGCGTGCGCTGATGATGAATCCCGACGTAATGCTGCTCGATGAGCCTTCAATGGGACTGGCACCGATTTTGGTGGAGGAAGTTTTTCGGATTATTCAGCGCCTTAAAGCCGATGGCATCACGATGTTGCTGGTAGAGCAATTCGCGGCGGCCGCATTAAATGTCGCCGACTATGGTTACGTGATGGAGAATGGTCGAATCTCGATTCATGGCGTACCCGACAAATTAAAGAATGATCCGGCCGTCAACGAAGCGTATCTGGGTGGCGCAAACAAGCACTAAGTCGTGCCCTAAACTATGCCCTGAACGTGCGGCACTCAGGCTGAGTCCGGGAAAAAATAGTGATTGCAACATGAACCCAGAACCACCAGTGCAAGGTGCTGGTGCAAGTCATTTATGCAAACAGATCCATTAAAACCTAAAAACCGTATCCCCCTGGGTATTCGCCGAGGTCGTTAATTCGCTTGCAGGTTTCATGAATAATTCTTTAAGTACGCAACGCTACTTGATATTGCAGTTTGATTACGAGAATATAAATCTTTGAGAATGTGAAGAATGGCGGGTGCTCTGTACGGGGTTTACTGAGTCTGAATATTGTGCGAGCGTTGCAGGCGGTCGCGCGTTGGGCGGCTTTCATCGTTGATTTATTTTTCTAGCGCGAATGTGATGCGCGGAGCAAGGCGTTGCGGTAAATTATGCAAGATTGTCCGGATACAGCATTTTTTCTACCGTGATCGTTGCCCGAAAAACACAAAATTAACTATCGATCAATAAGAGGAGAAACACCATGTCAGATAAGATTATTCCAGCTGTCGATGTCGTCAATGTTTCCGCTTCAGCACCTGTTCAAAAGAAGCCGAGCCGTCGTAAGTTTTTAGCAGGCACCGCGGCTGCGACCGGTGCGGCCATCACCGGCTTCCCGATGATTGCGGCCGCGCAAACGGTGAGTATGCGTTTCCAGTCCACATGGCCCGCCAAGGATATTTTTCATGAATACGCGAATGACTTCGCGAAAAAAGTGAACGATATGGCGGGCGGAAGATTAAAAATTGAAGTGCTGCCGGCAGGCGCGGTCGTTAAAGCGTTTGACTTGCTTGACGCGGTTTCAAAAGGCACCCTCGATGGCGGTCACGGTGTTGCCGCGTATTGGTACGGCAAGCAGCAAGCGCTGGCGCTGTGGGGCTCCGGTCCGGCGTGGGGCATGGACGCGAATATGGTGCTGGCATGGCACAACTATGGTGGCGGCAAACAGCTTCTTGACGAAATCTACACCGGCTTAAACCTAGATGTGCAGTCGTTCATTTACGCACCAATGCCGACCCAGCCGTTTGGCTGGTTCAAGAAGCCGGTCACTAAACCAGAAGATTTGAAAGGCGTTAAATTCCGGACGGTGGGTCTTGCGGTGGATATCTACAACGACATGGGCGCCGCAGTGAATCCGCTACCCGGTGGCGAAATTGTCTCGGCACTTGATCGGGGCTTGCTCGACGCGGCTGAGTTCAACAACGCTTCATCTGATCGCACACTTGGTTTCCCGGATGTGGCAAAAAACTGCATGCTGCAGAGTTTCCATCAAGCGTCGGAGAACTTTGAGATTTTGTTCAACAAGACAAAATACAGCACGCTCGCCCCCGAACTGAAGTCGATTATCGACTACGCCGTGCAAGCGTCTTCAGCCGATATGTCTTGGAAAGCCATTGATCGTTATTCTAAAGACTATGACGAGATGAAAGCCAAGCAGGGTGTGAAGTTCTACAAAACGCCGAATTCGGTGTTGCAGGCACAGCTAAAGAGCTGGGACAAGATCATCGCTGACAAAGAATCAAAAAACCCGATGTTTAAAAAGGTTAACGATTCAATGAAGGTATTCGCCCAGCGCGCTGCCGGTTGGCAGAACGACACCTTGGTCGATTACAAAATGGCTTACAACCATTTCTTCAGCGGCAAAAAAGCCTAATTGTCTGCCTGAAAGCTAGCGCACCTTTGCGAAAGCGAAGTGCATTACCGCGGCGGCGTTTTTGAACGCCGCCGTTTTAATTTCGGCGGCCGGTCTTTCACTTTAGGATGCCGCCTTTTTCATATCTGCCAGTGATCCATCGGACTGCGCACGCAGTGGGGAGCAGCAATGCAAAAAATATTATTAACGGTCGATAAGATATCGACATGGTTCGGACAGGTTTGTTCGTGGTGTGCGGTGTTGCTAACCGCGCTGATTGGCTGGGAGGTTTTTTCGCGCTATGTGCTCAACAAACCCCATGGCTGGGTACTTGATGCGCAGATCATGCTTTACGGGGTGCTGTTTATGATGGCGGGCGCATACACCCTGTCGAAAAATGGTCACGTGCGCGGTGACGTGCTTTACGGTTTTTTTAAACCACGCACGCAGGCATCGCTAGATCTGCTGCTGTATTTTGTTTTTTTTCTGCCGGGCGTGCTGGCGCTGACCTATGCGGGATGGGGTTTTTTTAATGACTCGATAAAAATCAACGAGCAGACATTTTCCGCAGATCCGCTGCCGCTCTATCCGTTCAAATTTATTATTCCGCTTGCAGGTGGCTTACTGTTGCTGCAAGGCCTGGTCGAAATTGTCCGCTGCGTGATTTGTATTCGTGATGGTGCATGGCCATCGCGCATTGAGGACGTTGAGGAAGTGGACGTCGAAAAACTCAAAGAAATGGTGCAGGTTAAGGACGAAGACATTGCCGCGCTCGATAAATATGTCACTGCGGGAGCAAAAAAATGATTCGCAAAGAACTTTGGTTTGGCTTCATCCTGATGGCGATTATTCTCGCTGCCGTCGTCGTATTGATGCCCTGGTCGAATCTGACCAATGGCCATCTGGGTTTGTTGATGCTGGGCTTGGTGGTCGTTGCCATCATGCTCGGCTTTCCGACCGCATTTACGCTGATGGGAATGGGTATGTTGTTCGCGTTTTTCGCTTATTGGTCACGAAGCAGCGGACGTGGTGAGGTGGCGCTGCAGCAAACGCTGGATCTGATGGTGCAATCGACGTTTGGCGTGATGCGAAACGACGTGCTGATTTCGATCCCGCTGTTCGTGTTCATGGGCTATTTGGTTGAGCGCGCAAATTTGGTATCCAAGCTTTTCAAATCCTTGCATCTGGCCCTCGCCCGTTTACCCGGTTCACTGGCCGTCGCTACGCTGGTCACTTGCGCCATTTTTGCGACTGCGACGGGCATCGTCGGCGCCGTGGTTACTTTGATGGGCTTGCTGGCGCTGCCGGCGATGTTACGGGCGGGCTATGACGTGCGGGTGTCGGCGGGCGTGATCACCGCCGGCGGATGTTTGGGTATTTTGATCCCGCCCTCGGTGTTGCTGATTGTCTACGGCGCAACGGCGGGTGTATCGGTGCCTAAACTTTATGCGGGCGCATTTTTTCCCGGCATTATGTTGGCGCTTATGTATGTTGGTTACGTGATGATTTTGGCGAAATGGAAGCCGCATTTGGCGCCGCCACTATCCGCCGCTGAACGGGTTGTTACCCTGCCTGCAGCAAATGCAAAAATTAGCGCGTCGTATGGAAAACGTGTGTTACCGTCGCTGCTGAAGGCGCTAAAAGGCGAGCGTAATGCGACTGTCCCAACCAAGGTGATAGTGAAGGAACTCGCCGTCACGCTCGCGCCGCTGCTTGTCTTTGTGCTCATCATGGGGCTGACATGGAATGCGCTGACGCGGCCTAACGAAGTACAGGATGTATCAGGGCTGCAGGAAATGGGCGCTAGTTCCGCCACCATCGATGCGCCAACGTCTGGTTTGCAAGAACCACCTTCCAGTGGTCTGCAAGAGCCGCCAACGAGTGGGCTGCAAGAACCTCCCGGCGCTGAGTCGGCGACTGCGGTGCCTGCACCATCGTCAACCGCGGAAAAATCTGTCTCACCGGCCAAACCGATCGCTACTGCTGCGGAGCTCAAGCGTGATCCTGCGCCGAAAGCATTTTGGTATGTGTTCTGGGTGGGGCTGGGCTGTTTGGCCTTGTTCTACGCGATATTTACGTTCACACGCTTAGAGATTTTCAAGATGTTGCTGACCTCGTTCTTCCCGCTTTCTGTGATGATTTTAGCGGTGTTGGGGACGATTTTATTTGGCCTCGCGACGCCGACCGAGGCGGCCGCGATCGGCTCGCTCGGCGGGTTCGGACTCGCCGCGGTTTACCTGCTACTGGCCCGTCCGCGCGAGGAGCGAATACGCGCGGCAAAAATCTGGATTCCATTGGTGTCAGCTTTTATGGTTTCGATCATATGGTTCATTTTGTACAAAGCCGAAGTTCTGTCGTCCCCGCCCACGGAATGGATCGGCTGGATCTCGATTTGCGCATTGGCGCTGTGGGCATTGATTGCCGCAGTTCAGGCGAAGATGGGCGCGACGGTTCGCGAGTCGGCCTATCTGACCGGCAAGACCTCGGCGATGGTGTGTTGGCTGTTTGTAGGATCGTCGATCTTCTCTGCTGCGTTCGCGCTCCTGGGTGGGCAAAATATTGTCGAGACGTGGGTATTGTCGCTGGGGCTCACACCCGTGCAATTCATGTTGCTGGCTCAGTGCATTATTTTCGTGCTGGGGTGGCCCCTGGAATGGACTGAGATCATCGTGATTTTCATGCCGATCTTTATTCCGCTGTTACCGAAATTTGGTATTGATCCGCTATTTTTCGGTTTGCTGGTCGCGCTTAATTTGCAAACCGCATTCCTGTCGCCGCCGGTGGCGATGGCGGCGTTTTACCTGAAGGGGGTTTCACCGCCACATGTCACGTTAAATCAGATTTTTGCCGGCATGATTCCGTTCATGGGGATACAGATCATCGCGATCTTCATGTTGTATATCTTCCCGCAGATTGGTTTATGGTTACCAGAGTTACTTTATAAATAATGGCAGGATAATGTTCCTGAGCCTCATTTGCGGCGATGCAAATGAGGCTTCTCAACTATTGGGATAACAAAAATGATGAAACAAAAAATTCTCATCTCGCGCCAAGTATTTCCAGAAGTTATTGATTTCCTGTCCCCCGAGTTTGATATCGATTACAACGAAGGCGATGATATTCTCCCGCCTGATGGATTTCGTGTTCGCGCACAGGGTTGTGCCGGGGTGATGTGCACGATCGCAGACAAAATTGATGCCGCTCTATTTGACGCCTGCCCGTACCTAAAAGTCGTGAGCAACATTGCGGTGGGTTACAACAATATCGACGTCATGGAAGCGAAAAAGCGGCACATAAAAATCACCAACACGCCCGGTGTGCTTGATAACGCCACCGCGGACCTCACCTTCGCGCTGTTGATGGCCACAGCCCGGCGCGTAACAGAATCGGAAGCCTGGCTGCGCGCGGGCGACTGGAAAAAAAGCTTTGCACTCCAGCAGATGCTGGGTGCGGATATTCATCGCGCCACGCTGGGCATTATCGGCATGGGCCGGATCGGCCAGGCGATCGCAAGGCGCGCTGCCGGGTTTGACATGACAGTTCGCTATTTCAACCGCACCCGGCTCGATACCGCCATCGAAGCGGCGCTAAACGTAAGCTATGCGACGCAAGAGTCGGTGTTACGGGAAAGTGATTTTGTGATCGTAATGGTGCCGTATTCACCGGCCACGCATCATCTTATTGGCGTCCGGGAAATTGAGTTGATGAAACCGACCGCGATGTTGATCAATACGGCGCGCGGCGGTGTGGTCGATGATGCGGCATTGATTGCCGCATTGAAATCGAACAAAATTGCCGGTGCGGGGTTGGATGTCTTTGAGAATGAGCCCGCTTTCAACCCTGATTTTTTGCAGCTGAAAAACGTGGTGCTCACGCCACATATTGGCAGCGCCACCCGATCAACACGGATGGCGATGGCGATGCTCGCCGCGACTAATTTAAAAGCCGCGCTTACAGGCAAAGAACCGCCCAATTGGGTCAATCGGTAACGAAAAATGCGGATTAGTCGGTCACGTTTCGCACCTACATGACCATAGCCGTCAATTTGCTGGGAGAGTCAGGTCGCTGCGCCACCTGACCTATGAACTAAAAAGTTTATAGCCACCAATATACACGGGCATCTTCAGGCGTTAATGTCTGAAGATGCCCGCCAATAATAGTGTTTTAAATTTATAATTACTGGAGCAGTCATGAAAGTTGCATTTCTAGGTCTGGGTGTAATGGGTTTTCCGATGGCAGGCCATTTGCAGGCGAAGGGTTTTGAGGTCACCGTTTATAACCGCACCGAGGCAAAGGCGCAGGCATGGGTCGAAAAATTCGGCGGCCACTCCAAAGCGACACCGGCCGAGGCTGCGGCCGGTGCTGATTTCGTCATGATGTGCGTGGGTAACGACAAAGATTTGATGGCCGTCGCCGTAGAAGCACTCAAAGGCATGAAGTCAGGCGCGGTATTAGTGGATCACACTACCGCCTCCGCCGATGCCGCGCGGCACCTTTACGCGCTTGCCAAGGCGCAGGGCGTGGGCTTTATTGATGCCCCGGTATCCGGCGGTCAAATGGGCGCTGAAAAAGGTCAGCTCACGATTATGTGCGGCGGTGATCAGGCCACATTCGATTCCGCCAAGCCGATTATGGATTCCTACGCCAAAGCGACCACGCTATTGGGCGCATCGGGCGCGGGACAGTTGACGAAAATGGTCAATCAGGTCTGTATTGCGGGCTTGGTGCAGGCCTTGTCTGAAGGCCTGGCGTTTGCTGAAAAGGCCGGTCTCGACGGTAATTTGGTGCTGGACGTGATTTCCAAGGGGGCCGCGCAGTCGTGGCAAATGGAAAATCGCGGCAAAACGATGCTAAAGCGCGAATTTAATTTCGGCTTCGCGGTGGATTGGATGCGTAAGGATTTGGGCATCGTGCTTGAAGAAGCCAAACGCAACGGTGCCAAACTGCCCATAACCGCCCAAATTGACGCTTTTTATGGCGAAGTTCAGAGCGCTGGCGGCGCACGGTTTGACACGTCATCCCTAATTACGAGACTATAGGGGTTGCATTTAGGATTCATGCACCCTGCTGGATTTCCGGCGATGCAATCTGGATTGAGTGTTTTAACGAGTGCAAGTGCAGACTTGTCCGGTAATGGGCGTTGTCGCCGCAAAGTCGACCTGCATTCCTGAATCTGCAATCAGAAGTTTTTGTAAGCGGCGCGTAGGCTCAAAAAAAGCGAAAGCAAAATAGTGATCAAACTTTATTACTCCCCCGGTTCGTGTTCATTGGCTCCGCACATCGTGCTTGAAGAGCTGGGTATCGCCTTCGAATCTGTGCTGGTCTCAGTCAAAGACGGCGAACACCTCAAAGCCGACTTTTTGCGGCTGAATCCGAAAGCGCGTGTGCCGGTGCTGGTGGTAGATAGCAAAATTCTGACTGAAAACGTGGCCATCCTTACCTATCTGGGCGGCGGTTACGCCCAGCGCGGCCTGTGGCCGAAGGAAACGTGGAAGCAAGCCGAAGCGTTGTCCCTCATGGCGTGGATATCATCCAGCGTGCACATCACTTTCGCCGGTATCGTGCGGCCTGAGCGCTACACCGCTGATGCGGCGGCGAAGGAAACCGTTAAGGCACAGTGCCGCATCACGCTTCTAAAATATTTTGCCGATATTGAAAAAATGCTCACCGGCAAAACCTTTGCCATGGGCGGGCAATACACAGTATGTGATCCGTATCTGCTGGTGTTCTACCGCTGGGGCTACCGCATCGGCTTGGACATGAAAATCGAATTCCCGCAGTGGACCAAACATGCGCTGCGAGTCGCGTCGCGGCCCACTGTGAAGCGGGTGTTTGAAATCGAAGGCATCAAGATTGACGGGTGAGGTTTAGGTTATCGGGTTAGGATCAGTGGCTGCTTGAGGTTCATTGCGGCTCGCCGACCAGTATCTAAAATCCGATAGTGTGCGTTTTCGAATAGAGTTGTATCCGCAAGTCGTGAAGACCTCGCGATTGCAACGTCTAAACAGCGGCCATACTCGGGCGAAATCGGCAACCTTCAACAGCGGTATTGGCCTAAATTGTTTGCGGACGTCGTCCCAAATCAGATGCGCGAAACACGCAGCCACCGCGTAAAATGCGCCTTCTATGTCACCAGCCTTTCTTCCTGCCGCCCCATTGCCGCCGCCGTCAACATCACCGCGCGCACGTCACATTCCAGACGATATTTTGCTCATGGATCGTGGCAAGCTCATCACGCTCGACCGCAAGCGCCGCGATTTTATCAAGGCTGGAAAACCGCACGATCAGCTCGATCAAAAATTTGATACCGAATTAGCCGCAGCAGCGGCCCGCTATGCCGCGCGAAAAGCCCGCCATGCGCTGATTGCTTTTCCTGCGTTTGATGATGCGTTGCCGATCGCGGAGCGCCGTCACGAAATAGCAGAATTAATTCGCAAACATCAGGTGGTAATTTTGTGCGGGGAAACCGGCTCAGGCAAAACCACGCAGCTGCCTAAAATTTGTCTGGAACTGGGTCGCGGCATGAACGGCATGATTGGTTGCACGCAGCCGCGACGGATTGCGGCACGGAGCTTGGCGACTCGTCTTGCGCAAGAACTCAAGCAGACCGGCGCACATACTGTCGCCTACAAAATTCGCTTCAACGATCACACCGACGATTCGACTTTTGTCAAAGTCATGACCGATGGTATTTTGTTGGCCGAGACGCATAGTGACCACGCGCTGCGAAAATACGACACGTTGATTATCGACGAAGCGCACGAGCGTTCGCTGAATATTGATTTTCTGTTGGGCTATGTAAAACGCTTGATTGTGCGGCGGCCTGATTTAAAAGTCATCATCACCTCTGCGACGATTGATCCTTATAAGTTCGCAAAACATTTCGCGACCGGCGCAGATGGTGACGCGATTCTTGCGCCGGTGATCGAGGTTTCAGGCCGCACGTATCCGGTTGAAATCCGTTATCGCCCTGAACATTTTCTCGACGATGCCGATGATGCCGTCGATATTGAAGACGCGGTGGTGCGCGCAGTCGATGAGCTATTAAAAG
>JBBRFJ010000097.1:0-10581 GCA_038224475.1 Burkholderiales bacterium
CAATCTTGGATTTACGCAACTGGGCCGCGTCGAGGCGGCACAATCGGGCGTGCGTTTGCACACTGACGCGATCGACAATTCTGCCGGGGTGGATTGCTCCGACCATGAAGTGAATATCAAGATTCTGGTCGATGCGATTATCGACGCTGGTGCAATCAAAAGAGAGCAGCGCGAGGACCTGCTTGCGAGCATGACCGATGAGGTGGGCCAACTGGTTTTGCAGGACAATTATTATCAGACGCAATCGCTGACCGTATCGGGCGTGCGCGGCGAAAAATTGCTTGAAGCGCAGGCGCGCTTTATCCGCCATCTGGAAAAGGCCGGACGCTTGAACCGCGCGGTGGAGTATCTACCCACCGACGAAGAAATTGCCAAACGCAAGGCGGCTAAAAAAGGTCTGACCTCGCCAGAGCGCGCGGTATTGCTGGCTTACAGCAAAATGGAATTATCTAATGAGCTGCTGGTTTCTGACCTGGTGGATGAGGAATATGTGGCGCAGACACTGATCACTTACTTTCCGACGGCGCTGCAAATACAGTTCGCCGCGATCATGCCAAGGCACGCACTGAAACGCGAAATCATCGCCACCGTGGTCGCCAATAGCACCATCAATCGCGCCGGTAGTGTTTTCGTACATCGGATGCGCGAAGAGACAGGGGCCACTGCTGCAGAAGTGGTGCGGGGGTTCATTCTGGCTCGCGATGTATTTGCGATGACGCCGCTATGGAATGACATAGACTCACTCGACAACAAAGTGCCGACCGCCACGCAGTCCGAAATGCTGATCGAAGTCGGACGTTTAGTGTTGCGTGCCACACTGTGGTTTTTGCGGCGCCGCTCGGAGCGCATGCCGATTGCGAACGTGCTTAACTTTTTCGCGCCCGGCATTGTGACCATTGCGAAACGCCTGCCTGAACTTCTATCCGCCGACGATTTGACGGCACTGCACGCTGCCGAAGCGCACCTTGTCCAGCAAGGTGTGCCCGCCACCATTGCCAGCGAAGTGGCACGGCAAGACGCGATGTATTCGGTGCTGGATATCGTCGAGATTTCGCTCGATACCCAGCGACCGGTTGAGCTGGCGGCAGCTGCTTATTTCGCATTGGTGGGTGCATTAAAACTACGCTGGGTCGCATCGCAGATCACCGCGCTGCCGTCTGATACCCATTGGCAATCCATGGCCCGCGCAGCCATGCGCGATGATTTGGCAAACTTGCAGCGCCAGCTGACTACTGGCGTCATCGCACTCTCGCCCAACTTGAACGATGCCAGCGCCTTGATTGCGGCCTGGCAATCGCACCACGCCAAAGCATTGGCCAGAATGAGCGAAGTCGTGGATGATCTGAAAAAAGCCCGCGAGACCGATTTGGCCATGCTTTCTGTTTTATTGCGTGAACTTCGCGTGCTGGTTTGAAACTAACATTGATGAAAAATACTTATTTGCGCACCCTCTTCCTCGCTATTTTTATTCTCTGTTTCGGCCTCGTGGCGGGGGCTTACTGGTTCCAGCATGGCCCTCAACAGCAACAACCCTGCCCGCTGTGCATCCTGCAACGCTATCTCTATTTGGGTATCGGGCTGGTCGCGTTGCTAGCGGGTTTGCATGGGCCAGATTTAGTCGGCCGGCGGATTTATGCCGCGCTAATCTGGCTGTTGGCGCTGATGGGCATTGGCCTGACCGTGTGGCAACTCAGCAAAGGCAACAGCATGACTTCGTGCCTGAGTGACCCGATCGGCGAATTTGTGCAAAATTTACCGAGCGCACAGTGGTTTGAGGGCAAGCTGTTCTTTGCGACGGGCGGGTGCGCGGATAAATATCCGCCCACCTTCGGTTTGTCGCTCGCCGTATGGTCGCTCATCTGTTTCGCTGCAATTTCCACGATTGCGATGCTGTTGGTGCTAACCGCCCGAAAAAAGCAGATCGCCTAACGACTAGACAAGTAAAAATGAGCAACGCATTTCCAAGGTGGTTAACATTCAGCGGCGCAATCCCGTTCATCGCCTGCAGCGCCGCATTGTGGCTTGCGCCGCCCACCTACCGCGGCTTCATTACCACTGTTTTAACGGGCTACGCCGCAGTCATTCTGTCGTTCCTCGGCGGTATCCAATGGGGACTCGCGGTCAACTTGATGGACACCGCACCTAAGAGTGCGCGCACGATGTTTTTGCTGTCCGTCATTCCCTCGCTGTTGGCTTGGGCGATGTTGCTGTTACCGTCGCCGAGTTCACGGATTATCGTGGCGATGGTTTTGTTCGCATTCGTGTGGGTAATAGACGCACTACTGAATTTACAAAAACTCATTCCAGCGTGGTTCTTCAAATTGCGCTCCGCTATCAGTGTCATCGTCATCACTGCCTTGGCTATTGCGATCCCCAAAGTCTAGCAGTGGCGAGGCTTTCGGGGCATTTTGATAGAATGAAAAAAGCCCCGCCAAAATGACGGGGCTTCTTTTAGGGACGATTCCGGCATCAGCTCGGCGGAATGATTGCTTGCGCTGAAAACGCCAGCCCACCGCCATAGCTTGATTGCGTGTTCGTCTCGCCACCACGACTCACCCGCACCGCGCAATATTTTACTTCGGCAATTTTGCCAAACGGGTCAAGTGCGGCATTGGTCAGCATGTTGGCAGCCGCTTCGTAATACGCAAACGGAATGAACACTGAACCGACCGGGATGCCTTCATCCGCCCGCGCCGCGATCGTGATGGCACCGCGTCGCGATTCTACGGTAATAGTGTCACCAGCAAAGGCGGAAATATGGCGCAAATCAAGTGGGTTCATACTGATCACCGGTGAGGGCTCGAGCGCGTCCAGCACACTGGCGCGGCGGGTCATCGAGCCCGTATGCCAATGCTCCAATTGCCGACCGGTAATCAAGATAAACGGGAATTCTTCATCGGGCCGCTCGTTGGCGGGAATGATATCGGCGGGGACGAATTTAGCGCGTCCGTCGGTGGTCGGAAAATTATCGATAAAGACCACCGGCTGACCCGGATCATCATCGCCCGCACAGGGGTAAGTCACGCCAGATTCACGATTAAGCCGATCCCACGAGATTCCGGCAATCGACGCCATCGACAAATGCATTTCTTCATAGACTTCGGCAACCCCGCTTTCGTCGCCCTGATAATTCCAATCCAGTCCCAGTCGTTTGGCGAGTTGCTGAATGATCCACAAATCCTGCCGCGCATCACCCGGCATATCCAGCGCACGTCGGCCCAATTGCACCATGCGATCAGTGTTGGTCACGGTGCCCGTTTTCTCCGGCCACGCAGACGCAGGGAAAATCACATCCGCCAGATACGCAGTTTCAGTCAGAAAAATATCTTGCACGACCAGCATTTCAAGCTTGGCCAACCCGGCGCGGGCGTGATTCGCGTCAGGGTCAGACATCGCCGGATTTTCGCCCATCACGTACATGCCTTTAATTCTGGCATCGTAGGCTGCGTCCATGATTTCAACCACGGTCAGACCGGGTTTACTATCGAGCTTGGTGTTCCAATATTTTTCGAAGCGCTTATGGGCATCTGGATCATCAACGCGCTTGTAATCCGGGAACATCATCGGGATCAGGCCCGCATCTGAGGCACCCTGCACATTGTTCTGGCCGCGCAATGGGTGCAGGCCCGCACCAGGCTTGCCGACTTGCCCGGTCATGAGCGTGAGCGCAATCAGGCAACGCGCGTTATCCGTGCCATGCACATGCTGCGAGATACCCATGCCCCACAGAATAATCGACGCTTTGCTGGTCGCGTAGGCACGTGCCACTTCGCGCAAGGTTTCAGCTGGAATGCCGCAGAGAGGGGCCATTGCTTCGGGCGAAAACCCTTTGGCGTTTTCCTTTAGCGCTTCAAAATTATGGGTGCGGTTTTTGATGAAATCCTCGTTCACCAAACCTTCATCGATGATGGTGTAGATCATGGCATTGAGCATCGCCACATCCATATCCGGTTTAAATTGCAGATATCGCCAGGCGTGGCGGGCGATATCATTTCTACGCGGGTCGGCCACGATTAATTTCGCGCCATTTTTCGCGGCATTCTTAATCCAAGTGGCGGCGACCGGATGGTTCGATGTCGGGTTCGCGCCAATGACAAAAATCACCTCGGCTTTGGCCACATCCGACACTTGATTCGATACTGCGCCCGAGCCTACGCCTTCGAGCAGTGCGACCACGGATGAGGCATGACAAAGCCGCGTGCAATGATCGACGTTGTTGGTCTTGAATCCGGTGCGTACCAATTTCTGGAATAGATAGGCTTCCTCATTGCTACCTTTGGCGGAGCCAAAACCAGCCAGCGCATTCGGCCCATGTTGATCGCGGATTTTAGCCAATGTGCCGCCCGCCAAGTCGAGCGCTTCTTCCCAAGTGGCTTCACGAAACACCTCGCGCCAATTGTCAGGGTCCATTTTAAAATCAGCTGACTTCGGCACGCCGGCTTTACGAATCAGCGGCGTGGTCAGGCGTTGCTGATGGTGCGCGTAATCAAATCCATAGCGACCTTTTACACACAGCCGGCTGTGATTCGATGGCCCATCGCGGCCCTCGACGCGAATAATTTTGTTGTCTTTAACATGATATGTCAGCTGGCAACCCACACCGCAATAAGGGCACACGCTGTCAATTTTTTTATCGGCAATGGTTTCATAGGCCGCCTTCGCCGGTGCCAGTGCGCCGGTCGGGCAGGCTTGTACACATTCCCCGCAGGCCACGCAGGTGGACGCACCCATCGGGTCATCTTGATCGAACACAATTTTGGAATGAGCCCCGCGCAACGCGTAGCCGATCACATCATTCGCCTGTTCTTCGCGGCAGGCGCGGACACAACGCGTGCATTGAATACAAGCGTCAAGATTGACCGTCATCGCCGGATGAGAAAAATCAGGCTCCGCCTGCAAGCGTGGTTGAAATCGTGACTCTTTAACACCCAGAACTCGCGCCCATTTCAACAGCTCGTTACCCTCTGGTTTGTAATCTTTTTTCGGCGCATCGCTGGTCAATAATTCCATCACCATTTTTTGCGAATGCCGCACACGCGCGGAATCGGTAGTGACCTCCATATTTTTTGATGGGTGACGGCAGCATGACGGAGCCAACACCCGCTCGCCTTTGATTTCAACCATGCAAGCACGGCAATTACCGTCCGCGCGATAACCCGGTTTGTAGCACAGGTGAGGAATATCCTTACCGTGCTCCTTGGCAATTTCAATCAACGACTGATCCGCAAACGCGGTAATTTTTTCGCCATCAAGCGTGAATTCAATCACCTCTCGGGCAACGAGGTTTTCGGACATATCATTCATCAGCTTATCTCATGCGCAAAATGTTTAACCACACACCGGATTGGATTGGGCGCAGCCTGGCCGAGCCCGCAAATAGACGCATCCACCATGACCTGCGACAACTCTTCAAGCAACCCGGTTTTCCATTTACTTTCCTGCAAAAGCTGTACCGCCTTCTCCGTCCCGACCCGGCACGGCGTGCATTGTCCGCAGCTTTCGTGTTCAAAAAATTTCATCAAATTCAACGCCGCGTCGCGCGCTTTATCCCGCTGCGAAAGGATCATGATCGCGGCTGAACCGATGAAGCAACCGTACGGCTGCAAGGTATCGAAATCGAGCGGAATGTCGCCCATGCTGGCAGGCAAAATCCCGCCAGACGCACCGCCCGGAAGATAGGCATAAAACTCGTGCTCGTCCGACATGCCGCCACAAAATTCAGCGATCAATTCTCTAACCGTGATGCCCGCCGGGGCCAAATGCACGCCGGGCGTTTTGACGCGACCTGAGACCGAGAAAGAGCGCAAGCCTTTTCGGCCATTACGTCCATGTCCTGCAAACCACGCGGCACCTTTTTCCAAAATGTCGCGCACCCAATAAAGCGTCTCAAAATTATGTTCGAGCGTCGGACGATCAAACAGTCCGACTTGCGCAACGTAGGGCGGACGCAAGCGCGGCATACCTCGTTTGCCTTCGATAGATTCGATCATTGCGGATTCTTCGCCGCAGATGTAAGCCCCGGCACCGCGTCGCAATTCAATCTGCGGCAACGCATGCCCGCCCGGCGGATTAGCCTTCAGCGCTGCCACCTCTGTCTCCAGTAGCGCCCTGCAATGATGATATTCGTCGCGCAAATAAATGTAAATTTTATCGATGCCAACCACCTTTGCAGCGATTAACATGCCCTCAAGAAAACGATGCGGGTCGCGCTCGAGGTATGTGCGATCCTTGAACGTTCCCGGCTCACCTTCGTCAATATTTATGGCCATTAATCGCGGTCCGGTTTCGGCTCGAACGATCCGCCATTTGCGGCCGGTGGCAAATCCTGCGCCGCCCAAACCACGCAAACCTGAGTTTTCCATTTCCTTGAGTGTCGCCTCAGCTTCACGTTTGCCATTGAGCACATCAAGATAGACTTGATATCCAAGCTCGGCTCTGTAAGCGGCAAACGAGACATAATCGCCTGGAACAGCCCTTGTTTGCTTGCTTTTCACTGCCAGCGCAACATTCTCAACGGTCGCGCTGCCGAATGCATTTTGGCCTACACATACGGCAGGTGCCGCTTCACAACGGCCAATACAGGGCGCTCCAATCACGCGCACCTCGGAGCCCAGAATCGCCGGTAATTTTTCAAGTAATTCGGCCGCTCCCGCCATCGCGCACGACAGCGTTTCACATACCCGCACCGTCAATGCAGGCGGCGCATCGTCGCCATCTCGGATGACATCGAAATGATGATAAAACGTGGCGACTTCATAAACTTCAGCCTGCGCGAGCTTCAGTGTTTCGGCCAGCGCGCTGATATGAGCGGCTGAAATGCAGTTAAATTTGTCCTGAATCAGGTGCAAGTATTCGATCAACAAATCACGGCGGATCTCGCGACCGCTCAGCAACATGGCAATGTCGGCCCGCGCTTGCGGGTCAATTTGACGTCCCTTGGGTTTGTTGCGCGCCTTCATCTTGCTGCGCACCTCCGCAAGCGGGATGGTGGTGATGGCGCCAGATGCGCGGTCATTCATAAACAGATTCTCCGAAAAATACAGATCGCGTCGGTATTCAATGATGTACCGTTAGCGACGCATTGTTCACTGCGCCCAATAAAGTGCGTTGCAAACAGGTAAGGACAAAAGCAAAGCATAACCAGCCGCTACCGAGTGGCACATGATGAACGTCAATTTATTAGAACCGCAGGAACGAGGAGACTAAAAACCGCCACGTTTCATTGTTTTGAGTTTTAAAATGTAATTGCGGGCAAACGCATCTATCTGCTTAGTACGTGAAGCCGGACGCTAGCGCGACAAAATAGTTTGAAAATTCTCGGCGCTATTTCACTTTTTTCGGCGACGGTTTGACTCTGCCGACGCCTTCGCCCCGCTTCGCTGGCTTCATGCCTTGCGCGGCCTTGCCGACATATTTTTCCAGCCATGCAAAATATTCTCGATACCACAGACGTGAATTTTGCGGCTTCACGATCCAGTGGTTTTCGTCCGGGAAGAACACCAATTTTGATTCAACATTGAGTGATTTCAGCGTGTTGTAGTAGAGCAGTCCCTGTGCATCGGGCACACGATAATCGAGCGCGCCGTGAATCACCAGCGTCGGCGTTTTCATGTAGCGGGCAAACGTAATCGGATTTTGCGCCGCAACTTTTTCAGGATTTTCCCAATATTTGGCTTTTAACTCGTAATTGAAATAGCCGCCGACATCTTCTGAATATTGGTTCACCCAATCGTAACAACCGGCATGACAAACATAAGCCTTGTAACGGTCACCGGCAGGCTTGGAACGAGTGCCTTTCTTACTTGCGCCGGGTTGGCCATTGCGACCATTCATCCATGCCACCATCATGCCGCCATAGCTACCACCGGTCGCTGCCAATCGATTGGCATCAATATAGCCCTGTCGCAACATGAAATCGGTCGCGGCTTCGATGTCAGCGTGCTCCTTGGTGCCTAGTACACCCATATTCGATTCAAGATATTTATTTCCCCAGCCGAGTGAGCCGTGATAATTGACGCAGAGCACCACGTAGCCTTGGGCGGCGAATACTTGGTTATTCCAGCGGAAATGAAAGTTATCGCCCCAGTTGGCATGCGGCCCGCCGTGGATCGAATGCACCAGCGGCCATTTCTTTTTGGGATCAAAATTCGGCGGATAGCAGGCCCACATTTGCACCGCTTCACCATTCCAGCCCTTCATGGTGAACTCGCGAACCTCACCCATTTTGAACTGCGCCATCAGCGCATTATTGAACGTTTCAACCGGTTTCGCATGTTCGCCCGCGGCCGTAGCCGCAAACACCTTCGGCGCGGCGGACATATTGCTGCGCACGAACACCAGCGAATCGGCCTTCACATCAAAATCACTTATGGTGCCGCCCGGCGCAACCAATGCAGGCTCGTCATCATCAAGATGCATTTGCCAGACCGATAAGCGGGAATGATCATCCGCTGTGAAGTAAACCGATTGGCTATCCGCCGACCATTTGAGCGGCGCGTTGACCGCACGATCCCAGCGTTGGCTAATAAGTTTAAGCCGGTTGGATTTGCGGTCGATGACCGCAAGCTTGTTGTCGTCGTTGATCGAACGTCGATAATTGTTGACCAGCAGCGCGATCAATTGACCATCGGCCGAATAGGCCGGATGGTGATAGGTAAAAGAAGCTTTTGAACGTGCGGACGGCTGGGTTTTGGTCAAGTTTTTTGCAATCCCCGTCTTTATCTCAAGCTCAATGAGCTGCGTTTCCTGATCGCCTTGCTTGTCCTCATTGGGATTGAAAGTAAAGACGAGATGTTTGCCGTCGGGAGAAATATCGTAATCCGATGCATCGGGATCGAATACCGGCAGCTCGTAGGCGGTGCCAGCAAACAGATCGCGGGTTTTGCCGCTCGCCACATCAAGCACATGCACACGTGGAACCCGCCCGTCGGTCAGCCAGTGATCCCAGTAACGATAAAGCGTGCTCGACACCACCATGGCTTTGCATTTGCTCCCCTGCGTTTCCTTTAGACGCTTTGCCTGGTCATTTTCACTTTTTAAATCCGGCCACACCCATGAAATAAACGCCAGGCGTTTCGAGTCGGGAAACCATTTAATACCCGACACACCGGTCGCGATATTCGACACGCGTTTTGCCTCGCCTCCATCCGGCGAAATAATGTAGGCCTGTGGCTCCTTGTCGGCAGCAGCACCTTCGCCGCGTTTTCCTACAAAGGCAATCGATGCACCATCCGGCGACCATCTGCAACCGCCGTCTTTTTCACCACAGGCGGTAAGCTGGCGTGGCGCACCACCGAAGGTCGAAAGCAGCCATAAGTGGTTGCTGCCGCTATTTGAGTCCATGTCGTAGCTGGTTACCGCTGCACATGTAAGCGAACCGTCCGGCGACAGGCTCAGTGAGGAAGGTCGCTTGATTTTCCACAGATCGGTGGCTTCGATTTTCTTTAGATTTGGCATTTATAGGGTTTCACTTATGGTGTCGCGTGCCGGTTCAATGATGGAGCCAGCAATAAGAAAAATACATTAGGAAAATACAGAAACACAAAACAATTTACCAGTTTATGAATCTATCGTTGGTGTACAAGATTAGTAGTCAAACGCAGGTGGTTCGCATCTTTGCGGGTTATTGGTGGCCACCGGATAGCGAATTGAACACCCACTTAAGCTAAAATCACACCCTGACTCTTTTCGACTGGAATACGCATGAACCCAAACGATCTGCTCGCCAATCAGCCCAAAGCAGCTGCCCCAAAATTCAAATGGGACGATGCCTTGTTGCTGGACGACCAACTCTCGGAAGAAGAGCGCATGGTGCGCGATCAGGCGCATGCCTATTGCCAGGACAAGCTGATGCCACGCGTGTTGCAAGCGAATCGCAACGAAACATTTGACCGCGAGATCATGAATGAAATGGGTGAGCTCGGGTTGTTGGGCTCGACCATTGACGGCTACGGCTGCGCAGGCGTGAACCATGTCTGTTATGGCCTCGTGGCGCGCGAAGTGGAGCGCGTTGACTCGGGTTATCGCTCGGCGATGAGCGTCCAATCCTCGCTGGTGATGCACCCCATTTATGCCTACGGCACTGAAGCGCAGCGCGGACGCTGGCTGCCCCGATTGGCCACCGGTGAGCTGGTGGGTTGTTTTGGTTTGACCGAGCCGGGCGCAGGGTCTGACCCTTCATCAATGATCACGCGCGCCAAAAAAGTCGATGGTGGCGTCATCATGCATGGTGCCAAGATGTGGATTACCAATTCGCCGATTGCCGATATTTTTATCGTCTGGGCCAAAGACGATGCGGGCGAGATTCGCGGCTATGTGCTCGAGAAAGGCATGAAGGGATTATCGGCCCCCAAAATCGAAGGCAAGTTCTCGCTGCGCGCCTCCATCACGGGCGAGATCGTGATGGATCAGGTGTTTGTCCCCGATGAGAATTTGCTACCGAATGTGAAAGGCTTGAAGGGCCCGTTCGGCTGCCTGAATAAGGCTCGCTACGGCATTAGCTGGGGCGCCATAGGTGCAGCCGAATTTTGCTGGATGGCATCGCGCCAATACACGCTGGATCGCATTATGTTTGGCAAGCCG
>JBBRFJ010000098.1:0-10438 GCA_038224475.1 Burkholderiales bacterium
GAAACAGATGTTGCCGCGTTTGTTACAGAAATTTAGGGAAAATCAAAAGCAGGAACAAGAGGTTACAGCAATCAGGGTGATCGTGCAACCGACTGTGACAGCGGTAAACATCGAGCCTCGGAATCGAAATAACGCCGCCAACGGAGGCGCACCAATGTCACAAATAGCAATCGGCCGGCTGGCGAATTCATTAGGCGATTCGCCGTTGAAAGACACGATTGTGCGCATGCAGCAAAAACGTGAGCGGGCGCTCACCATCAAAAAGAAGCCTTAAAAATCCTCAATATGGATTTTCGTTAGCTGAGCAATACGCGTTCGAGCACGTAGATTATGGCGATAATAACCGCAAATAAAACGGTCAATTTAGCCAGATTTTTGGTTAAAAGCAGAAACTGCGGATTTTTTGTAAACAAATAACCCAAGAACGCCGCACTAATTACCAGCGCCGCGATCAGCAGTAGAAAACGAAGCCCAATCAGCATATTAATAGCCCGTATATTTGCCTTGGTAATTGCCCATGTATTTGCCCATGTGGTCGCGGGCTAATTCGTGACTAGCGACATTTTGCCAAACGCCACCGGCAGCTGCTCGCGCTTATCAAAGGTCACAAACTGCCACGCAGATTCATCCGCCAGCAACGCTCTAACCAACTGGTTATTCATCGCATGCCCGGATTTCACCCCATAGAAGGCACCAATCAGGGGATGCCCCAACATATAAAGATCGCCCACCGCATCCAGCGCTTTATGCTTCACGAATTCGTCATTAAAGCGTAAACCGTCGGCATTCAGTACACGGAAATCGTCGATCACAATTGCATTATCCAGGGAGCCGCCGCGGCCGAGTCCCATCGTCCGCATTGCTTCAACCTCGTGCGTAAAACCGAAAGTTCGCGCGCGCGCGACCTCTTTTGCGAATGACACTTCAGCAAAATCGATCTCAATCTCCGATGCTGACGCATCAAAAACGGGGTGGTCAAAATCAATCGCGAATTTGAGTTTGAAGCCATCGAATGGCTCGAGGCGAACCAAACGGTCCTTTTCTTTCAATTCAATCGCGCGCTTGACGCGAATAAATTTTTTCGCTTTCGCCTGCTCTTCGATGCCGGCCGATTGAAGAAGAAATATGAAAGGTCCGGCGCTGCCGTCCATAATCGGCACTTCTTCGGCAGATAAATCAACGTACGCGTTATCAATTCCCAACCCGGCAAACGCCGACATCAAATGCTCGACCGTAGCCACCCGCGCGCCCGAAGCAGGGTTTTCTATGCGAGTCGACATCCGCGTGTCGTTCACATTCAGGGCGTGCGCACGCACTTGCGGTGCACCCGCCAAGTCGGTGCGACAAAAAACAATTCCCGTGTCTGGCGCAGCGGGGCGAATCACCATCTCGACCCGATGGCCTAAATGAACACCCACGCCTGAAGCGCGGACTTTATTCTTGAGAGTGCGTTGTTTGATCATTTCTGAGATAGCAGGTTTTAGATATCGTCGGCAAAGCTACCAACTTCATTCATAGCTTGTGCCGATGGTAGCACTTGCAAGCGTTACAGGTCGCACGCCACTTAATCATCAACGAAACGGCGTGCGAATATCCGACAGGAATTGCTGGGCCCGCGCGTGTTGCGGTCGGTTAAAAAAATCATCCGGCGTCGCGCGCTCCAATATCCGGCCGCTATCCATGAACAACACGCGGTCAGCCACCTCACGAGCAAAACCCATTTCGTGGGTAACGCAAATCATGGTCATGCCATCCCGGGCCAGATCACGCATGACCATCAAGACCTCACCGACCATTTCAGGATCCAGCGCACTGGTCGGCTCATCAAATAGCATCACCGGTGGCTGCATCGCCAGAGCGCGCGCAATCGCGACACGCTGTTGCTGCCCGCCCGACAAGGCCGCAGGATAGGCATTTGCTTTTTCAGAAAGACCCACGCGGTCGAGCAATTTAAGCGCGAGTTCACGTGCTGCCGCGGCATCCAGTCCACTTAGATTCCTAGGTGCAAGCGTGCAATTCTCCAGCGCAGTCAAGTGTGGAAATAAATTGAACTGTTGAAAAACAAACCCGATACCCGCACGGAATTGATTTATATCCAGCTCGGTCGAATTGGCGTCTTTGCCATCCACCACGATTCTGCCCGATTCAATCGGTTCGAGCCGATTAATGGTACGAATCAGGGTTGACTTGCCAGAACCAGACGGGCCGCAAACCACCACCACTTCGCCTTTACCAATGGTTTCGGTGATGTCCACCAACGCGTGATACTCACCATACCACTTGTTAACGTTTTCGAATCGAATCATGTTTGTTCCGTCAATGTGCGTTTGACTGGGCGCGGCATTTTGCTTCGTTCGCCGCCCGACAAATGACTGCGCACATGGCTTTGCTCAATCCAGAAAGCAAAACGCGACAGCCCAAAACAAAGTATGAAATAGGCGAGCGCCAGCACCAAATAGATTTCTGTTGGTTTCGTCAACACAAGATTATTGATTTGCGAGGCAATAAACGATACCTCGGATAGCCCGATGATGTAGCCCAGCGAAGTGTCCTTGATCGTCGACACAAACTGGTTCACCAGCGATGGCAGCATATTGCGCATTACCTGCGGCATCACCACCAACCTCAGTGCGGCGAAATAGCTCAAGCCGAGCGAGCGAGCCGCTTCAAACTGGCCGGTCGGCAACGCCTGGACGCCGGCGCGAAAGATTTCCGACAAATAGGCTGCGTTAAATAGCACCAACGCGCCCAGCATGGTCGAAAACTGGCTGATTTTTTGTCCTGTAATGCTGGGCAAAAAGAAATAAGCCCAAAACAACACCATTAAAAGCGGCGTTCCACGCACCACATAAACAACTCCGGTAACCGGCCATGAAAGTGTTCGCCAAGGACTCATTCGCGCAATCGCGAGTGCGAATCCCAGCGGAAAAGCGAGCAACAACCCGCCCGCGGCCAGCACGATGGTCAGAGTCAACCCACCCAACGGCCCGTCCGGGAACTGACCGATCAGAAAATATACCCAGTAAGTCTGAATTACTTCAATCATACCCATCACGCAGTCCGCACCGGGAAGCGGTGTCGATAAAGCAGACCGAGCCCGGTCAATATCAATGACACACTGAGATAACAGATAGTGGCGAACGCAAATGCCTCGGCGCTGCGGAATGCGGTCGACTCTACCTTCGCGGCCTGGTACATCAATTCGCCCACACCAATCACGGTCGCAATACTGGTGTTTTTCCAAAGATTGAGGGTTTGCGAGACCAGCGGCGGGATCGTGACCCGCAATGCCTGCGGCAGAATGATCAGGCGCATTGTTGCCAAGAAACTGAAGCCGAGAGAGCGACCTGCTTCAAACTGGCCGTTCGAAATGCTGCGTATGCCGCTGCGAATATCTTCGGCCATATAGGCCGCGGTATAGAGCGTGAGTGCGGCGATGGCACTCAAGACTTCAATATTGCCCGCATATAACCAACGCTTGATTCCATCCGGTAGCAGCTCCGGCGCGCCGAAATACCAGAAAAGCATGTGCGCCAGCAATGGCACATTGCGGATAGATTCAACAAACATCGCACCCAGCCACTGCAAGGCTCGCACCGGTGACAGCCTGAACATGGCCACCATCACCGCCAGCGGTAGCGCGAGTAGCAATGTGATGCCCGCCATTCCTAACGACAGGCGCAGACCTTGGATCAACCAGTCGTGGTAAGTGCCCGCCAACAGGAGATCAAGGTTGAAAGACATTTAAAAGTAACGATGCTCATTATGGTTGGAAGAGCAGATACGAGCGCGGTGGCCGGGAAAGCAACGAGGGCGAAGGCCAGCGATACTTTCCTTAACCGTCAACTTTGTCGCTATCAATTTTAAATGTACGTTTATCTAATTTGACTTTTGAATTGGGGCCGTACCATTTGAAGAAAAGTTTCTCGGCTTCCCCCGACTTTTCAAGCACTCTCAACGCGTCATCAACTTCTTTTTTCAAACCTGCTTCGCCTTTGCGAATCCCCAATGCCAGCGGCTCAATGCTTAAGTTCTGCGGCAGAATAATGTAGTCTTTCTGCGCATCGCCAAGTTTGCCGTAGTTGTTGAACAATGAGACCTCATCGTTGACATAGCCCATCCCTTTGCCTTGCTGCAGACCGATGAAGGCCTGTAGCGACGTCTCGAACGTGATCACGTCCGCCGTCGGCACCGCTTTGCGAATATTAGGCTCTTGGGTACCGCCTTTCACGGTCAGCACTTTTTTACCGGCGAGCTGGGGAACAGATGTAATACCGCTGTCTTTGCGAACCATTACGCGCTGACCGGTGACCAAGGTGGTGAGTGAAAAATCGATCTTGGCTTCACGCTCTTTATTGTGTGTCAGCGATGCGGCCAACAGATCAATACGTCCCTGCTCAAGTTCTGGAATTCGTGCAGCCACGGAGAGCTGCTTCAGCGTTAATTTCACGCCCAGCTTTTTAGCAATCGCCTCCGACAGATCAACGTCGTACCCGACAATTTTGCGCGTTGCGGGATCGATAAAACTATTAGGCTCATCCGTGCCCAACACGCCCACGATAATCTCGCCCTTTTTCTTAATATCGGCAAGTTGATCCGCATAGGTAAGCGGAGTGAAAAATGTAGCAAATAGAATCATGATGCAGATAAATCGGGTGCGGCTCATTTTGGTTTTCCTGTTGGTTTGTTAGATGGGCCATGAAAACTTTTATAGCCAAAACTTCAAATGGAGGCAAATGAATCGCGCATTTCCATCATTGCTAAGTTTCGCATATGTTTAATAGTGGCCAATCTGTTGTTTTAATTCCAGCGGCAATATAAGGAGGTGTTCATTAAAGCTCTGGTGCCACACAAAATTTGGAAATTTAAAGGCCTGATTTAAAGGCTTGATCTGAACCAAATCGTTATTTTTGATAAGCGTTGCAAAAAACGGGACAGCGACATAAAGTTACTGTATTAATTTACAGTTAACTGTCTAGTTCATCGAAACTTTCTGAAGCCTCAACTAGACATCGCTATTCAACTAACTGCTCGCCGATACTATGCCACTTTCAAATCAACACTTAAATAATTATCAATAAAAATGTACCACAAGAGGTACAATCCATCGTTGAGTATTCATGAGTAACGCACCTCGACTATCCGCTTTCTTTTACGCCTCTGTGAATGGTAAAGAGCCTGTTCGAGATTGGCTGAAAACATTGGACAAAGTTGACCGGCGCGCAATTGGTGAAGACATCGCGTATGTGCAATACAAATGGCCAATTGGCAAACCCCACGTTGACCATCTGCGCGGCGCTATTTGGGAAGTAAGAACGTCTTTGGGTAACCGTATTGCACGCACACTCTTTGCCGTAGATGGTTCGACTATGATTTTGCTACATGGCTTCATTAAGAAAACACAGCAAACACCTAGCGACGAATTGGCATTAGCGGAAAAGCGATTTAAGGAGTATCAACGTGGCTAAATCAATACATTATCGCAACGCGCACCTCGGCTCAAACTTCGATGACTTCCTTAAAGATGAGAATATATTTGAAGAAGTGCAAGCCAAAGCACTCAAGCGTGCGCTGGCGGAACAGCTCGAAGAAAGTATGCAAGCGGCCAATATTTCAAAAGTGAAAATGGCCGAGCTCATGTCCACCAGCCGCTCACAACTTGATCGCGTGCTTGATCCAAACAACGTATCCGTTCAGCTCGATACCCTGATGAAAGCGGCGCGTGCGGTGGGCAAGACGGTGGAAATTAAGATTAGAAATGTGAAGAAGGTAGCGCAGGCCTAATGTGTTCGAAGTAGTCATCTTGAAGCGGAAGTAATAGGGACTGATTATATTTACATCGAAAGTGAAAATGTGGCGGTAGGCAAAACCAGACCACAACTTTTGTGCGGCCCCAGTTTTTAAAGAATTTTTAATCTAAAAAACAAGCACCGCCCCATCTGGTTGCGTTTACGATAGATAGTTATTATTCAATAATGAGAAAAACTGTTGTCAAAACGAGTTTGGAATATCAGCCAACCGATATTGCATATTGGCTTTCGCGATCACCGGAGGAGAGTACAGCCGCCGTTGAACTTTTACGCCAACAGGTGCACAGGAATGTTGAGCAAAGAGTTCTTAGAGTTTTTAGAGTTGTTCAACTTAAATCGCGTTGACTATTTAGGCGACGGCGGATAAGCGTTTGCAGCGCATGGGCATCCTCGCTACACAGGTGATATTAATCTATAGCGTTGCGTCCCTGCATTTTAAAAAATTACACCTAGTTTTTAATCGGTGTATTCGGCACGCAAGCTGACCTTGCTTTTTGCAACAGAGTCATCAATTGCTCAATTTCGTTGGTGCCAGAACTTTTGTTGACGCCAACATCAATGTATTCAACCGAAAACTCTCGAGAAAGTTCCTCTGAGCTCTGCGCGAACACCACTTTGGTTTCAGAGCGCACATCTTCCGAAAGAAATTGGATGCGAATTGCTTCCTCCCATCGCACAATGCCGCTTGGCGTAACTTCATCCTTAGCCTCGACATAACTTACTGATTTGATGTTTGAAAAAGCTAATGGTGTCCGCGTTTTTGCAGAGGCGAGTCCTTTGCGTGAGCTCGCGTCGTCAGACCATTGTGTGACCAACGTCGCGTGACAGTGCGTGGGAGACTCGAAGCGACTTAATGACAACTTTTTTGCGATGGCGGTTCGAGCGAGAGTGATATTCAACTCAGCTATCGTTGCCAAAAAGTCTGATTCAACACTTAATTTAGCGGGTCCAGCGCATCCCGCCAGTACGGCGATTAAAGTAAAAATATAATGTTTAGACATTTGGATAACTTTATATTTATTTTTGTACACGCTACTTCGCTAGCCTTGCTCCACATTGCACAAATCAGCTGTCAGAATTTTTTGTTAATCCTGCTGGCCATGTGTTTCACGTTGTTAGCGTAATAACAGTCTCTACATTCGAACTATTTTCCGCAGAACAATGGAAATTATTGGAGCCTAATTGTTACTAAGCAGGCATTTACTTTCCGGGAAGATCTTCAATTGAGATTTCTTGCCACTGCCTTGTTTCATCCACCACATACCATTTGAGCTCGGGATCGTTAAGGCGAACCATTTCAAAGCTTGTCTATGCCGTAGGGGCTAGTTTAGTCTGCATGTCTTTTCGAGAAATAACCGACGCCGTAGGATAAGTCCAAGAAAGTTGACCTTCACCGCATTTAATTCTTCTGGTGCCAACACCGAATCCAAATACGCGACCTAGTCCATAAGATGGTCCTTCACGATATTCAACACGCTTAATATCTTCGGCATTTGCTTTTAACTCTTTGCCACCAATTTCCTGTTGATATGCTTCGGCAGTTGCCCAGAAATGCTCATCGCCGGATACGAAAGCAGTCGATTTTTTCGCGTCATTTCCGCGACGAAAAGAGATAAATCGAAATGCGCAAATGGTGTTGTTTCGTTTTGCGGGAATGATCCGCCCAACGGGCTCATCAACCCACTCAAAGCCCGCGACTGCCTTGGTGCGGATAATTCATTCCACTACTTCTATTGGCGGGCTGTTCCATTTATCAAATTTTCGGACTTTAGAATCACAAACGGCACTTCTGCCCATAGCGAATTTGTACCCACGATCGTAATAAGCGCAAATTTTCTAATAAGAATTAGAGGCTGTTTTCTAAGGTCTTTTGAAAGTCTGTTCATACTAGTTTCACCAAAAAATAAACGAAATATGACTCGATTAATCTAACAAACTTTGCCAAAAATAACGCAATTAATCTTTGCTTTAATTAGTCACCGTCGAATGTCCTATTGCCTGAATTGGGCCGCTTCCAATGAGCTTCAGCGCGAAACAGTAAATCTGACGCTGCGTCAAATTCTTGTTTTTGATAACTCTTGCAAAAAACAGAACGACAGCGTAAATTAACTGTACAAAAATACAGTAACACTCCTTCCCCATCGAAACTTCCAGTTGCTGCAACTAGCCCCCGCTAGTCAACTAACCGTTTGTCGATGCCATGCCATATTCAAATCAACACTTGGGCGAGCCTGCTGACTCGCCAACGCACTTATCGCCGCCGCCATTTTCGCTGAGTTTGCATTCGGGCGTATTTCGTATCGGTGATTTTCAGTCCTTTCAATCGTCTAACGGCTCGCAAAATTTGCCGACCGGCTTTGCGGCATTAGATCGTGAGTTGGTCGGGGGTGGTTGGCCGCAGCAGGGCTTGGTGGAGCTGTTTTCTGATGAGGTGGGCATTGGCGAGCTTTCGCTAATGCTGCCCGCACACGCTTACTTGGATAACGTTCGACATTTAGGCGCTAAAGGGATGTTGTGGGTTATGTCAGCCACACGGTCGTGTTTACCGCACTTACCCTACGCGCCTGCTGTTAAGCATGCGGGTGTGGATCTCAATCAGCTCGTGATTGCCACCGCACCACAAATGCAAGACGCGTTATGGGCAGCCGAACAAGGTCTGCTCAGCGGTAGTGTCGGCATCGTTTCGGTTTGGCTACCCGATCAACAGCCACAAGATGTATCGCTACGCCGGCTGTCGCAAGCCGCCCACACAGGTAACGCGCTATGCGTATTAATGCGCCCCATCGCTGCCGCCAGCCGACCCTCGCCCGCGCAATTACGCATCGCGCTGAAAGCAGTAAAACCTTCCCACCAGTCGAATGGTGCATTAGAACTAAATTTAATAAAACGTCGTGGTCTGCCAATGGGTAAAACGCTGGTGCTGGAAACGCGCTCACTGGCTTGCCTGAAACGTGAGCAAACCATGCAGCCACGGCATAACCCCCACACCGCACGCGGCTGGCTGGAACGACTCATCACCGCACCAGCTGTTGTTGCATCTACCGCCAATGTTCGCCAGCGATCATTCGAGATCGACCGGTAAAGCCGCACCTATGCTGTGGATCGCATTAGAGTTTCCCCATTTGTCGCTAGAGGCCGTCAATCGCTTCAGCGTTTCTACCGGCGTGGATGATGCGGGAAGCATTGGCGGCCAAGATCTGATGCGGGATCTGGCGGTTGTTGTCACGGATGGGCCCGCAACCCGACCAATATTGCACGCCATCAATGCCGCCGCGAGAGAGATTGGCATGAACGCAGGCATGACCCTCGCCAGCGCACGGGCCATGGAGTCTTCACTGGTCGCGCTGCCCCGCGCGCCGCAAAAAGAAACGCAATGCATGCTGCAAATAGCGGCATGGTGTTCGCAATTCACACCCTCGGTTTCGCATGTCAAGCATTGCGTGGTGCTGGAAGTGTCCGCCTCGCTTCGACTCTTCGGCGGCATTGCCAAACTCGCCGCGCAGATTCGTCAGGGGATGCTGGCGATGGGTTATCGCGCCTTGATCGGCATCGCGCCCACGCCGTTGGCCGCACAGCTATTAGCCAAAATGACCCAATATCAAACCGGTGTGCGCATGTGCCAGCAACCGGCACAACTAAACGAGCGCCTTGCCCAAATTCCGCTGACGATGTTTGACTGGTCGCACCAGATCTTAACCACACTTTCTACGCTGGGCCTGACCCGCATTAAGGATTTGCTGGTCCAGCCGCGCGAAGGTCTGCGTCGCCGCTTTGGGGAATCGCTGCTGAATGACGTGGATTGCGCGCTGGGTAAAAAACCCGACCCGCGCCTGTACATCACGCTGCCCGATAAGTTTGAGAGCGATATTGAACTTGTTTTTGAGCTGATTGAAAGCGAACGATTGTTGCATCCGATTAGTGCCATGCTGACCGAGATGGAAGGCTTCCTGCGTGCCCGCGGCGCCGGTGTGACGGCGCTGACGCTGTCGCTCAAACACAGCCGCGATGACTTCACAGAAATCATCTTCGATACCCGCACACCGGCTCGCGACGTTACCCATTGGCTGCGCTTGATCCGCGAGCGTTTCAATATGATTTCGCTTAAAACAGCGGTGGTGGCGATCACGCTTAAAGCAGATCACCTTTGTCCATTTGAAGAAGTAAATGAAAGTTTTTTTCCCGGCACAGAAACGGGGGGCAAAAAGCGCGATGGTTTGATCGATCGACTCACATCGCGTCTGGGTGAGGGCAATGTATTTTCAATTGCAATCAAAGACGATCATCGCCCCGAGTCATCATGGCAAATAGGGGCTCATCAAAAACGGGTTGACGTACCCAGCAAAAAAACGAAACAACCGGCACCGGCCACGCTGCAAACAATACAGCGGCCAACGTGGCGACCTACATGGTTATTGCGCGAACCACGGTCTCTCAACACGATAAATGATTGTCCGCAATATCACGGCGCACTTACCATTCTGGCGGGGCCGGAACGGATCGAAACCGGCTGGTGGGATAACAAACCGGTGGCTCGCGATTATTTTATTGCTCAAAATCCACGGCAGGAAGTGTGCTGGATTTTTCGCGATTACCGGCTGGGCAAGCGCTGGTATTTGCATGGGATGTTT
>JBBRFJ010000099.1:0-10217 GCA_038224475.1 Burkholderiales bacterium
TTCGAAAATAATCCGCTGCTCGATTTAGTCATGGCCCACGCGAAAAAAGAGGGCGCGCCCGTCACCGCCATCTGCGCCAAGATCGAAGCCGAAATTGCAGATCTGGAAGACGAGGATAAGGAGGTTTTTTTAGCCGATATCGGCATGACCGAACCGGGCTTGAATCGCCTGATTCGATCCGCCTACACCCTGCTCGGCCTCGAAACTTATTTCACCGCTGGCGTAAAAGAGGTCCGCGCTTGGACCGTCCACAAAGGCTCCACCGCGCCTCAAGCCGCAGGTGTGATTCACACTGATTTTGAACGCGGCTTCATTCGCGCGGAGGTGATTGCGTTCAACGATTACGTCACGCTCGGCGGAGAAGCGAAATCAAAAGAAGCGGGAAAAATGCGGCTCGAGGGTAAGGAATATATTGTTAAAGACGGCGATGTGATGCACTTCCGGTTTAACGTTTAATAATTTGCAACGCTTAAGTTCGCGTTCGATTCAAACAATTTTTGGTTTTGAAATCACGCGAAGCGACAGTAGTAAATGTGCACGCCTCTTACTTAAATTTGTGCCTTGGTGAGGAATTAAGTTTTCGAGGCGGCACGGCCTTAAAGAAACCCAATGCCGCACACTTTGGCAAGGAAGTCACGGAAGGCGTTTTTTGCGTTTGTGAACTAAGGCGTTCTCAATACTTTGAATTCGAGGGCAATTGCACTCGAATTAATAATCTCCAAAACGTGACCCTCCACCGGTACTGTTTTGGTGCCCTTAGGCAACCTAATTGCAAATGTATCGGCCGGAGCGATGATGTGGAAGTCCGAAACAGGTGCAGTAGTCGTCGCTGTATAGTTGGTTTTTGAGTTTGCGTTGATTACGCCGCCATTTGCAGTTCCCGAGTAACTCCCGGATGCGGTTGTGCTTGAACTGCCGACAGTATTCGAAAATGGTGTTCTACTCATTGTGGTTTCGTTAGTGAGTATCTGTACGTCCTTTCGAAAAAGTACAATCTCACCGTTCGCCTCAACGCCAGCAAAACGCACCTCCACAAATCCTTCATTTGTTTTTCTGCCAAACAGATCGGCCTTTCCAAACGCGTTTTGGAGATCTCGTGTTTTATTAACGCGTAACACAACATCTCCCACCCCTGCCATTCTTGGTTGACCTATAGGCTGATCAATCTTTGATGTTTGCTCAATGTTCGCGCAACCCAGCAGCAAAGCTGAAATTCCAGCAGAGCCAAGCAGCTTTTTTAATTTATTGTCTATAAATTCACCCTTGTAACTTCTGGTTGGCGCAAATGTTATAGCTACTAATTAGAGACGCGGCGTACCCGGCGATAACATGTGAACCTCTAACATCTGCGGGCGTTTCAGACCAATTATCTTCCGCGAGCCGCGCCGAATATGCGTTGTATTCGCAGGGGCGCTATTGCAAATATGCTACGTCTTGAAGCATAAATTGTGCTCTGAAAACTAAGCCTTCGGCGCCACCATTTGCTGCAATTCCCCTGATTGATACATCTCGCGCAAAATGTCGGCACCGCCGACAAATTCACCATTCACGTATAGCTGCGGAATGGTCGGCCAGTTAGCATATTCCTTTATGCCTTGACGGATTTCTTCGTCTTGCAGCACGTCAACGGTAAATGGCTTGTCGACGCCGCTGGCTTTCAAAATCTGAATCGCAGAGGCGGAAAATCCGCATTGTGGGAACTGCGCATTACCCTTCATGAAAAGCACAACAGGGTGGCCGGTAACGGTTTCGCGGATGCGGTCTTGGGTGTCCATAATTATTCCTTGATTGATGAAGATAAATTTAACGTCATTAGATTTTAGCGGATTCAGAGCGGGTGCATCGCCTGCATCCCGATAAACACAATTTAAGTGCCGGCAGAAGGCCAGCGCCCGCCGCTCACGCGCGGAATTCCCGCCAAGTCGGGCTCGCACACGAGCTCGACAAAGCCGCGCGCGGCAAGTAATTCTCTACATGCCTGCGCCTGATCATAGCCGTGTTCAAAAAGCAGCCAGCCTTCGCCGTTGAGATGCGTTGGGGCATCTTCAATAATGCGATGAATGCACGCAAGGCCGCGTTGATCGGGCGCGTTGTCGGTGAGTGCGCTAATCGGCTCGAAACGCAAATCGCCCCGGGTTAAATGCGGGTCGCCGTGCGAGACGTAAGGCGGATTCGAAACAATGAGATCAAAGCGCTCGCCTTGCAAATGACTAAACCAATCGCTTTCAATAAACGCGACCTGCACGTCGTTTCGTGCGGCATTTTTCCGCGCTACCTTGAGCGCTTTGGCGGAAATATCGGTAGCAATAATATCTAATGCAGGGCGCTGCACCGCCAGACTAATCGCGATCGCACCGCTGCCTGTGCCAAGATCCAGCACCCGCGCGGCTGACGGAGCATATGCCTTGGAAAGCCGCGCCAATGCTTGCTCTACTAGGACCTCCGTTTCGGGTCGTGGGATCAGGACATCGGGCGTAACGATCAAATTCACGCAATAAAATTCGCGCTCGCCGAGTATGTAGGCCATCGGTTCGCCTGTGGTTCTGCGCTCGATCCAGGCCTTTGCAAGATGCTCTTGTTGGGCATCCAAAAAACGCTCCGGATGCGCGATCAGGCTCGCGCGGGAGATTCGCAAAATACGCTCAAGTAATATCTCCGTTTCACGTTTTGAAATCGGGCTTTGCTGAATTAATTCACCAACAGAAATCGCCACAATTTAAGCGGCTTCGCCCAACGCCGACAGCAATTCAGCCTGATGTTCCGCCATCAATCCGTCCGTCAGTTCCGACAAATCGCCATCCATGATGAAGTCGAGTTTGTAGAGCGTGAGGTTGATGCGGTGATCGGTCATACGGCCTTGCGGAAAATTGTAGGTGCGGATGCGCTCGCTTCTATCGCCTGAGCCGACGAGCAACTTGCGGGTGGCGGCTTCCTTGGCTTGCGCTTCGCGCGTCTGCTTGTCTTTAATCCGGGCTGCCAGCACGCGAAATGCCTGCTCTTTATTTTTGTGCTGCGAACGGCCATCCTGACATTCCACCACAATGCCGGTGGGAATATGCGTTAGGCGGACTGCCGAATCGGTCTTGTTAATGTGCTGGCCGCCCGCGCCAGAGGCACGGAAAGTATCGATGCGAACTTCTGAGGGATTGATCACGGTATCAACCACATCATCGGCTTCCGGCATCACCGCGACGGTCGCGGCAGAAGTGTGAATGCGGCCTTGGGTTTCAGTATCAGGCACACGCTGGACGCGATGGCCGCCGGACTCGAATTTGAGCCGTGAATACGCGCCTTGACCGACGATGCGGGCAATAACTTCTTTGTAGCCGCCGACTTCACCCTGCGACTCGGAAATAATTTCTACCTGCCAGCGATTGCGTTCGGCATAGCGTGTGTACATACGAAACAGATCACCTGCAAATAAGGCTGATTCATCGCCACCCGTGCCCGCACGAACTTCAAGAAAAATATTCTTCTCGTCATTCGGGTCTTTTGGCAGCAACGCTTTTTGCATATCGATTTCGATTTGTTCCAGACGTACTTTGCCCGCTTTAATCTCTTCTTCGGCAAATTCGCGCATCTCGGGATCTTTGCCCATTTCCTGCGCGGCGGCAATGTCCGCTTCCGACTTTTCGTATTCGCTAAATAGCGCGACCACCGGGGCGATGTCGGCGTGCTCGCGGGTAATTTTGCGATAGCTGTCCATGTTGTTGACGACTTCCGGCTCGGCCAACAGGCGATCCAACTCGACCAGACGCTCACTGAGTGAGGTCAATTTTTTACTAATTGAGTCTTTCATCATTCCGGATCGGCGTAGAGTTTTTCAAGCGCAGTCGACAGCGCCTCGCGTTCGCCGCCCGTGCTGCGGCCCAATGCGGCCAGCGGATGATGTAAAAATTTATTGGCGAGACCGTGCGCAAGCGCTTCCAGCACCTTCGCGGGATCTTCGCCTTTTGCCAGCAGCTTGTGCGCGCGCTCAAGCTCAATTTGCTTGTAATGGTCTGCCTTGGTCCGAAGCTGCTGAATGATCGGCACTGAAGCGCGTGCCGTCAGCCAGTGCATAAATTCTGCGGTGCGTTTGTTGATGATGACGTCGGCTTCGAGCACCGCAGCTTCGCGCTTTTCCAGATTTTGCTGAATCACACGGCCAAGGCTGTCAAGCGTATACAGAAAAACATCTTCAAGATCGCCGACTTCAGCTTCCACGTCGCGTGGGACGGCAAGATCGACGATGAACATTGGTTTGCGACGACGCAGCTTCAGCGCGCGCTCGATCATGCCTTTGCCAATAATCGGCAGCGTGGAGGCAGTTGAGGTAATGATCGCGTCGAATTCGTGAATCTGCTCGGGCAGTTGTTGCAAGGTGATTGCACTCGCATTGAAACGCTGGGCAAGCTCTTTGCCGCGCTCCAGTGTTCGATTCGCCACGACGATTTTATTTGGCGACATTGCCGCAAAATGAGTGGCGGAAAGCTCAATCATCTCGCCAACGCCGATCAGCAAAAGCTTAACATCATGAATATCGCCGAACAATTGTTGCGCGAGTTTGAGCGAAGCCGCAGCCATACTCACCGATGTCGAACCAATATCCGTCTCAGAGCGTACTTCTTTGGCGACTTTGAAGGTGTCCTGAAACAGCCGGTCAAGCGCCCCGGATAGAGCGCTGGCCTCACCAGCAATTTTTACGGCGAGCTTCATTTGCCCCAGAATTTGTGGCTCACCCAAAATCATCGAGTCCAATCCGCTTGCCACCCGGAACGCGTGGCGCGGCACCTCAGCATCGGACAAGGTATAAAAATGTGACGTCAAATCGAGTCCCTGCACCGCTGGCACCGAGGATAGCCATCTGGCGGCACGCGCCAACACCGCGTCACTGGGCGCGCGAAAATAAATCTCGGTGCGGTTGCAGGTAGAAACTAGTGTCACTTCTTCGGCGTCGGTTTCGGCTCGCAAAGCGTCAATCGCGCTGCGTTGCGCTTCCAGCGGGAACGCGACCCGTTCGCGAACCTCGATGGGTGCGGTGCGATAGTTAAGTCCGAGGGCGAAGAGCGGCATCTGTTATGGCTTGCGGGATTGACGGGAAACACTGCCCGCGATTCTTAGAGGAAAAAAAGTTCTGCAGCAAACAGCAGTAGCAAACAATACCGCAGATTATAACAGCGGCGATTTCGTTCCCGCATTGACTCGCATATTGCGAATAGTGGCTTTACACCTGAGTTCGGGATGTAAACAAAGTAAAAGGCTAGCTACAGCCGAACTCACAGCGTATCCAATTGGTTAAGTGTCTGCAATGCCTGCGCACGTATCGCGATCCGTTCATCCTCGCTCATGCGTGCGATGTTACGGACCATCAATGAGGTGCGCGGATTTCTCGCAAGCGATTTTTCATGCTTGTCCAGAAAATTCCAATATAAAGTAGTGAATGGGCATGCGTTTGCGCCGGTTTTTACATCGGGTTTATAGCGGCATCCCGTGCAGTAATTACTCATACGCTTTATGTATGCGCCGCTGGCAATATACGGCTTGGACGTGAATCGCCCGCCGTTCGCATATAGCGCCATTCCGGCGACATTGGGCAGCTCAACCCACTCAACGGCGTCGATGTAAACGGCTAAATACCAGTCCTCCATTTCTTGCGGCGTCGTTTCGGCAAGCAGGCCAAAAATACCCGTCACCATCAATCGCTGAATATGGTGAGCATAACCATATTCGAGGGTTTGGCCGATCGACTGTTTCATGCAATTCATCTGTGTATCGGCGGTCCAATACCATGCCGGCAACTTGCGCGAATGGTTGAAGTGATTGGCCTCGCGCATGCCGGGCATGTCCAGCCAGTAAGTTCCGCGAATAAATTCGCGCCAGCCCAAGATTTGGCGCACAAATCCTTCCACGCTTTCGAGCGTGGCCTGACCTTTTTTAAGCGCTTGCACAGCAGCCGCGATCACCTCGCGAGGATTCAGCAGTTTTACATTCAGCGCAGCTGAAATCAGGCTGTGGAACAAATAGGGTTGGTTCGTCCACATCGCATCTTGGTACTCGCCAAACTTGCCAAGGCGCCCGTGGATAAAGGCTTTCAAGGCAGTTAATGCATCTTCGCGGGTCACGGGCCAGGCAAATTTATCGATACTGCCAGGATGGCCGGGAAAATATTTTTCGATGTCGCTGAATACTTCTCGGGTGATTTTGTCCGGCGCAAAAACAGGTGCTACGGGCACGTCACCCGGGCCCCCTTTTCCAAACGAGCCGCGATTTTCTGCGTCGAAATTCCAGCGCCCGCCAAGCGGCTCCTCGCCGTCCATCATCACTACGTGGCGTTTTCGCATCATCCGGTAGAAAAATTCCATGCGCAGCTGTTTGTAACCTTTTGACCATTCCACAAACTCTGGCCGCGATAGCAGAAAGTGTGTGTCTTCACGTACAGCCAAAGTCACGCCTTTGCTGCCCCCATTTTTTTTAAACCAATTGCGGATGGATTGCTCCACGCGGTAGTCGCCCGGTTCCACCACCACCACTTTTTCAGGTCGATGGCGCTCGATTGCAGCACTCAGCGCCGCCGTCAAGTCGGCGAACGAGTGGGTGCCGATGCTGGTGTAATCGACCTCAAAACCTTGTTCACGCAAATGCAATGCGAAATGCCGCATTGCCGCCAGAAAATACGCGGTACGTGGCTTGCTGCTCCACACGTGTGTTGATTCCGTTGCAACTTCGGCCATAAAAACCCGGTCTTGCTTAGGATCAAAGTCGACTAATGCAGCGCTTTCATAGTCAAGCTGATCGCCGAGAATGAAGACGAGATGGCGTGTTTTATTTTCTTTGCCCATAGCGTTCGGGCGAGGCGCAATTTTTGGCGTTGTCATGTTGTTTTCAAAAAACAGAGTGAAAGTAAAAGGCCGAGAGTAAAATTTAGTGAATGTTTTCGGTCAAGTTTTGTTACCCGGCAGTACGTCGTTTGCTGTGAGCTTTGCTTTACGCTGGGAATTTGCCCGGCAGCGGTCCGAGCAAAATTTGACCTCATCCCAGTTTTTCGCCCATTTTTTTCGCCACGTCATGACGCGCCCGCACGCGATACACAGTTTTTCGGGCAAGTAAGACTTGTTTCCCGCAAATGATGCAGATTTTTGATGATTGGATTTCATGCTCGTTGGCAATTTTGCCTGGTTGATTCCATTAAACTTAAGCAGGCGTTTTAAATTTTAGGAGCTATGGTATGAAAAATGTTGGAAGGGTTATGAAGAACACCGCCCGCTGTCTGGTCTGCGCGGCATTTATTGGTTTGACACAGTTTGCTGCATTTGTTGCGTATGCACATGCAGCCCCAACAACATCGGTGAGGTCGTCTTCTCAGACGAAGCCTGCCCAGCCAGCGGCCGCCGGCGGAGGCTCCGCTGAGAGCTCATGCCCAACATTGCTAAACCAAAAGTTCACTTCATTGCAAGGCAAGCCCCAAGATTTCTGCAATTACAGCGGCAAAGTTGTGGTCGTTGTTAATACGGCGAGCTATTGCGGCTATACCGAGCAATACAAAGGTTTGCAGTCGGTTTATGACAAATATAAGGATCGAGGCTTAGTGGTCATCGGCTTTCCGGCCAATGATTTCGGCAAGCAGGAGCCCGGATCCAACGCCGAAGTCGCCGATTTTTGTGAGCGAACGTATAAAGTTAAATTTCCAATGGTCGAAAAAACGTCAGTGCTGCCCGGACAAGCCAATCCGCTCCACGAGGCTTTGTTCAGAGCCACAGGCGAGCGACCTAAGTGGAATTTTCACAAATATGTAATCGCCCGTGACGGCACTTCGGTCAAAAGTTTTGGCAGCCGGGTGGCGCCAGAGTCACCAGAATTTGTGGCGCAAATAGAAAAGCTGTTGGCGGCGAAATAAGTTAAACTTTACAATACGTTACCGCAAGTGCATCATGTAAATTCTTGGATACTTTGGAAAATGTATTAGCTTATGGCTGCAGCTGTTGCAACTACGTTTAGCCCGTTAGGACGTGCCCTCGTCCAGCAGGGCAAACTCGTCCAGGCGGATGCCAACGCGATCCAAGCTGAAGCGAAAAAATCCGGCATTTCGTTCATTGAGCAACTCGCGGCTTCGAAGAAAATTTCATCTAAAGAGATTGCCCTGTTTGCCGCGCAGACTTTCGGGTTTCCGTTGGTGGATTTGGCGGCGATTGACCCGGAACAGCTTCCCACCTCGTTAATTGATCCCAAGCTCGTCGCTTCAAAGCGAGCCTTGCCGTTGCAGAAACGTGGCAATCGGTTATTTGTCGCTATTTCAGACCCGACCAACGAGCAGGCACTCACCGAGCTGAAGTTTGCGACTGGCATGACGGTGGAACCCATCATTGTTGATGAGGATCGACTGGCTGCGTTACTCAAAAAGTTTGGTGAATCAGGAGCCAAAGCGCTTGATCAGCTCATGGGCGATGATGTTGATTTGCAGAATATGGATCTCGGTAGCGATGGTGCCGACGAAACACAAACCACCACGTCTGCTGAAGAGGTGGATGACGCGCCGGTTGTGAAATATGTACAGAAGGTTTTGATTGATGCGATTAACAGTGGCGCATCCGATATTCATTTTGAGCCTTACGAAAAGTTTTATAGAATTCGCTATCGACAGGACGGTATTTTGTACGACGTTGCGCAACCGCCGCTGGCCATCAAGGAAAAAATTGCGTCGCGCATTAAAGTAGTTTCCAAACTTGACATCTCTGAAAAACGCGTACCGCAAGACGGCCGCATGAAGCTTCGTTTGTCGGCAACCCGCGCTATCGATTTCCGGGTATCGACACTGCCGACTCTGTTCGGCGAAAAGATTTGTATGCGTATTCTTGACCCGTCGAGCGCGACACTGGGTATCGATGCCTTGGGATACGACCCTGACCAAAAAGAGCTGCTGATGGAGGCGATTCAGCGGCCATATGGGATGGTGCTGGTGACCGGGCCGACCGGCTCTGGCAAGACAGTTTCACTTTATACCTGCCTGAATATTCTGAACAAGCCTGGTATCAATATTTCCACAGCGGAAGATCCCGCAGAGATTAACCTGCCGGGCATTAATCAGGTCAATGTAAACGACAAGGCTGGGCTTACGTTTTCGGTTGCGCTTAAGGCGTTTTTGCGTCAAGACCCCGACATCATCATGGTGGGTGAAATTCGCGATTTGGAGACGGGTGAAATATCGATCAAAGCCGCACAAACCGGCCACATGGTCATGTCTACGCTGCATACCAACGATGCACCGACCACACTAACTCGTTTGATGAACATGGGTATTGCGCCGTTCAACATTGCGACCAGCGTGATACTGATTACCGCGCAACGCCTCGCTCGAAAGTTATGCGTTTGCAAGCGACCCGTTGAGATCCCGAAAGAGGCCCTACTACGCGCGGGCTTTCAGGAAGAAGAGTTAGATGGGACCTGGCAACCGTATGGCCCGGTCGGCTGCGAAATTTGCAAAGACACGGGATACAAAGGCCGAGCAGGTATTTACCAAGTGATGCCCGTGTCTGACGAAATGCAACGCATTATTATGAAAAATGGAACCTCGATTGATATTGCCGACCAAGCTCGTCGAGAGGGCGTTTCTGATTTAAGACAGTCTGGTTTGAGGAAGGTAAAGTCGGGAATTACCTCTCTTGCCGAGGTTGAATCAGTTACGAATGAATAAACTCATCACGCTTGGACAACCCAAAGCTTGCGAGATGCATTTCGTAATATTGGCTGTAATGCCCAGAAATTTCACCAAAGGAGTGGCCCATGGCTACCGCAGCGGTTCCCGCTAGAGATTCAAAAGATGTCAAGGTCTATACCTTCGTATGGGAGGGCAAAGACAAATCGGGCAAGATCGTTAAAGGCGAGATGCGCGCGTCAGGCGAAGCGCTCGTTAATTCAACGTTACGCCGACAGGGCATCCAAAATCTTAAGGTAAAAAAAGTTTCCGGTCGGCGTGGCAAGAAAATTACAAGCCAGGACATCACGTTTTTTACCCGCCAGCTAGCGACTATGATGAAAGCGGGCGTGCCGCTGCTTCAGGCTTTTGATATTGTTGCGAAAGGTCATAGCAACCCGTCAGTAACGAAACTTTTAATTGACATCAAGTCTGAGGTCGAAACCGGCAGCAGTCTGGCCCAATCATTCCGTAAATACCCGCTCTACTTCGATTCGCTTTATTGCAACTTGGTCGGTGCGGGCGAGCAGGCCGGTATTCTGGATAC
>JBBRFJ010000100.1:0-10086 GCA_038224475.1 Burkholderiales bacterium
CGCTCGAAACTGTATGAAGTCCGCAAAGATAAATGTGAGCAAAGTCAGCTTGATCCGCCGGGCAAATACGAATGCGGGGTCGACCTGATGGCGACGGCGTGGTTTGATGGCAGGCGTGAACCAACAGAGCCATTGTCGGATAGTAAACGCATCGTGGTCATGAAAGATGCTCAGGGTGTTTGGATTGATTGCACCTACAACTCGGATCAAGACAGCATTTGTAATCGCACTGCTAGGAAATAATCACGTCGCTGCCTCATTTAGCGGCGCAGCGTTTAATTCAACCGGAGCTTAGGCTGACACTTGCATCGCAGTCGTATAATCGATACATGGATAACGCCAACTTACAACGCCACCTTGCCGCTTGGAATATTGCCGCCGGTGTGCTTGATCGTGAACGAATAGCGCGCTTGCGTGGTATGACCGATGCAGACACCCGCGCCGCAGTCGCCAGACTCTTTTCTGCTGCACCGCATCCCCGTAGTTCGGATAGCGCTGTCATGAGCGGGCTCGCCGAGCAGCAACGGCTATTCCGCCGTTTGCGATAAATAGCGGTGTCCGGGCTTTTTGCCAGCGCCTTCGCGTTGCAACAAACCCTTATCCCAGCCGGTTTTCGTTTTTGTTTTATCGGCGGCATCGTGCTGCAGCGGTGGGGAGAACCGCGATTTACGCAGGACATTGACTTAACCCTACTCTGCCCGTTTGGAGACGAGTCGCGAATCGTCAGAGCGTTGCAGCCGCTGTTGCCGTCACGGGTGCCCGACGCCGCGTTATTTGCTGCCGAAGCGCGTATTTATTTAGGCCGATTGACGGACGGCACGCCGGTCGATATCGCGTTCGGTGGATTACCGTTCGAAGAGCGTGCAGTGGAACGTGCAAGCGACTTCGCCTTTTCTGACGAGATTATCTTGAAAACCTGCAGCGCGGAAGATTTGATTGTGTTGAAAGCATTTGCCAACCGCGAACGCGATTGGCTGGACGTTGAATCAGTGTTGATTCGTCAAGGCAACCGGCTCAATTGGCAAACCATTGATGAGGAGCTGCCACCACTGGCGGCGTTGCGCGAAGACGCAAATATTGTTTCGCGCTTGGAAGCGCTTAGAAATAAACAGGTTTAACCAGTATCAAGCTAATTTTTAACATGCGATCCTCGCTGCATCGCGATACCCTGCGCGCCATGACTAATTGCAGTGTCTAAATCGCTCAGCATCATTCCTCCCAAGGCGTAGCAAGGCAGCGGCGCGGCTTCAACTAATTCGGCGAATTTTGCCCAGCCGATGGGGCTTTGACCGGGGTGTGTGAGCGTGTTTTGGACCGGCCCCACGGCGGCAAAATCGCATTTCAATTCCGCTGCACGCACGATCTCTTCGCGCGTATGCGCCGACGCGCCAACAAGGGCGAAATCAGGGCGCTCTTTTAATGTGGAGAGTTGCGCGGACGTGAGGTGAACGCCCACCGCACCCACTTCCTCCGCCAATAAAATATCTGAATTGATGAGAATTTTTACGTCACGCGAATATTCGCATTCGCCGGCGAGTGAAATCACTGCTTTCGCAAAAGCTTTACACGTGTCACGTGACATTGCTTTCTCCCGCACCTGAAGCATTTGCGGAAATATTTCATTTTCAAACCCTAGCACTGGCGTGCCGTTTGGGCAGTTTTTACTCCACAATGCCCGCAGATGCTGGAGATAAGGCTCCACCCCCATTTCAGTCGCATGTGAAATCGCATAGACATACGGCAACGCGAGCGCCTTGAAAATTGGTACGCAACCGGGCAGCGTCGGCGAAACCGTCATCTGGTTCAAGCGCACCCACTCGAAGCGCTGGCCCTCCATTCCCAACATTTCGCCCTGCCATGCATGAACGCGCCAGCAATGCAACCGCACCGTGGCATGCGTGTAATGCATCATGAAGGTGAACCACGGCGTGGCGTGTGTAATGGTTACGTTCAGCTCTTCAATCAGCTCGCGTACCAAGGCATCACGCACTGATTCGCCCGCTTCAATTTTGCCGCCGGGAAATTCCCAATAACCGGGGTAGGGCTTACCTTCCGGACGCGAGGACAACAAAAACGTGCCGTCTGGTTTGATGAAAACCGCGACGGCGACTTCGGTAATTTTCATTTCGTTGATGCTGATTTGATTCGCGCTTTGGGGTTTGGTTTGCCAACAGCCGCAGCGTGCTTTTTAGGCGCCGCGACCGGCATACTTCCCGCCCAATCCCGCGCAAATTGATAGGCCACGCGCCCGCTTCGCGAGCCACGTTCCAGCGCCCACAACAATGATGCGCGTCGCAGCGCTTCTTCATCGTGGCTGCGTACATCAGGTGCCAATACGGCAACCCAGTGGCGCGCAATTTCAAGATATTGTTCCTGGCCAAACGGATAGAAAGACAGCCACAGCCCAAAGCGCTCGGATAAGGAAATTTTTTCTTCTGTTGTCTCACCGGGATGAATTTCGCCGTCGTCGGTGTGGGTTGCCTCTTCGTTTTCGCTCATTTTTTCAGGCATCAAATGGCGGCGATTACTGGTGGCGTAGACAAGCATATTGTCATTGGTCGCGGCAATTCCGCCATCGAGCACCGACTTCAGCGCCTTGTAACCGGGATCGTTTGCCTCGAAAGAAAGATCATCACTAAAAATGATGAACCGCTCGCGACGATCAACGATCAAATCCGCGATTTCAGCCAGATCCACAAGATCGGCCTTATCCACTTCAATTAAGCGCAAGCCCTGCTTCGCATAGCGGTGCAACGCCGCTTTTACCAGCGAAGACTTGCCGGTGCCACGCGCGCCGGTGAGCAAAACATTGTTGGCCGGCCGACCCGCGACAAACTGTTTTGTATTTAAATCAATCCGCGCTTTTTGCTCGTCGATATCTTTTAAATCTTCAAAACGAATGCTGTGCGGATGCGCGACTGCCTGCAAAAAGCCGCGTCCGGAGCCGCGATTCCTGCGCCAGCGGTAAGCAATGGCTTGCCAATCAGTTGGAGGCGCGGGTGGCGGAAGCATTTGCTCCAGCTTATCGATCAAAACTTCTGCGCGATCAAGCGTTTCACCTAATTTTTTTTCGATTTTTCCAAACATGTTGTCTATAGACCCAACAATTAAAAACTCAAAATTAACCAAATTTCTAAGAACGATAGTCTGCGTTAATCTTCACATAGTCATAAGAGAAGTCGCAGGTCCACAGCGTCACCGCCTCCTTACCGCGCCCGAGTTGTACATGCACTAAAATCTCGGCTTCCCTCATTACCCTTACGCCGTCTTCTTCCCGATAACTCGCAGCACGGCCGCCGTTTTCAGCAACCAGAACATCGCCTAAATAAAGCTTTATTTTATTGGGATCGAGATCAGAAATACCCGCATAACCAATAGCCGCCAGGATGCGCCCGAGGTTTGGGTCGCTCGCAAAAAACGCGGTTTTCACCAGCGGTGAATGACCAATCGCTTTGGCGACTTTCATACATTCGGCGCGGGTTTTTCCGCCATCGACCTTGACTGTAATAAATTTTGTCGCGCCTTCACCGTCGCGCACAATGGCTTGCGCCAGTTCAATCGCAACTTCATTCACAGCTGATTGCAATCGGCCATACTCGGCGGTGCCTTCGCCGTTAATCTGCGGATGCCCGGCCTTGTTGGTGGCGATCAGTACAAATGAATCGTTGGTGGATGTGTCGCCATCAATGGTGATGGAATTAAACGACACATCCGCGGCAACGCGCACCATATCCTGCAGTACATCCGCACCCACCACGGCATCGGTGGCGATAAAACCGAGCATGGTCGCCATGTTCGGTTGGATCATGCCGGCGCCTTTTGAAATGCCGGTAATCGTGATCGTTTTATCGTAAATTTTGATTTGCTTGGACACCGCTTTGGGCACCGTGTCGGTGGTCATAATCGCCTGCGCTGCATCCAGCCAGCCGTTGACATTCATGTTTTCTATGCATTTCGGAATGCCGGCTGAAATCCGCTCCATCGGTAGATGTTCAAGAATGACACCCGTGGAAAAGGGTAATACTTGATTGGTCTCACAACCAAGTAAGCCAGCAACTTCAGCGCTCATCGACTTGGCGTCGACCAGCCCGCGCTCGCCAGTACCTGCATTGGCGCAGCCGGTGTTGATGACCAACGCGCGGATATTGTGGGACTGTTTAAGATGATCGCGGCAGACTAAAACCGGGGCCGCGCAAAACCGATTCTGCGTAAACACGCCTGCCGCCTGACTGCCGGGCTCAAAGGCCACGACCAGCATGTCCTTGCGATTGGGTTTGCGTACATGCGCCTCGGCATATCCGAGCGTGACACCGGGCACGGGCAATACAGAGGCGGGGGTGGGAAGCTTGTAATTTACAGCCATGATTTACCTGTGAGTTTGGGAGTCGTTCGGAGCAAAGTCGTGCAAAATTATGGCATGGATGCTTCGCTGTGTTGAGAGCATAGTGTTCATCGCCTCATGTGCACAGCGTCATGCTGATTGCTTTATCATCGCCTTAACAAAAATTATTCATATGAAAACGCAGACCCGCTACAACGACGCCGAACCTTATGTCACCAAAGACGGCTCAATCATTCGCGAGCTGATGCATCCTGACGATCACGCGGTGCGTGCGCAGAGTTTTGCGGAAGCGATTGTTGGGGCAGGCATCACAACAGAATTACACCGTCACCGAGTGTCTGAAGAGATTTACCACATCACGCAAGGAACGGGACGCATGCGGCTGGGCGAGGAAATGCTTGACGTGAGCGCGGGCGATACGATTGTGATTCGGCCCGGCACGCCGCATTGCATTACCAATGTGGGCGCAATCGCGTTGAAGATAATCTGTACGTGCAGCCCCGCGTATTCGCATGGTGACGCTGAGCTACTTTAAAACCTATTCGCTGTCTCGAAGTAGGGCCGCAAAATCCTCCGGCGTTTTCCAATGGAACCCACACACATAGCGCGGTAAATGCCAGCGATTGCTGGCCTCCGTCATCACGCCGCCCTGCGTGCCGAACGCGGCCAGTACGATTGGATTGGCGGCTTGTGCGGGGAAATATTCTTGCATCAAATAGTCGCTGGTATCGCCGTAAGGATAGGCAAAAAGTTTTGTGCCCGGATTCGGTGCCGCGCGATTGAGATAGTCGGCGGCAGCGCGGATTTCGGCATCTGCATCTTCAAGCGTTTCGACGCAACGAAAATTACCCTTGGTCTGTTTAAGTACAGCTACGGGAGTGACGCAATCGTGATTGTGATCCCAGCTATGGTTGGCGATCGCCATCATGTTTGACGCCACCGCATCCATCCACCACGTTTCGCGCCACCAATCTTTTCCCAAGATGCACGCTTTGTCCATTTGCAGGCGCGCATCGGGAGAAGCAATAACGAATGAAGTTGCATGTGGCTTCGGGGCCAGCTTCGACGCTTCAATTTGATCGCGCATGATGTTCAGCATACTTCGCTGCACCCCGAATTCCGGATGCGCCAGATCGTGAAAATCGAAATCAGAGCCATCGTCGAAAGTAATGGCGATTGTTTTGCTCGGTAGCGCTGCGGTCATGCCTAAATAGGCGCTGACGACATCAAACAGCGGCGCGATATGCCAGCCGGTTTTGCACATCATCGTTAAATCTTCTCGGAACGCAACATGGTCGTTGTTGCCATAGTCAACGCCATGAACATTCAGTGCGTGGTAGGCCAGCACAGGAATACGCATCGCTCTAGAATGGCCCAATTTTCGCGATGGCTTCAATCAGCTTGGCTTGCGCATTTGCGTCCACCTCCCGGAGCCATTTCACGATTAAATGTTTATGCGCGGTCGGTTGATAACCCACGCGCTGGTCCACTCGGTATGCTTGGGAGTCACCACAGTATCCAAACCAAGCTGCGGCATCGTTCAGATCACGGGCAGCTGATTCCATCATGATCTGCGCCACGCCGCCGAGCGCTTTGCAGTCGCGAAATTCTTGTTTCGACAAACTGCGATAGAAATGCTTTTTGACACACATTCCGCCCTCAAGATAAACATTTTCATAGCGAATCCAATTGCAAAAACCGACGCATTCGACCGAGCCATCGGCTCGAATGTATTCGGCAACGTACTGATGCCAAGCTGATTTCTTGACCCGCTCGGTGCCCAATTGAAACTCGCGCGGCGATGGGAAAGCTGAATTAAAACTTGCCTGAAAAAGTTCGCCAGCGATCAAGGTTGCGTCACCGACATCCCGCACAGTTAGTGCTTCGGCGAACGAACGACTCATTTGCGAATATACCAAGAGCTGTAAAGCTCGTTGGGGGCCAAATCGCAAATACGGTGCTCAAACATGCCGGCCTTGTATTCAACCAGTGGCTCGCAGCGCAATGCGGCACGCCACGGCTCAAAGCCGAGTGCACGTAACTCCTCGTCAAACTTGGGCACCGTAATTTTGTTCAATTCGTTATACCACTGCCAATACTCTTCCCGCTTGGCGAACAGGCCGCTGCGATCCATAAACTTCGGCTCGCTATTGAACACAATATCGCGCACTTCATCGTGGGTATGGGTCAGATGAAAATACGGCTCGGCAGAAAATTCACCCAGGTGATGACCGATATTTGAATAGAATAAACCGGGCGCAATAAATAGCAAACCATCGGGCTTTAATACGCGCCGCATTTCGCTGAGCGCACGATCATAGCCGCCCGCCATATGCTCGACCGAGCCCCACGAAATCAGCGCATCAAACGAATTGTCATCGAACGGCAATGCGTTGCCATCCTCGGCCATAAACTTGAGATTTTTTGGTATCGCCAAATGGCCCAGATTATTGTCGGCAAGGATTTGTGGCAGACGCTCAAAGCCTTTGAACGGATCAATACCAATCAATTCTTTCGGACCATAGCGTAGCGCAATACCCAGATCAGTCACGCCATCGCCGCAGCCCACGTCGAGCACCCGGCCACGCAGTAGCGGCGAGTCGCCGCAGATGTACTCAATGGCGGTGCGCGACGCGTGATCAAAATGCTGAAAAAACCAGCTCTTATAACCCTGCCGCCAAGCGAGTGATTCGATGGTGGGGGTTACGCCAGCGGAATCGACTTCCCACACCACGGCCATCGATGTCTGAGCCGTATTAGTGGGCCCGGCAAATGCAATATTTTGCACGGCGAGCATTTGCTTCACGCCATCCACACGCCCGAATACCCGCACACAGGCGCGTGTCGCACCCGGCGCGAGTGCCAGGCGCGGCGTATTCCACCGGATGAGATATTCGCCTTTGGGGAGCCAGCAAATATCCCAACCATCCTGTGAAATGAAACGGGTGTGAAACGGTGCATCTGAGTCGTTACCAAAAAAATCTACGCAGACATCGACATCCACCACGATGTCAGAGGTAATCCGCATATTCGCGATGACGGAAAACGGCTCGCCGTTTGTAGCACGTTCGCTGACGTGCGCATTAATTTCTACACCCGTCATTGCCGCCGTTTTAAGCTCAGTCATCAATGTCGTCATTCATGTCGTCATGACGTTGTTGTTTAAACAGCGCACGACATCACGACAACTTGCCATGGCATTGCTTGTACTTCTTCCCGGATCCGCACCAGCAAGGATCGTTACGACCAATTTTTGCAGCGTCTCGCACGAACGGTGACGCACCCTGCTCATCAGCGACTTTATCTGCCGCCTTGTCTGCCAGCGCAAGCGCTTCGTCGTAATCGGCATGATGGTATTGAACATTCTGTGCGACCCGAGCCGCGGCTTCTTCTGCCGCTTTTTCAGCTTGCGCGACTGCGGCCTGTGATTCCACGCGAACGTTCACCAATACCTGCGTGACTTCGCGCTTGATCCCATCCAGCATGCTGCTGAACAGCTCAAATGCTTCGCGCTTGTATTCCTGCTTGGGTTGCTTTTGTGCATAGCCGCGCAGATGAATGCCCTGGCGCAAATAATCCAGCGCAGCCAAATGTTCGCGCCAATGCGAATCAATGGATTGCAGCATGACCGCGCGCTCATATTGATGCAGCAGCGGCTTTTCAACATCTTTGAATTTAGCGTCGTATTCCTGGGTAGCCTGCTCATTCAGGCGTTCGCTCATCTTCTGGCTATCAAGCTCTTCATCGTTCTTAAGCCATTCATCGACGCTGACTTTCATATTGAAGTCGGACTCAAGCGTACGCGTCAGACCCGTCACGTCCCACTGCTCTTCGACCGATTCGGGCGGCACATAGGTCGCCACCACGTTTTGCAGCACGTCAGAACGCATGGCCGCAATTGTTTCAGAAATGTCATCCGCATCAAGCAGCTCATTGCGCTGTTGATAAATCACTTTGCGCTGATCGTTGGCCACATCGTCGTATTCAAGCAATTGCTTGCGAATGTCGAAATTTCGCGCTTCAACTTTGCGCTGCGCATTTTCGATCGACCGCGACACCATGCCCGCTTCAATCGCTTCGCCCTCAGGGATTTTGAGGCGCGCCATAATCGCCTTCATTTTGTCGCCCGCAAAAATTTTCAGCAGCGGATCTTCGAACGACAGGAAAAAGCGCGATGACCCGGGATCACCCTGACGGCCAGCACGTCCGCGCAGCTGGTTGTCAATCCGCCGCGACTCATGGCGTTCCGAACCGACAATATGCAGACCACCGGCGGCGACCACGTCCTCATGCACTTTTTGCCAGCCCGCTTTTAACTCGGCTATCTTGTCCGCTTTCTGCGCATCGCTCAGGGCTTCATCGGCTTTAACCCCTTGCACCGCATGCTCCAAGCTACCGCCCAGCACGATGTCCGTACCGCGCCCTGCCATGTTGGTAGCAATGGTCACGGCTTTCGGCTGGCCGGCCTGCGCGACAATTTCTGCCTCACGCGCATGCTGCTTCGCGTTCAGCACTTGATGCGGGATTTTTTCTTTCTTGAGCAGTTCGGATAGCAGCTCCGAATTTTCAATCGAGGTTGTACCGAGCAAAACAGGTTGGCCGCGCTCGTAACACTCGCGCACATCAAGCACGATGGCGTTGTGCTTCTCGTTCGAAGTCATATAGACGAGGTCGTTTGGATCTTTACGCACCATCGGCTGGTTAGTCGGGATAATCACCGTTTCGAGGTTGTAAATGGACTGAAACTCGAACGCTTCGGTGTCCGCCGTACCGGTCATGCCGGAGAGCTTTTTATAAAGCCTGAAGTAGTTTTGAAACGTGATTGACGCCAGCGTTTGCGACTCATTCTGAATCTTGACGCCCTCTTTTGCCTCAACCGCTTGATGCAGTCCTTCGGACCAGCGGCGTCCGGTCATCATGCGGCCGGTGAATTCATCAACAATCACCACCTCGCCGTCTTGCACCACGTAATGCTGATCACGGTGATAAAGCACATTGGCACGCACCGCCGCATAGAGGTGATGCACCAGCATGATGTTGGCCGGATCATATAGCGAGGTGCCTTCCGCCAATAATCCGTTTTGCACCATCAATTGTTCAGCGTGCTCATGGCCGTCTTCGGACAATGTGACCGAATGGGCTTTTAAATCTATCCAGTAATCGCCCTCGCCTTTTTCGTCTTCTTGCGGTTTTAAATTGGGCACCAGCAAGTTTACTTTTTGGTACATCGTCGCTGAGTCTTCCGCCTGACCCGAGATGATCAGCGGCGTTCTCGCCTCGTCAATCAAAATCGAATCCACTTCATCGATGATGCCGAAATTAACACCGCGCATGACGCGTTCTGCTTTGTTGGTGACCATGTTGTCACGCAGATAATCAAAACCGAATTCGTTGTTGGTACCGTAGGTAATGTCCGCTTTAAATGCCTCTTGTTTTTCGCTGTGCTGCATTTGCGAAAGATTACAACCCACGGTGAGCCCCAGAAAACTGTGCAGGCGTCCCATCCACTCGGAATCGCGCTTGGCAAGGTAATCGTTTACCGTGACTACGTGCACGCCGTGACCCGACAAAGCGTTCAAATATGACGGCAAAGTCGCCATCAAAGTCTTGCCCTCACCGGTACGCATCTCGCCAATCTTGCCGTCATGCAGCACCATGCCGCCAATCAATTGCACATCAAAATGACGCATACCCAATACGCGTTTACCCGCTTCGCGAACGGTGGCGAACGCCTCTGGCAATAA
>JBBRFJ010000101.1:0-9912 GCA_038224475.1 Burkholderiales bacterium
GCAAGAGCTCGATATTAATCCGGTCATCATCGATGAGTTTGGCGCGGCGGTCGTGGATGCACGCGCGGTCGTGGGTAAAGCGGCAGGTAGCGCAGTCGGCGCGGGATTAAATGCCGGCGAGGCCCCCTATGCGCACATGGCGATTGCGCCGTACCCTAATATATTCACCCGGCAGGTCGTGACCAGCGACGGGGTGAATTGCCAGTTCCGTGCCGTGCGCCCCGAAGATGCCGAAATGCTGCAACTGTTCGTGCGCAATTTATCCAGCGAAGCACGGTATTTTCGCTTTCTGTCAACAATGACAGAGCTGTCACCCTCCCTGCTTGCACGCTTCACGCAGATTGATTATGACCGCGAGATGGCCATCGTTGCCACCGTCAGCGACGGGTCGCCCGATGAACGCATCATCGGTGTGGCCCGATATCTGCTCAATGCCGACGCTGTTACGGCAGAATTTGCACTTGTGGTGGCCAATGATTTCTACGGCCGGGGCATTGGTTCGGCGCTGATGACCACTATTTGCGATATCGCCCGCAGCCGCGGTCTTGCTGCCATCATCGGCCAAGTACTCGCAGGCAATAGCGGCATGCTCAAGCTGATGAAGCGCCTCGGTTTCGTCGAAGATCGCGATCCGGACGATCCCGATTTGCGGCGCGTGTTGCTGATGCTTTAAGGTCTTATCGACGGTATTTTTACGGCTTGCATCTTTGCTTTCGGCGCAATAAAAAGCCCGGGTTTGCGCCCGGGCTTATCATCACGGCAGGTCAGACTCTGAGACGACTAAGGTTTCGAAACTATCTTTTCGCGACCCACCCAAATCAACAAGCCAATCAGAAATGCATAAGGCAGCATCGACAACAGATCTGCATTCGCGCCCTCAAAGAATGGATTGTGCGCCAGCGACCAATCAGTAATGGATTTGTCAAAATCGGTCAGCACACCGGCTGTAAACGCGATGATGATGCCGGCCAGCGCACCACCGGCAATATAGCCCGATGACAGCAATACCCCCGCGCCTCGGTCACCGGCCGCCGCAAGCTCTTCTGCACTTAGTTTGGCGTATTCAGGATGCTTGTTCCGGCGACGATCCACCAGCCAACGCACCATGCCGCCCACAAAAATCGGCGCAGATGACGACAGCGGCAAATACACGCCGACCGCGAACGGTAAAGAAGACACGCCCGCCATTTCAAGAATCAGCGCGATCACAACGCCAAACATAACCAGCGCCCACGGCAGCTGCTGATCCAAAATACCCTTGATGATGTACGACATCAGCACCGCCTTGGGCGCGTCGTATTTGCGCACTTCGGAACCATCCGGGCGTTTGTTGTGCGTGCCGTTTATGCCTGGATCAACCAGATACGCCGCAGCACCCGCATCATCCACCAGATATTTTCCAGCCGGTCCACCGACGATATCGGTCTTGTGCCATACGCGATAGGTTTTTGCGTCCTGTGCGGCTTGAGGGCCTTGCAGTGCGGCCATCTCGGTCAAGTTGGCCGCGTTGGTTTGGAGGCCCGGCGCGACCTGCGCAATAGGCACATACACGGTAGAGGCATCATTTAATTTTAATAAAATAGGCCCTAACAAAACGGCCGACGCGAGCGCGCCGCAAAGAATTGCGTATTGCTGTAAACGAGGTGTGGCACCAACCAAAAAGCCCGTTTTTAAATCCTGCGAAGTGGTGCCCGCGTTACTGGAAGCGATACAAACAATTGCGCCCACCGACAGCGCAGTGACGTAATACGGCCCACCGGTCCAGCCAACTAACAGAAAAATGAGGCAGGTAAAAAGCAATGTGGCCACGGTCATGCCGGAAATTGGATTGCTTGACGAGCCAATCTCGCCAGTGAGCTGCGACGACACGGTGGCAAACAGAAAACCGAAAACCAAGATCAGCAGCGCGCCGAGAAGATTCATGTGCAACGGTGGCGAGAGCATGATGATGATCACGATGGCTAGGCACCCAATCAGCACCCATTTCATTGGGATATCCTGATCAGTCCGCTTGTCGCTCTCGGTCGTTTTTACGCCGCTAAAACTAGCAAAACTTGAGCGAAGGCTGTGCAAGATCGTGGGCAAGGCGCGAAACAGACTGATGATGCCGCCTGCTGCCACCGCACCGGCGCCGATATACAGCACATAGGCGCTGCGAATCTCGTTCGGGCTCATATCGTGGATCAACTTGGCTGCTGGCGCGAGCGGGCCTGACAGTGCATCACCGAAAAATTTTATGAGCGGGATCAGTAGAAGATACGCCATCACGCCGCCGGCACACATAATGGACGCGATACGCGGACCAATGATATAGCCCACGCCCAACAGCTCCGGCGAAATTTCGGCACCCACCGAGCCACCTTTTAAGGGCGCGCCAAAAACTTTTTCCGGGACATCTTTCCAGCCTTTGAAGGCGACGTTTAACGCCTTATACAAAAGACCCACACCGAACCCCATAAAAATAACACCCGCGCGGCCATCGCCTGCGGTCGATGCTGCCGATATTTTCGACGCTTCCGCCGCTTTGAGGACTTCTGCACACGCCGTGCCTTCCGGATATTTGAGCTTGTCGTGTTGCGCCACAATCAAGCTGCGACGCAGCGGAATCATCATTAAGATGCCCAACAGACCGCCCAAGACGCCGACCAGCATCACCCGCGCGATTTCCAAATCGAAACCCAAAATCAATATCGCCGGCATCGTCACGCCCAAACCAAAAGCGATTGACTCACCGGCCGAGCCAGCGGTCTGCACAATATTATTTTCCAGGATTGTCGAATCGCGCCCACCGGTTTTCGAGATCAATCGAAACAGCGTGATCGCGATGACCGCGACCGGAATCGAAGCGCTCACTGTCAAGCCGACTTTCAACACGAGATATAGCGACGATGCACCGAATACCATGCCCAGCAACACGCCCATGATGATGGCGCGAAATGTAAATTCAGCCATGTTCGAATCACTGGGGACAAAAGGTTCGGGGGCTAAATTTGTGGGTGCGGACGTGGCTGTTGTCGCCATATGGGTGCTCTCCGGTTTTGTTTTTCGGGATTTTGTGCAACACGCGCTTGCTTTTTGAGCGGTTGCGTGGCGATTGCACCAAAAATTATTTTTGTGATGATTGCGATTTTTTGCAAATATCAAGTTTCATAATTATGACCGAAGCGAGCGCGATTAGCATTAGCGCGTAGCTGGCAGCCACGCCACGATCAACGTATTGACCGAGTGGGCATACAAACACCAACCCCCAACAAGCGCGGGTGTTTAAGAGGCTTTTATGCTGAAGATGCCCGTCTACGCTGGTGTTTCTATTTAGTTTTTTAGTGGGGAATCCACAGCGCCGGTAGAGCCGGCAAATTTCGCAGTGCCCGCGCGAGCGAGCCGTCCCGTACCAGTCCCGTTGCAATTTCAATATCGGGTGCCAAATAGCGATCCTGCGGCATCGCCGGGCATTGAGCGCGCAGCAACGCGTGCGCCGATTCAAGGGCGCCTGAAGTCTGCAACGGGCGCAAATACTCTATGCCCTGCGCGGCAGCGAGCAGCTCGATGCCAATGATGTGCGCGGTATTCGCAATCATCGGCTGCAGACGACGCGCGGCAAAGGTCGCCATCGACACATGGTCCTCTTGATTCGCACTGGTCGGCAAACTATCCACGCTGGCCGGATGCGCGAGCGATTTGTTTTCGGACGCCAGCGATGCCGCCGTCACATGCGCGATCATAAAACCGCTGTTCAGTCCGGCATCGGCAGTGAGGAATGGCGGCAATCGGGACACGCTGCTGTCAATCAACATGGCGATACGGCGTTCTGCGATTGCGCCGACTTCGGCAATCGCCACCGCCATTGCGTCAGCCGCCAAGGCGATGGGCTCCGCATGAAAATTACCGCCGGAAATTAACATTTCATCTTCCGCAAACACCAGCGGATTATCGGTGACGGCATTGGCCTCGCGCAGCAACACGAGCGCGGCGTGGCGTAACTGATCCAGGCACGCGCCCACCACCTGCGGCTGACAACGCAGACAATACGGGTCTTGCACGCGATCATCGCCATCAAGATGTGAGTTGCGAATGGCGCTACCATCGAGCAACGCACGATAATATTTTGCAACATCGATCTGCCCCGGCTGACCGCGCAGCTCATGGATGCGAGGATCGAACGGGCCGTCGCTGCCACGCGCCGCGTCGACCGTGAGCGCACCGACGACAAGCGCTGCTTCCAACACCGGCTCAAATTCAAACAACGCATGCAGCGCCAGCGCGGTCGATGCCTGTGTGCCGTTTATCAATGCCAGCCCCTCTTTTGCACCGAGCTTGAGCGGGGCGATATCGGCCTTGAGCAACAACGGTGCCGCGGGCTGGCGCAACCCATCCACCAGCATTTCGCCCTCGCCCATCAAGGCGAGCGTCATATGTGCGAGCGGGGCCAAATCGCCCGATGCGCCAACTGATCCTTGCGATGGAATGTAAGGCACCAGACCCGCGTTATGTACCGCAATCAGAGTTTCAATAATTTCCACACGCACGCCCGAATAACCACGGGCTAGACTGGCAGCCTTCAGCGCAAGCATCAGCCTGACCACGGCGGGCGCCAACGGCTCACCGACACCCACACTGTGCGAACGGATCAAATTGACTTGCAGCGTGTCGAGCTGCGACTGACTGATGCGCTGATTGGCGAGTTTGCCGAAGCCCGTATTGACGCCATACACGGGCGCATCGCCCTGCGCAGCACGCTGCACCACGCGCGCACTCGCCCGCACCGCGTCCCACGCGCTTGAATCGATGGCAAGCGACTGACAACTGGCGTGAATGGTTTGCAATTCATCGAGATTGAAATGACCCGGCCGAATATTCAAAACCGTCAGTGCGGCTGATGTGGTTGATGCTTTCATGTCAACAACATCGGCATGTTCAGTCCTTGCTCGCGGGCACAGTCAATCGCGGTTTCATAACCGGCATCCGCATGGCGCATCACACCGGTCGCGGGATCATTCCACAACACCCGCTCAAGGCGTTTAGCGGCTTCATCGGTGCCGTCACACACAATCACCACACTGACGTAAAAATCGAAAGGAGCGTCGCGATATTGGGACATCGGCCTTGACGTCTTCACTTTGTGCAATATTTTCAATATCCATGATGGCGTCCGTTGTATGCATAAATTATTTTGATAATTTGGTAGGGCATCCGCCCTTCACCAAGTTTTCCATCCCCAACTGTATCTGAGCGGGATGCTGTCAAGCGCGCTCAGTTACATTCATTTATACGACGTACGTTTAAATTTAAGGCACTTGAGGCTGTGTGAGATCACTCCGGTAGCTTTTAAAACCCGCTTGCGCTAGTATTCGAACACTACCGTAGTTCAATATTTTTTTGTAACCTTTGCAGTCTTGTCGAAGGAGCAACCCATGAAAAAATTTATGTGTCCGCACTGCCATAAAGATTCAATCTCACTTTGGCAAAAGGCGAATATGGGCGGGCTGAGTGGCATGGCCTCGTGCAATGAATGTGGGACGCGATTATCAACGCCTCTTTTATGGAGGTTGCTGAGCTTTTCTCCCTTCTTCGGATTGCTAGCAGTAATCAACTGGCTGGCCCTCGACTTGCAAGACAATCCGTGGATATATGTTGGCGTTTTTTGCCTGTGTATTATTTTGCAAGTAGTGTTTGTGCCGGTCATAGCCACACCCAAGGATATCGTAGGCCAAAAAGCGCAAAACCCTTGATTAACGACCGCTTTCAGGCATTTTCCCACTGAACGCCGCGCTGCTGCTAGGGTTTAGACCTTTATAACAGAACCCGCTACAGCTATAAGTTCTGTTTCAAACTCTCTTTGTATCGCTGCCGCGCCGCCTCTTCTCTCACCACCTCGTCAATTTCCTTGATCAAACCTTTCACATCGGCCTTCTTTTCGTCGCGCGCGAAGAAGCCGGTGAGAGGCGTGTCGGGAAGCAGCTTCCCTGTTTTATAAATCGCCCAAATTTCACGGCCATAGTCGGTCTTGATGAGCTCCGGCGCGAAACGACCGAACCAGATGGCGAGGTTATTGACGTCGCGTTCGAGAAGACTGGCGGCACTGTTATTGCCCGCCGCATCAATGGCTTGGGGCAGGTCGATAATTACCGGCCCGTCACCATCCACCAGCACGTTATATTCGGATAGATCACCGTGAACGATGCCTGCGCACAACATGCGCACGACTTCGCGAATTAATTTTTGATGATAGTCGCGGGCTTTTTCAGGGGTCAGTTCGACGTCGTTAAGCCTAGGCGCCGCGTGGCCGTTTTCATCCGTCACCAACTCCATCAATAGCACGCCGTTCAAAAAATTGTAGGGCCTAGGCACGCGTACGCCCACGGCGGCTAGGCGATGTAGTGCATCGACTTCGGCGCTTTGCCAGGCTTCCTCCTGCTGCTCGCGGCCAAATCGGGAACCTTTTTCCATGGCGCGGGCGCGGCGACTATTTTTTACTTTACGGCCTTCGGTATATTGCACGGCTTGGCGAAACGCGCGCTTATCGGCTTCTTTATAAACTTTGGCGCACCGAATATCTTCACCGCAACGCACCACATAAACGATAGCTTCTTTGCCGCTCATGAGCTGGCGAATGACCTCGTCAACGAGGCCTTCTTCGACCAAGGGCAGCAATCTTTGCGGGGTTTTCATGGTGTCTTTTTGGGTGTTTGAGCGATTTAGCGAATAATCCAATTTTACTAGGCTTTGTTCGCTTTCGTACCTTTCGTCGCGTTGGACTAATAGCGATCTTCGTCCCCGGTTAATGTTCGTAACCTAGCGGTCCTCGTACCAGTAAGCGCGGGTAAATTTTTCAACCCGACTTTTGTCACGCAGCATCCAGAACGCCACACGCGGCATGCGCGTGAAAAAGTGCCAATCACCATGCTTGTCAAACTTGCGCGTCGAGGTAATCGCGCGCGCGCCCTTGGCGCGACCAAATCGCTGGCCACGCGCGCGACCTAGCCGTTTCAAATCCACCAATAGCTGAATGTCTTCGGCATACAAAAGGCTTTCATCGTAGCCGCCTACCGCCATAAAATCATTGCGGCGACAAAACACCACACCCGCATCAACACCCATTGTGTAGGCCACCGGCAGCGCGGCCAGCCAGGTTGCCAGCAATCCGACTGACCAGCGATCAGGATGCACCTTGGACGCGCCCACAATCACCCGCCCCGACTGCATGACATCGTCAATTGCGTTAAAGGTCGCAGGATGAATACGTGAATCAGCATCGATAAAGCAGACGATTTCGCCCGTCGCAATCGCCGCCCCGCCATTGCGCGCCGCGGCGATCGCGCGCTGCGCAACCGTCGCGACGCGACAGCCTCGCTGATGCGCAATCTCAGCCGTGGCGTCCGTCGAAGCGTTGTCCGCGACAATCACTTCGATTGCGTCAGGCCCGCCGCGATAGACGCGGCGCGCCACATCCACAGTATCGAGCAACGCGGCCAGCCAGCCGGCTTCGTTGTAAGCAGGAATGACGAGAGAGAAGCGCAGCGCACGCGGGGAACCGAGCAGCGGTGGCACGGCGGCAGTTATTCCAGACGGCTGTAGCGGCTGCTCTGCGTGCCGCGGGTCTGCTAACTCATTTGAATGCAATTCCAACGCCAACTCCGTTTCTGCAAATTCTGTTGATGTTCCGAAATAATGTTGTCGCGCCATTAAGACGCCGTTTTCGCCGCGGTGTTGCCGGTCTCTCAATCTTGCTTGAGGCTTATCGGTGACCGCGCTGGAATTGTTATTTTTGGCGCTTTATCAGCGCGAACTCGCAGCTGTGCTCAGGGTGGCTTCCCTGCGGGCTCGGTAACGGCATCGGTCTTTGCATAATTCAAGCGACGCACTTCCGCGTTAATTTCGGCGCCCATATCTGCCAGCAACCCATTGACTTGTGGCTCTCGCAACAGCAAGTCGGCTTTCGCCAAATGGTCCCGTGCTGCGCCCGTCTCGCCGAGCGCAGCTTCAGCTCGCGCCAGACCCAGATAAGTGCGCGCGGTGTATTGCGCGCCGTGGCCGTTTACGGTCATGCCACCCAGAATGGAATTGAACTCTTTTTTTGCCGAAACGAAATCGCGCTGGGCGAGGATAAGCTCGGTACGCGCGAGCATCGCTTCAGACCACCACAGACTATTGCGGGCCTTGCGTGCTTCCAAGGCTTCAATCGCGGCATTGAGTGGCACCAGCGCGCGCTTAAATTCACCGCTTCGCGCCAGCGCGGTTCCGTACACCACCTGAGCGCCTACCGGAGTTTTTTCTATCGCCGCGTACGGCTCCGCAATTTTAATGGCGTCAGCAAAACTGCCTTCAGCGACCAGCATGCCGGCATAGACAATATTCGCGTCAATGGTGCGCGGATCGTCCGGACCCAGCTTGGCAGCGATTCGGGCGCGCGCAGCATTGATGAGTTTTACGCCCTCATCGCGCCGCCCGGTCATATGTAGAAACCACGCCAGCATACTCTCCGCATATACGCTGGCGGGTTGCTGCGGTCCGCCGCTGCGCCGAACATTAATTGCGCCCTCGCGCAGCATGGGTTCGGCGGCAACAAAATTGCCCCGCATCACGTTGATGGTGCCACGGAGCATGTATACCCACGCTGCATCAAAGTTGTCTTTGCCGCGCGTTTCCGACAGCACCTTATTGGCTTCTGCTAACGTGCCATCGGCCTCAAGGAAATTGCCACGGGCGTTATAGGCCATGCTGAGATCGCCGAGCGCCGTGCCAAATCGTTTGGCGATCTTGCGGGCATTCTCAGCCGCCATGGTTGCCTCGGTGCCGCTGGCACCGACTGGCGCTGGATTGAATTTCACCGACGTGGAGATGGAATTCTCAGCTGCGGGAACAGACATGGGGTTGGGCATGAATGGCCGGATAATTTCTACCGCGCGCGCGGCTGTTTCGACCGCGATATCAAGGTCGCGCCGTCGCCATATGATAGATTCAAAACGCAAAGCCTCAGCGAACAATAAACTTTTCTCCTGTTTCAACGCGGTTAGGATTTTTTTAGCTTCCGAGGTCAACGCAATTACGCCATTGTCGTCGCGACGCTCGCCGATGAGTTTTTCTGCTACATCGGTTAGCGCCTGCGCGTACTCCATTGATCCTTTGCCAAATGACTTTTCAACCAGCGGTAGCCGTGCGCGGGTGAGCTCGGTCGCTTTTTTCCAATCACCCAGATGCACATACATGGTGCCTAAAGTGGCAAGCACATCCGATTTTGCATCTGGAAAATCGAGCAGTGATTTATCAATGCGGTCAGCGCCACGATCCAGCAACTCACGCGCGGTAAGCTTGCGCGCCGCTTCCGGATCGGCCTGATCAACCGAATTTGCGGTGAATAAGCCAGATAAAAACTGCTCAACCGCATGCGCGCGTGCGCCTTGCTCGCGGGCCACTTCAGCTTCTGCTTCGGCGCGTTTGGCTTGTATTACCGAGGTAATGGTGCCCGCCACCATCGCAAACACCGCGACTGCGGACAGTGTCACCACGGTGCGATGTCGCGCCAGAAATTTACGCGCCGCATACCAGCTGCCGTCTGATCGCGTTTCAATCGGATAGCCCTGCAGCCAGCGCGTGATGTCATTTGCAAACGCCGCGACCGTGGCGTAGCGCTCCTCCGGCTTCTTCTTGAGCGCTTTCAGGCAAACAATATCGAGGTCCCCCTCCAGCTGCTTCGCTGTTTTTAGTGAGAGTGAGCCGTCCGCATTTGCCTGCTGCCGCAGCATCTGGCTGGGCTTGGCCGCGTCAACCGCAAAAATCGCTTCTTCCAGCTCGCCGCGCGTGCCGCGCTTCAATTTGTAGGGACGCACGCCACTCAATAATTCATACAGCACCACGCCCAGCGAATAAACGTCGGACGCCGTGCTGATGGGCGCGCCCAGAATCTGCTCGGGT